>JAEENZ010000117.1 GCA_016283985.1 Bacteroidales bacterium | reverse complement strand
ATGGTCTGGGCCTTCAGGGGAACCATAGTTGAAACAAATAGTGCGACCGCAAGTATTAGCAATCTCTTCATAGTACCTTATAAATCCAAAAGCCGGACAATCTTGCACGGCGAAATTGCCCTTTTATTCGTAACTTTGCAGATATGAAACAACTAACTATCCTTTCGGCCATGGTGGCGATTACGCTGCTGGCCGCTTGCAAAAGTACAAATAATCAGAATAATAGCGATATGAACAGCAAAGAAACCCTTCAGGAGGTGGCCGGGCGCAAGAATTTCGGCGCGAGCCACGCTCTTATGACAACGCCCCAGCCTTGCGTAATGATTGCAACCTGGGACAAAGACCACACCCCGGACGTTATGATGGCCGCCTGGGCCGGGCAGTACGACCACAACCAGATCGTGGTGTCGCTGTCCAAGCACAAAACCACTGAAAATCTGGAACTTACCGGCGCCTTCACCGTGTCGTTCGCAGACATCCGCACAGTGGCCGAATCGGACTACCTCGGCATAGTGAGCGGCAATAACGTGCCGGATAAGGTGGCAAAAGTGGGATTCACCGTCACCCCCAGCCCCAACGTGGACGCGCCCATCATCAATGAATATCCCCTCACCCTCGAGTGCAAGGTAGTAAGTTGGAAAGACGGCATCCTCGTGGGAGAAGTTGTGAATATGAGCGCGGATGAAAGCATCCTCACGGATGGAAAAGTGGATCTTGCCAAACTGCAGCCTATCGTGTTCGACGCGGCCGGTATGTGCTACCGTGCCATCGGCGAAGTCGTAGGCGGCGCATGGAATGCCGGCAAGAAGTACATCGTCAAATAAGCAACAGTCTGCGAAGCAAATGCATCCTGGCCCATCTTGGGGCGACCTGCGGAATCATCCGGCTCTTTGGGGTATTTGAACATATCCGGTAGGAGCGCACACTGACATCAATTCCTAGCTCATGCATCGAGGCGACAAAACGGTCCTCGAAGTCAGCCTCTACAATACGGCGTGCAAAGTTTAGGTTAAGACGCCCTTCATAACTCACGCATCCCACCGCTCCCGGGCGGATCTTGGGACGTCCGAGTATAAAATCGACATCTTTTACATAGTGTCTCATTTCTTCCGGAAGGTCGATAACGCCGATGTTGGACATGGTTTGAGAGCAATACAGGTCGCCCTTATGGGTTTTGATATAATTGATTACAGGCTTTTTGATGAAGAGTGGGATACGCCTGATGGCGGGATTGTCTTCGAGCGCGACATTGCCGGCGACCCGGGTTGTAAGTCGGCCCGGCTGTGCAAAGATCTGTTTCTGACGTTTCACCTCTTCCAGTATGTCGCCGAACGAAAGGTCTCCGTTGCGGACATCGATCCCAAGGTGCACGTACGAAGAGAAATTACGAAGCGTAACACTCCCGAAGATGGGTCTCAGGTTAACAGGGACCTCGATCTTCATGGATGTCAGCTTTGAGTCCGGATCCTTCGCGCGCCTCACTTCCTGAAGGGACTTGAGCATCGTTGCAGTGATGAACTCCGTTACCGTACAGCCCATTTCCTTTGTCTTCTGCCGGATCTGATCTATGGGGATGGAAACACGTACTCCGTCATGGACATCGTGCCTGCCGATGGTTCCCTTAAGATGATAGGCCCGGGTTTCTTTGTCGAGTTCCCCCTTTATGCCAGAGAAGTGGTCGAAACTATCCTCCATTTCAGAATAGCTGGGGTCCTGTTCCGGATCCAGTATCCATCCCGACGACGGGATCTGCGCCCCGTAACGCATGCGAAGATATTCTGCAGTAAGGCTGAGCAGGAAGGTCATCGCCCCATAGCCATCAGTCAGGACGTGGAACACATCGAGGACTATTTCGTTGTCTTGGGCAGACACTTTAAAAAGAAAACCTCCGTTCCTGCGGAAATTGAAAGGCTCCATACCCCCGTCGGAACTGAGCACAGGCTTGTTTTCCAGACGGCGGAGTATCCACCAGAAGAAGCCCCTGTCCAGACCATAGCAGAAACTGGGGAAGCGGGCGGCGGTCTTCTCCAGAGCCCGGCCGAGTATATCTTTTGAAATGTCTTCGTTCAAGGCGACAGACATCCTGAAGGTCGTGGCATACCGTCTTGTGCGGCAGGCGGGGTATATGAGGGAGGCATTGTCGAGCCTCGTCCAGGTTGGTGGCGTCATATCGTTCGGTTTTTTGTACCACAAAGGTAAAACCTCAGGCCCATGCCCAAAAACGTTGTACGCCGATATATCGTTTTTGTGACAAAAATCAGTTGAAAGTGACAAAACAGCCGAATCTTGTGACGAAAACAAAATATGCTTATCTTTGTCACAACAAAAATGATGACCAAAATGAAAGTATATCCCAAAGCTTTCGTTAAGTTCATGCCCGTTTTCGTTTATGCTCTGGTGCTGCCGGCATTCTATCTGCTGAGCATCCTATGGTATGAGCCCACGCGCATGCACGAAATGCTCTGCGCCGGGGGCGAGCATCTGTTCACACTGAACATTTCCATTACCGCGGCCATAATCCTGGTAGTCATGTTATTCAGCAGACTGCTGCTCTGGCTGTTGCGAAAACATCTCAACATGAATATGGGGTGGTTTTCCCTGTGGTGCGTGAACGAGACAGTGCTTGCATCTGCTTTTACCGCCTTGTATCTGGTTTTGATGGGGCATGGAGAGGACGGCAGTTTCTTTGCATATTTCGGCCGTTGCATAGCCATGCTGGGGTCGCTGTTCATCTATCCTTATCTTATCCTTACCCTTGCATTTTGCCTCAACGATGCCCAAAGCGGCGCTCCTGCCGAAAGCGGGTACAGGCTCAAATTCTACGACCTGAGGCATCAGCTTAAATTCATAACCTCCGCAGAATCGGTGCTTTACATCGAATCGAACGAGAATTACATTATCGTCCATTATGAGGAAAACGGCATCGAAAAGCGCTGCCAGATACGCAACACCCTCAAGAATGTGGAAGAAGTATGCGAGAAGGCAGGATTCGTGCGGACGCACCGCTGTTATATTGTAAACCCTCAGCACGTAAAACTGGTCCGCAAAGGCGAAGGAGGCTTCTATTTCGCCGATCTGGATATGGGGGAAGAAAACGGGATTCCCGTTTCGCGTAAATACTACGACAGCGTTACTTCTGTCCTATAACTATTTTAATCCTGGAACGAATACCCCGCCCCGGCGTGGGTCTGGAGGTTGGCGGCGTATAGGCCGATCTTGCGGCGGATGCGGGCGACGGTGACGTCGACGGTGTGGTCGGTGACTATCACGTCGTTGGGCCAGACGGCATCCAGCAGTTCCTGGCGTGAGAACACGCGGCCGCGGTTCTCCAGGAACAGCTTCAGCAGCTCATATTCGGTCTTCGCGAAGGTGACCGGTTCGCCATCCACCGAAATCTCCCGGGCGTCGGTGTCTATCTGTATTCCACGGAAGCGGATTCCGTTGCGCACGGCTCCCAAACGGGCCTCGACCACATTAATGATATAGTCTCCCGTCTTTTCGTACTCAGCCACCAGGTCGGAGAACACGGTGCCGTTATCGTAACCATACACATGGTTATCCAGATTCTCCACATTCTGCTGTTTGAGCTTATTGCGGCAAGCGTTGATGCGGCGTTCAACATCTTCCGAAAGAGAGATGTCGTAGTCTTCCTTACGGCCTGCCAGCAGGGTGTTCATCCGCGTAAGCGCCTCATCTACAAGGGAGAATATCTTCTGTAATCCACCCTCCTGCCACTCGGTGAAGACAATTTTGTTCTCCCGCTTGCGGCGGATGATGCGGGCAAGGTTGAAGCAACTGTCGCCAATGGATTCCAACTCGCTGATCTGGCGGATCATAGCGCGGTTCTTCTCTTTGGTTTCATCGGACAGATGGGCATCTCCTACCTCCCCGATGTAGCGTCCGATCTCGTTCTCCATGCGGTCGCTGAACTCCTCAGCCTTCCGGATCCGCTCGAAGAGCTTGCCGAAGGCCTGATCATCCGCAGTAGCATAGAGTTCCTTCACCATGCCGAACATGCGCTGCATCTTCTCGCCGAACACCACTATCTCCTTCTGCGCCTGCAGCACGGAGATTTCCGGGGTCTTCATGAGACCTCCGCGGATGAATTGCAGGCGGAACTCCTCCTCTTCCTCGCTCTGTTTGGGCTTGATGATGGTGCACACAAGCTTCTCTATCTGGGGGATGAACCAGATGAGGACAGCGGTGTTCACCACGTTGAAGGCTGTGTGGAAGGCCGCCAGTGCGAAGGAAAGCTGCACCGGGCTCTGGCTTTCGGCGGTCGGATCCATCCCCACGATGCCACAGACCATACGCACGAAGGGGAAGAACAGGGCGAGCACCCACAGTACGCCGAAAACGTTGAAGAGCAGGTGAGCCATTGCCGTCCGTCGGGCCTGAGTGTTGGCAGACATGGCCGCGAGGTTGGCGGTCACCGTGGTGCCGATGTTCTCTCCCATGACGAGGGCTATGCCCTGGAAGATGGTAATGGCGCCGGTGGAGCAGAGCACCATCGTGATGGCCATCAGCGCAGCGGACGACTGCACGAGGGCGGTCAGCACGGAACCGATGAGGAGGAACAGCAGGATGGTGCCGTAGTTGGTCTTGAAGCTGGCGAAGAAGTTTACGACGGCTGGCTTGCTGGCGAGATCCATCTCCACGCCCGTGGCCTTCAGCATACCCAGGGCGAAGAGCAGGAAACTCAGTCCGAAAAGGAAATCGCCCACATAGCGGTGTTTGCCGGTTTGTATGAGGATGATGGCCACCAGGAATACCGGCCAGACCACGTTGGCCATGTTGAAGGAGAAACCGGCAGACATGATCCAGGCGCTCATGGTGGTGCCGATATTGGCGCCCATGATTATGGAGATGGCCTGGGAGAGGGTGAGGAGGGCCGCATTCACGAAGGATACCGTCATGACGGTGGTTGCGGCGGAAGACTGGACGGCGACCGTCACCAGGGCGCCGGTGGCCACGCCGGAGAAGCGGTTGGTGGTCATTGCGCCAAGGAGGTGACGCAACTGCGGGCCGGCCATTTTCTGGAGGGCCTCACTCATCACCTTCATTCCATATATCAAGAGGGCTATAGAGCCCAGAAGTTTCAAGACTATCAGCATAAAATGGTCTTTTGGTCTACAAATTTAAAAAATTATAGCCACTTTCCGGGATTATTTTTTATTTTTGCGTTGTGGCCATTGTGCCACAATGTTTTAACCGGTTAAATTTTTAAAGTTTATTGCCTTATGAAGAAGATTTATGTCATTCTCGCAGTTGTTGCTCTTCTGAGCTTCACCGCATGCGGAAACAAGAAGGCCAAGGAAGCCACCGCAGAACCCGCCGCCAAGGAAGTTGTTACTGAAAAGAGCGCTCAGGACGAGGTTGCAGACGCCGTCAAGGAAGCTGCAGTCGACGTGGCAAAGACCGGCATCAGCGCTGGTGCAGAGGCCGTCAAGAACGAAATCAAGAAGTAATTATTGCTTATTTGATTTTTATGCCCTCTCGGGAGAGTTCCGGGAGGGTATTTTTGTGTCCTGTTTCGTCAACCCAGCCGAGGCAGTCTTCGAGAACGGTGACTTTGAAACCGGCTTTGAGAAGGTCTTCCGCTGTGTTACGGACACAGTATTCCGTGGCGATACCTGTTACGTAAACCACCTCTGTACCAAGCAGTTGCAGCACTTCCCCGAGGCTTTGGCCGGCGGCATTGCGACCTTCGAACCCGGAATACTGCTCCTGGGCGGGATCGCATCCTTTATTGAAGGTAAGCTCTTCGGTAACGAAAGGCTTCAGGTCGTCGTGGATCTCCCCGCCACGCGTTCCGGCCACGCAGTGAGGGGGCCAGGGGCCTCCCTGCTCAACGAACGAGCAATGGTTTGCGGGATGGTGGTCACAGATAAAAAGAACGGGTATTCTGCCTTTGTTGCGTTCTAAAAGGGCCTTTGTGGCGGCTACGGATTCCATGGAATGCCCGCAGGCAAGGGATCCACCGGTAAGAAAATCGTAGAGTTCGTCAACAACGACGATCGCTTTTTCCATAATCTAGTCTTTTGTGATTGTTACGACCGCCCAGACCTCGCAGCCTTCCCCGCGTCCTACGAATCCGAGGCGCTCGGTGGTGGTGGCCTTTACGCTCACGGCATCTATCCTTACACCGAGGATGGGCGCCAGCACGGAGCGCATCTCATCGATATAAGGGCGGAGTTTCGGGGCCTGAAGGGCGATGGTGATGTCGGCGTTGCCGACCTTCCAGCCATCTGCGGACAACATTTCCACTACGCGGCGAAGGAGCCCTTTGCTGTCGGCCCCCTTCCATTCAGAAGAGTTGTCCGGGAAATGCAGGCCGATGTCGCCGAGGGCGGCTGCGCCAAGTAGGGCGTCACACAAGGCGTGGATGGCCACGTCGCCGTCCGAGTGGGCCACGAAGCCTTTGTCCGAGGGGATCTGAATGCCGCCGAGCCACATCGGCAGGCCATCTGCGATGGCATGAACGTCGTATCCTTGTCCGATTCGTATCTGCATATCCGCAAAGTTACAATAAAATTGCTAAATTTGTAGACTATGGGTTTTTTCAATTTTTTCGGCGATAACGAGCATCGGGTCTTCGACTACAAACCGATGTATTACGATAAAGAGAAAGAGGAGCGCATGCGCAGGTTCAAGGCCGTGGACGGAAGCATGGATGCTGACAGGAAAGACGGCGAATACGTACCCGGCAGCTATCTGCACGGGGCTTTCCGCGACGGAGCCTACCAGCACACCCGCAACCGCATGAAGGGCGTGCAGACCATAATCGGCATAGTGACCCTGCTGCTGATAGCCGCGGTGCTGTACTTTATCGCCAAATTCTATTCGATGCTGTAATGGGAAAACTTAAGGTACTTCCGGCAAACATTGCCAACATGATAGCCGCCGGCGAGGTGGTGCAGCGGCCCGCATCCGTAGTCAAGGAACTGATGGAGAATGCGATAGACGCGGGCGCCACCCAGATCGACGTGGTTGTGAAGGATGCCGGCCGCACCAGCATCCAGGTGATAGACAACGGCTCCGGCATGAGCCCAGCCGACGCGGTGCTCTGCTTCGAAAGGCACGCCACTTCCAAGATCGCGGAGGCGGAAGACCTCCAGCACATCACCAGCTACGGCTTCCGCGGAGAAGCCCTGGCCAGCATCGCCGCCGTGGCGGAAGTCACCCTCAAGACCCGCCGCGTTCAGGATGACACCGGCACCCAGGTCACGATTTCCGACCCAACCGCCGTCAAGACCAGTTCGGTGGCCGCGCCCACGGGCAGCAACTTCCTGGTGCGGAACCTGTTCTACAACACACCCGCCCGCCGCAAGTTCCTCAAGAGCGACAACATAGAGCTCAAGCATATCATAGAGGAGTTTACCCGTGTGGCACTCACCTGCCCCGAAGCAGGATTCTCCCTGAATTCCAACGGGCGGGACATATTCCGCCTGCGTCCGGCCAAGTCCCTGAAATTCAGGGTACTGGACCTGCTGGGCGCCAACGTTACTGGGGATCTTGTAGATATCAACGCCGAAACCTCCCTGGTGCGGGTGCGCGGATTCCTTGCCCGTCCCGACACCGCCCGCAAGACGGTGGCCAACCAGTTCTTCTTCGTGAACGGACGATACTTCCGCAGCAGCTATCTGCATAAGGCAGTGATGAAAGCCTACGAGGAATATCTTCCCGAAGGCTATACTCCCTCCTACTTCATCTGGCTGGAAGTGGATCCTGAGGCCGTAGACGTGAACATTCACCCTACCAAGGCCGAGGTGAAGTTCGAAGAAGACGCGGTCATTTTCCAGACAATCTATGCCTGCGTAAAGGAAACGTTGGGGAAGAATGCCTTCGGCGAGGGCTTGGATTTTGACACGGAGGGCCGCGTGGAGATGCCCCAGATGGGGTCGGCCTTCGACGAGTATCGGGGGCCAACTTCCTCCGCTCCCGCTCCGCCGCTGGACCCGGACTACAATCCCTTCAACATCGGATTCGATGGGGATGGGGATAGGAGTGCCGTGGAGCCTTCTCGGCAAGCAGCGAACGGCACTCCAGACGCAAGCGCTGGCTACGGGGCGCTGTTCGAGCAGAATCAGGCCGTGCAGGCCAAAGCGCTGATAGTGAAGGGGAAATACATCATCGCCCCGTCAGCATCCGGTGTACTCTTGGTCCACATACGCCGTGCCTGGGAACGCATCCTCTACGAACGCAGCCTAAAAGCCCTCTCGAAGAACGTTCCAGTCACCCAGACCGCCCTCTTTCCCGTGCAGGTTCAGGTGGGCGCCTCGGCAAGGCTCCTGTTCGACGAAAACGCCGCCATGCTCGCATCGGTCGGCTTCGACATCAGCCCCTTCGGCACCGACACCGTGGTGGTAAACGGAGTGCCGGAAGGTTATTCCTGCGAGCCCGGCAAGGTGCAGCAGATGGTGCAGGACCTTCTCCTGATTCTTTCTGACGAAACGTCCGGAGTGCCCGAGGTGGTGCGTGCGGCCATGGCATCCAAGTTCGCCACCCTCGGCAGTGTGAACGCCGAACCGCCGCGGAATGCCCTTGAGGCACAGCAACTTATAGATTCGCTCTTCGCCTGCGACAATGCCGAGCTGACCGCCACCGGCAAGAAGATTACCGCGGTGATGAGTGCAGATGATTTAGAAAAAAGATTCCAGTAATGCCCTATATTCAAGAAGACCGCCGGCAATTGCCGATGACCACGCACCTGATTATCATCAACGTGCTGGTGTATCTGGCTACCAGAGTGAACCCGCAGTTCATGTATGAGAACTTCTCCCTGTACTATCCCACTGGGCCCTGGTTCAAATTCTGGCAGCCGCTCAGCTATATGTTCATGCACGGAGGGTTCTGGCACATATTCTTCAATATGTACTCCCTCTATATTTTCGGAAAGGCTGTGGAGCAGATAGTCGGCAGGCGGAGGTTTACAATCCTCTATTTCGCAGCCGGCTTTGCCGCCGCGGCCGCCCAACTGGGAGTTCAGTCGCTTGATCCAGCCATCCAGAGCGTGCCTACCGTGGGCGCATCCGGATGCATCTACGGAGTAATCGTCGCATTTGCGATGATTTTCCCAGAGGCCAGGCTGACGCTGATTTTCCCTCCCGTCACCCTGTCTGCAAAGTGGATGGCCATCATCTTTATCGGCATCGAGCTCTTCACCGGAGTGACAGGTACTCAGGCCGGGGTCGCCCATTTCGCACATCTGGGCGGAGCCCTGATAGGCTGGCTCCTGATCTGGTGGTGGTATAAACGCAAGAAGAATAACGATCATTCCTATGTCCATTATTGATACCGCCCTTGCCGAAGCGCTCGAAGTCTTGAAGCGCGGAGGCGTGATCCTGTATCCTACCGACACCGTGTGGGGCATCGGCTGCGATGCCACCAACGAGGCGGCGGTGGCCCGGGTCTTCGAAATCAAGCGCCGCAGCGAAGCCAAGTCGCTGGTGCTGCTGGCCTGCGACCTGGATATGATTGCCAGGCACATCAAGGAGATTCCGAACATCGCCATCGACCTTGTGGAAGTGAACGACGCCCCTATGACAATCATCTACCCCGGAGCCCAGTATCTGGCCCCGAACGTGGTGGCGGGAGATGGGTCCGTCGGCATCCGGATCCCTCTTAACGAATTCTGTGTCAAGCTGGTACGCAAGCTGCGCAGGCCGCTGGTATCCACATCAGCAAACATCTCCGGCGAGCCCACCCCTTCGTGCTTCGCGGAAATAAACCCCGAAATCGCGGAGGCCGTCGATTACGTTGTGCCGGCCGCGCTCGAGCGGGAATCCACGGGCCGCGCTTCGCAGATAATCAAACTCGGACTCCGGGGAGAAGTCGAAATTATTCGTCCGTAATGGAACTGTTCTACGCATATAAAGTCGGCGGCGGCTACGCCTATCTGGATTCGGAGGAGTCCTATCACTGCGTGCGCGTGCTGAGGCATTCTGCCGGGGATTCCCTGAGCATCATCGACGGGCATGGCACGCTCCTGCACTGCACCCTGAAAGATGCATCGCTAAGCGCCGCTGTGGCCACCATCGTTTCGGAAGAGCCCGGATGGGGCGGTCATCCTTATTATTTGAGAATGGCCGTGTGCCCGACGAAGAACATGGACCGCTACGAGTGGTTCGTGGAGAAGGCGACGGAACTTGGTGTAGATGAGATAGTTCCGGTGATTGGAGAACATTCTGAGAGGCGCAAGGTGCGTGAGGACCGTCTGCAGAAGATTGCGCTTTCGGCGGCGAAGCAGAGTTTGAAGGGGGCGGTGCCTGTCATCGCGCCTGCGGTCTCGTTGGCCAATTTCGTGGGCAGTCTGCCAGGAATGCGCTCTGCTCCGCAGAAAAAATGCTCCGCAGAGCGATCCTGTCAGCCTGCTGAAGAACTGCGGCTGATTGCCTACTGTTCCGACGACGTCGCCACGCGCGGCTCGATAGTCGATGCGCTACTCACGGCAACTGATCCCACCGCGGCAATCACCATCCTGATTGGCCCGGAGGGCGATTTTTCGCAGAACGAGGTACAGGCCGCAATGCGCGCCGGTTTCGAGCCAGTACACCTCGGCCCCAGCCGCCTCCGCACCGAAACCGCCGCCCTCACCGCCGTCGAATCCGTCTACCTCGCCCTCGCCTGCAACCAGGCATACGACAGTTCATCCTTATGAGAATCCGTCTCATACTTTTATCCTTACTGCTCTCGGCCTGCAGCCAGAGCCACTACGTGCAGTTCGGGGGCTACGCGCAGGGGGGCGTGTGGAGCGTGAAGGCTAATATCAAGGGCGTGAAGGCGCGGCCGGCCGAGATCCAGAAGGGCATCGAGGCCATCCTGGAAGAAATCGACACTACCCTCTCGGGATACAACAAACGCTCGCAGCTAAGCCGCTACAATGCCGGGGAGCCTGTCCAGCTCAGCCCGATGTTCCTGGAAGTTAAACAGGCGGCGGACAAATTCAAGGAGGAAACCGGCGGCGCCCTGAACTGCGCCGCGGGGCCGCTGTTCGATATCTGGGGTTTTGGCTTCAAAACCTACTCGCTGCCCTCGGACGAACTCGTCCGCCAGACACTTGCCGATTGCGGAATTGCAGTTTGTTCCGAAAAACGGCCCAAAACGGGAACAAACCAACAACCGAAGTTAAATTTCAACGCAGTAGCCCAGGGCTATAGCTGCGACAAGGTGGCCGCATACCTCTACAGCCTGGGCATCAAGGACATGCTGGTCGACATTGGCGAAATCTTCTGCGACGGCCTCAACCCGTCGGGAAAACCCTGGCGCGTGGGCATTGACAAGCCGGAGGACGGCAACAACAGCCCGGGGGCCAAGATGGAAGGCATCTGGGAATCCAACGGCGGCCCGCAAGGTGTCGTCACATCCGGCAATTACCGTAAATACTACATCAAGGACGGGGTCAAATATTCCCACACCATCGATCCCCGAACCGGATACCCCGTGCAGCATAAGCTGCTGAGCGCCACCGTAATAGCCCCCACGGCGATGGAGGCGGATGCCTACGCTACCTACTGCATGGTGATAGGAACGGAAAAGGCGCAAGAGTTCATACTCTCGCGCCCTGACCTTGAAGCTTGCCTGATCTCCGAGGATATTTGGACTTCCCCGGGATTCAAGCTGCAGTAATCTACTTTTTGCGGGTCATTTCATACCTTATAGATCCGTTCGCGTCTTCATAGTTGAACAACGCCTTGTCTCCATCCACATCGAACCCAAACTTGATAGGACTGGAGAAAATGACATGGTCTGCAGAGGTGGGGCCGGGCCAATCGTTGAAAAGATTGCTGATTGAAGTGGCTTTCTCCGGTTCCTCTCCAGCGACATATCTGGTCAAACAGCCACCGCTCTTGTAAGTGATTGTGACAGTTCCATCATTGTAGGTATAGTCCCCTTTGTAACGGACACCCCATGCGGTGATGATCATGTCGGCCTTACCGCCCTTGAGTTCAAGATACATTCTGGTGGCCTGGCCGTCATTCTCGTAGCAGAACCACTGCCCTTCTTCGGAAGCGCCATTTTCCTTGTTGCAACCTGCGAAAAGAACCATAATGGCCGCAGCTGCTAAAACAAATAACTTTTTCATATTAATAATTAATTGATGTTTCTCTGCCACAAATATAAACAATCCGCCCCAATATACAAAAGGGCGGATTGAAAAACTACCGAAAACTGTTGAAAATCAAGGAGTATACTCCAGGATGTCCGAAGGCTGGCAATCCAACTCGCGGCACAGGGCCTCCAGCGTGGAGATGCGCAGAGCTTTAACTTTGCCGGTCTTGAGGATCGACATATTGGATGGGGTTATGCCGATCCGCGTGGCCAACTCGCCGGAACTCATTTTCCGACGGGCCAGCATCACGTCTATGTTGATCATTATCGGCATGACTACTTCTCCTCTGCTGCAGGCTGTTCTTCAGGGTTGACCTTCTTGCCGAGATAATCCGGCAGGTCCATGCCTGCCATCTTGAACAGGTCGCTGAGCGGAGGCACGCTTCCCATCAGGCCGGAGACGAAGTTTGCGGTCGCGGTCTTCCCGTTCACGGAAGAACCACCGTCCCAAACGGTCACCTTGTCGATGTTGATGCCCTTCACAGCCTCGACCTGGGTCTTCACGAGCTCAGGCAGCTTGTCGGCGATCATCATCATTACAGCCTTCTGGGCATCGCCCTCGGCGGCACCGACCAACTGGTTGAAACCCTGTGCCTGCTTGGTCAGGATCTCGAACACACCGCGTGCCTGTGCATCCATCTTCGCATAGATGGCGTCAGCCTCACCCTTTGCCTTGCGGCGGATCTGCTCGGCTTCAGCCTCTGCGTCGATGATGGCCTTCTCCTTCTCGATCTGGGCGGCGACCACCACGTTTGCCTGCTGGGTTGCCTTTTCGCGCTCGGCACGTGCAAGCTCAGCGTCACGCTCGCTCTGGTATGCCTCCTCGAGGGCCTTTGCGGCCTGCACCTTTTCGGCGGCGACTGCGACTCTAGTGGCCTCAGCGGTCTTCTGGCGGCGCAGGGCGTCGGAGTTCGCGATCTCGATCTTCGCGTTGTTTTCACCCTTCACGGCGTCCGCATCGGCGGCAGCCACGTTCACACGGGTGTCCTTATCGGCGATAGCCTTACCGGTTTCACCGTAACGGTTCTGCTCTGCAACGCTCTTCTTTGCGTCGTTGATGGCCTTCGCGGCAGCCTCCTTACCGAGGGCCTCGATGTAGCCGGATTCGTCCCGGATATCGGTGACGTTCACGTTGATGAGCTTCAGGCCGATCTTGCGGAGTTCAGCCTCCACGTTGGTGGAAACGTTCGCGAGGAACTTGTCGCGGTCGGCGTTGATTTCCTCGATGTCCATCGTTGCGATGACCAGACGCAGCTGGCCGAAGAGGATATCGGTGGCGATGCCCTGGATGGCGCTGGTGGTGAGCCCGAGCAGGCGCTCTGCGGCGTTGGTCATGTTCTCAGGCTCGGTGCTGATACCCACGGTGAAGCGGCAGGGGACGTCCACGCGGATGTTCTGCTTCGAAAGGGCGTTGGTGAGGTTGCACTCGATGCTGATGGGGGTCAGGTCGAGGAATGCATAGTTCTGGAACACGGGCCAGATGAATGCTGCGCCACCGTGCACGCACTTGGAGGAGCCGTGGCGGCCAGTCTTACCGTAGATGACAAGGATCTTGTCTGAAGGGCAGCGCTTGTAGCGCTTCAGGATGGCCGAAATCGTGATGAAGATGACGGCGACGATGATCAGGATTACGTAGATTTCCATATCGTTATACAATTAAAGAGTTTAATTCTTCTACCAGGAGAGTGCTGTCGTTGATGACCTCCACGACCTTGATGGGCGTGCCGGTCTTGATGGTATCGCCATCGGTGAGAGCGATGTACTCGCGCACGGCGTTGGCGATGGTGATCTGCACCTTGCCTTCGCCCGAGCGCTCGCCGGGGATGGTGAGATAGACCTTGCCGGTGCAGCCCACCGCAGCCTCGTTAACATCGATGTTGCCGCTCTGCTGCATGCTCGCGAGGAGTTTGAAAAGATACATCACGATCGCCACCAGGGCTATACCCACGAGGGCCGAGATGATGATGAGGACCGCCTTCGACTGAACACTGTCCTTCAGCAGGATGGCCGTCCATCCGAAACCGAGGATAAAGTTCACGAAGTTGCGGAAGGTGTAGAGATTGATGCCTCCGTCAAGATCCCCGCCCATGTCGGAAGGATCCACGTCGAAGTCGGTAGCTCCATCCACATCCGCACCTATGAAGGTAAGGATGCTCTGGATGATGAATACGAGCGTCGCAGTGAGGGTGATGCCCCAGAGGATCTTGCTCAAAACGCTAAGAGATGCCCACCAAGTAATCATATACCTATATAAATTAAAATTTGCAGAAAACCTGTTTATTCGTTGTTTTCTGCAAATATATAAAATTTTATTGATTTGCAATAATTTTTTGCAAAAATTTCAAAATTTTTTATTGTGGACATTTTTTGCTATCTTTGTACCCATGAAACCACTCCACGGCAACATGAAAATGGCTGACCTCATAGAGGTCAATTACCATCTTCTGGCGGTGCTCACGCGCTTCGGGATAGAGGGGGGATTCGGGGAGAAGACGGTGCGGGACATCTGCGAGAAGAACCATCTCGATACAGACACCTTCCTCCTCATCTGCAACGTCTATACCCACAAGGACCATGAGCCTTCCGAGGAAATCCTGCGCGACGGGCACATCGACGACATCCTCCGCTATCTCCACCAGAGCCACGACTACTACATGAGCAACGCGCTGGTGCTGCTGGCATCCACCATCGAGGACCTCATCAAGCCCTGCTCCGACACACAGAAGAAGGTAATATGGCAGTTCTTCGCGGAGTACAAGGCGGAGCTGGAAAAGCATTTCGCATACGAGGAAGGTGAGGTCATCCCCTATGTGCAGAGGCTGCTCCTTGGCAAGCGAGACCCTCACTACAGCATAGATAGATTTGAGGAGAACCATTCCAACATCGAAGAGAAACTGTCTGACCTCAAGAGCCTGATACTCAAGAGTTTGCCGGCGACCTGCGATGACCGCCTGCGCGTGCGTCTCCTCAACTACATCTTCGCCCTCCAGAGCGACCTCGACTCCCACACCGCCATCGAAGACAACATCCTGGTGCCGATGGTGCGGCTGATAGAGAACCCCCTCAGCCATGCCCGGACGGAGAAGCAGGATGCCTCCGCCGGCGAGGAGAGGGATGAGCTGTCCGACAGGGAGATAGAGATTCTGGTGAGCGTGGCGCAGGGGCTCCTCAACAAGGAGATTGCCGACCGGCACAACATCAGCATCAACACGGTCATCACCCACCGCAAGAACATCACCCGCAAGACCGGCATCAAGACGGTGGCGGGCCTAACGGTGTACGCCATTCTCAATGGCTACGTGGATATCAATTCTGTGAAATAGAGTATTCGCAGCCGCAGAAGGTCTGGTTGTAGAAGTTCTGCTCTCGAATTATTTCGTTCCGGCGGGGCTGGAGGCCGCCTTTGCGCCAGTTGCGGCCCCACCATTGGACTTTTGCGGATGTGCCCTGATGGCTTTCTGCCGACGCCTTGGCCGGCAACTCTTCAGCATTGTTCGGAAGTCCTTCCACCACCATGGCGCACGCCCGACGGCCGGCCTCATCCACCTGTTCCAGGCTCTTCCAGCGGGAAGACGCGAGGGTGGTCGTAAGGGTGCCGAATCCGTTCCCGGCAGCATAGCGCGCAGCGCGCATCAGCCGGAAGGCGAAGCATTCCAGACAGCGCGGGCCCCTCTCTGGGGCATCCTCACGCCCTTTGGCAACCTGTTCCGTCCATGCCGCATGGTCGTAGTCATCATCTATCACCTCTATTCCAAAAAGCCCGGCGTAGCGCAGGATTTCCCCCCGGCGCTTTTCGTATTCCTCTTTATCATATATATTGGAATTGCTCCAGAAGATGGCCATCTCCTCCGCCGGGTTGCGCCCCGCGGCCCTGTACGCCTCCACCAGGGCCTCGACGATGGCCCCGGAACACGGCGCGCAGCACGAATGTAACAGCAGGCGCCCCTGCGGTAATTCCGACGGATTCAGCAGCATGCTGCAAATATAGCAAAACCGCCATTGTACCTGTTAAGAAAAACCGCATTTTCTCTACAGGTACCCCCTTTTTACCCCCTACCCGTAGAGAAAACCTGGCAAAATCTCGACGGGTCGGCCATTTTTAGGCCTACCTGTAGAGAAAATGGCCGATAAACTCTACAGGTCTTTCACATAATTCCGGCAACCTTCCTTATTTTCCGGCTTAACCAAGGAAGGTGCCCCCAAAAAGATAAGGACCTTCCTTAAAAAACGACAAAAACAAGGAAGGTCCCCCAGAAAAACACACCACCTTCCTTGAAAAACGGCAAAAACAAGGAAGGTCCAAATGGGAAGGTCCGAGTTGTGCAGTTTTTTACTAAATTTGTAGAACAATCGAACCGATATGAAAAAGACTGTTTTGGTGTCCGGCGGGGCCGGATTCATT
>JAEENZ010000015.1 GCA_016283985.1 Bacteroidales bacterium | reverse complement strand
CATGAACAGGAGTGCGGAAACGATTCCCACAGGGCCTGACTGGGCCGCGGTGATGATATTGTCCGCCTTCTGGATGGCGATACTCACCAGGTCCAGGTTGTTGGGGAGTATCTTGGTAAGCAGCATCTCCAGTTTGTCGGCGAGATGCAGACCGTTGGATACGAAGAAAATGAATGCCGTAAGAGGGATGATGGCGAGCGTGACGAAGTAACTCAGGGCGACACACTGGAAGCCCATGCGGTGCTCGGCGAATGAATCGAACGTGATACGGACGAGCTTGACGAAGCGCACCATGGTTTTCCAGGCTCCGGTAGCGAAGTCCGTTTCCATACCCCAGATCTTGTCCGTAAAGAGTTCCTTTATGTCTTTCCAGGTTACCTTCCTGTCGGTCATCTCATACTTTCTCATCTTCAGAAAAGACTTAACTGTTCAACTTTGTCTTCCGTTGCGGCCGGTGCGGGGGAGGACGGAAGCATTGCCATGAATGCAGTTTCGTCCACTATCGGTACTCCGAGTTCCTCGCACTTCTTGAGTTTCTCAGGGCCGGGTTTTTCTCCTGCAAGAAGGAATGACGTCTTGCCGCTGATGCTCCCGGAATTCTTGCCTCCGTTCGCCTCTATCAACGCCTTCATCTCATCCCTCGAGATGCTGAAAGTGCCGGAGATGACTATTGTCTTTCCAGCCAGGGCATCTGAGGAAGCAGAGCCGGCTTCTTCTACGTCGAATCTTAGGCCATGCGCCTTGAGCCTTTGAATTTCAATAAGATGGCGTTCATCCCTGAAATAATCGAAAATGCTCTTTGCACACACGTCTCCAACGTCGGGGACTTCTTTGAGCTGTTCTTCGGTCGCGGCGGCAAGGGTATCGACATCCTTGAAATACCTGGCTACCGTCTTTGCCGTGGTTTCTCCCACATAGCGTATGCCGAGGGCGAACAGCACGCGTTCGAAAGGAACCTCGCGGGATTTGTCCAGGCTCGCGCGGAAACGCAGGGCGGACTTTTCCCTCCATCCTTCCAGACCGCTCAACTGATGAAGCGTGAGGTCGTAAAAATCTGCCGGAGTGCGCACCAGACCCAGACTGAACATCTGGTCTATGGTTGCTTCTCCGGCAAGGATGTCCATGGCCTTGCGGCCGCTGAAATGCAGCAGCTCGCCCTTTATCTGCATGGGGCAGCCGTCGCTGTTCGGGCAGAACCACTTGGCTTCGTCCTCCTCGCGCACTAGGGGAGTACCGCAGTCCGGGCATGTCTTGGGAAACTCCGGCACTGAAGCACCGGGTTTACGCCTGGAGGGCTCCACGGCCGTTATCTTGGGGATAATCTCTCCTCCTTTTTCAACATAGACATAATCGCCCTCGTGGATATCCAGGGCACGTATCTGGTCTTCGTTCACCAGCGTCGCGCGCTTGACCATGGTGCCGGAAAGAAGGACGGGTTCGAGGTTGGCCACGGGAGTTATCGCGCCCGTACGGCCTACCTGATAATCTATCGAGAGGATGGGCGTGAGGGCCTGCTCGGCCTTGAACTTGTATGCCACGGCCCACCTGGGCGACTTGGCGGTATATCCCAGCTCGCGCTGGTAGGCCATCTCATTTATCTTGATGACCACGCCGTCGGTGGCGTAAGGGAGGCTCTTCCGGGCCACGTCCCAATGGTCTATGAAGGCCTTTATCTCGTTGATATCCTTGCAGATACGGCGGTCGTCCGAGACCGGAAGTCCCCAGGATGCCGCAGCACGCAGGGCCTGGTCGTGCGATTCGAAGTCCAGGCTCTGGGCAGGGATATGATATAGGGTACACCACAGGCCGCGCCTGGCCACTTCATCCGGATTCAACAGCTTGAGCGAACCGGATGCGGCGTTGCGCGGGTTTGCAAAGGGCTGTTCCTCATCCAGCACGCGAAGCTCGTTGAGCTTGTCGAATGCACTGTAAGGCATCAGCACCTCACCCCGGATCTCGAACTCTTCGGGATAGTCTCCGTGAAGCTGATGGGGGATGTTGGAGATGCGTTTGGCATTCTCCGTAACGTCATCCCCGACCACACCATCGCCGCGTGTAAGCGCCTGCACGAGACGCCCGTGCCTGTACGTCAAACAAATGGCGGTGCCGTCGAACTTGAGTTCGCAGCAGTAGGTGAAGGCCGTGCCGAGGGCCTTGTCGGCCCGTGCGGAGAATTCTTCCACCTCCGCGATGGAATAAGTATTGCCGAGAGACAGCATGGGATAGCGGTGGGGCCGCTGCACGAACTCGCGAACCAGGTCGCTGCCTACGTGCTGCGTAGGGGAGTCGGTGGAGGCGAATTCGGGAAAATCCGCCTCCAGGGCCTCCAGTTCATGTTCCAGGGAATCATACTCGAAATCGGAAATCCTAGGGGAATTCTCGACATAATACAGCCGTCGGTTTTCCTCCAGGATCTTCCTGAGTTCCAGAATCCTGCTATGTGCTGCCTCGCGGTCCATCGAACTTACCAGCCGAGAATCTTCTTGAAGTCGTAGTCCTCAGGATTGGGAACGTACTTCTTCGCAGCCTCGTAATCGGCAGGAGTGATATAGTGGCAGATATGCGAGAAGTAGTTCTGGGCGGTGCCGCCGTCGATGTTCACGCGGCGCGGAGGGATCTTGCCTTCTGCATTCTGCAGGTCCTTCAGGTAGAGAGGATGGGCTTCGCCTTCGGCATCGACATATACCATGCATCCGGTCTCGCCCTTTGCGAAGAGCTCGTAGGCTCCCATGGCAAGCTCGGTGCAGTACGTGAGGTCGTATCCGATAGGATCCTGGCAGCGGACGTCGTAGCCGATCTCCACGGGACGGGTCTTGATCTTGAGGCCTATCTTCTTGAATTCCTTATCGAGGATGTCGTTGAAGAGGACGGCTTTGCTGATCTTGCCGAGCTCGGGATGTCCGTGTTCGTCGTAGGTCATGGTTACGCCGGCGTTCTTGATTTCCTGAGGATCGAGGTCGTGGAATACGCCCTCGGCGACCACCACGGTGCCGTAGGGGATTCCGAGGATCTTGCGCTTGAGGATGGCGGAGATGGCCAGCTTGACTATCTTGTCGAGGTTGATGGCCGTCTTGTTGAACATCTCCGGGATAATGGTCATAGGGCAGTGGGTGGCCTCGCCGATACCAAGGGCCAGATGGCCTGCGCTGCGGCCCATTGCGCTGATCAGAAGCCAGTTGCCGGAGGTGCGGGCATCTTCATACACGGTGCGTGCGAGGTGTGCGCCCTCGTCCTTTGCGGAGTTGAATCCGAAGGTAGGGGCGTTGCCGGGCAGAGGAAGGTCGTTGTCGATCGTCTTGGGCACGTGGATATTGTGGATGGGATACTGCTTGGCCTCGAGGAACTTGGCGATGCGGTTGGCGGTGGATGCGGTATCGTCGCCGCCGACGGTCACGAGGAGCTTGATGTTGTTGTCCTTGAACAGGCCGAGGTTGAAGTTCTTCTCGAAATCCTCGTCCGTGGGCTTGAAACGGCTCATCTGGAGATAGGAACCGCCGCGGTTGAAATATGCGTCAGCCTTGAAGAAGTCGATGTCTTCTGTGCGGGGAGCCTTGCTGAAAAGGCCGGAATAACCGCCGTGAAGGCCGATTACGCGATAGCCGTTGGAGAGGAAAGTCTTTGCTACAGAGCAAACGACGGTGTTCATGCCAGGAGCAGGGCCGCCGCCGCAAAGGATGATTATTGAATCTTTCATAATGATGATAAAGTGTATTTCTACATAACTACGCACGCAAAGTTAAGAAAAAACATGCAAACGGCATATACTTTTCTTATCTTTGTAAAGATATGAAAAAGACACTCATCCTCCTGGCTTCCGTTCTGCTGGCGGCATGGCCCGCGAACGCACAGTTTTTCAAGGAAGCATTCCGCGAGAATCCGGAAAGCAAGGTCCCCGGTTCAAGGCAGGGCGGCATAGCGGCTGACGGCTGCATCTTCCAGTTCATGGACGGCGCCCCAGCCATAGACGTTTTCTCCTTGAAAGACGGCAGACACCTGCAGCGCATCCCCCTGGAAGGCCGAAAGACCTGGCACTGCAACAATGCCTGCGTATCTGATATCTATCTGGTTAAAGGAGACAGGATACCCTTGGTTTACGTGAGCCAGGAGAACAGGAACGAGCATTGTATATGCGCGTTCCGTATAACGGGCAAGAAAGGGGAGTACGGCGCAGAGCTGATCCAGAAGATCGTCCTTCCCGAACCTGCGGTCATGGGCGTCTGGTATCCCAACCTCGTGCTGGACAATGAGAAAGGGGAATTCTATGTCACCGGCTACAGCCGCGAGAGCTGGAACGATGCCCGCTTCGGGAATGGCCTCCAGCTGCTCCGCTTCAAGCTTCCTGCCGCCGGATACGGCGAAGTGAGCATTTCGGCATCAGACATACTTGCACGCCGCAATTATGCCTTCCGGCTGGCCACACAGGGAGCCGTCATCAGGGACGGAAAGATGTATCAGGTTTTCGGCATGGCGGGGGACTCCGCCATAGTCTGCTACGACCTCGAAACCGGGCGCGAACTGTGGTGCATGGACCTACTGTCCGCAGGTATCCCCAACGAACCGGAGTCCCTTTTCTTTGTAGGTAAAGAGCTCTACTGCGTGGATGTCAAAGGCATCGTGTACGCATCCCAGGGCTTCAGGGAAACCTTCACCCGCTGAGGCAGCCAGCCCAGTTCCTTTTTCTGCCGGAGATCTTCCGGAATGTTGATCTGCATTTCCGTGCTCTCGCCCGAGAAATTGCAGACCACAAGCACGGCTTCTGCCTTACGTTTGCGGGGTAGGCGCTTGTAGCGCAGGAAGGCGAAATGCTTCTCGGGATCGAAGCCGAGAAGTATGGAATTGCACCAGCAGAGATCGTAGTTGAAACCTCCGGAGAAGACAGGAGAATCGAGGTTTCCGAGCAGCTCGCGGTATCTCGATAAAAGATTCATCTCACCCTGCGTAAGTCCCTTTCCTGTATGTATATAGGAATACAGTCTTTTCAGTGGTTCAGGATGCGTCCAGTTGAAAATGGAAGTCCTTCCTTCAGCGCCTTCGGATGCATCCGCTCCAATCTCCTGCCCGGCATATATCATATAGGACGCACCGTTGAAAAGGGCCCCGACGGCCAGGGCGGGGAAGGCCTTTCCGGCATCCCCGGCGAACCATGGCGAGGCGAAACGCTGCTCGTCGTGATTCTCAAGGAAATTGAGCATGTTGGGCTGCAGGTCCTGCAGGAACTGCCAGTTGCGGGTTATGTTCCGGGCGGAAGCACCATTGCAGATGATGGCGCGCAGGTTGTCGTACAGCCCGGACTTGTCGTATAGAAGATCGAAGCCCAGGTCCGTAATATAACGCCGGTAGTTGGATTTGTCGTAGACCTCGCCTATGAACATAAGCTCCGGATAATACTTCTTCACATTGGCTATCAGCCACTTGAAGAACTCCGGAGGCACCATCTCCACCATATCGCAGCGCAGCCCGTCTATGCCCGTGGAAGCCCAGAAAAGTACTATTTCCAGCATCTTCTCCCAGGTTTCCTGCTTCCCGTAGTCAACCTTGCGGGTATCAGTCCAGTCGTAGTCGCACCAATCATGTTTTGGGAGGTCCTTGCAGTCAGGGGAGACATGGTTAGGGACATAGTCTATTATCACCTTCAATCCGGCTCTGTGGGTACGGGAGACAAGATTTCCGAACTCCTCCATCCTGCGTTCCGGCACATCGGCAAGATAGGAATTCACGTCATGGTAGTCTTCGATGGAATACGGGGATCCGGGGTCGCCCTTGACATAGGGTCTTCCGCTGGCGTGACGTATTACTCCGGTATACCATACCGCACTGACGTTCAGCGACTTGAGATAGCTGAAAGTCTTTGAATCCCAATCCGAAAACTTGCCTTTTCCCCAGAATCTGGGCAGCACCTGATATATTACTTCCATCTCTTGAATTCAGAAACCACGATAGCGGCGGCAAGGGAAACGTTGAGTGATTCGGCACCACCGCCGAAAGAGGGTATGGTGAGCCTCCTGCTACAGACGGATGCAACCGCTTCGCTTATGCCGTTGGCTTCGTTTCCCATCACGATAAGGCCCTCGGCAGGAAGGTCGGTCTTATAGATGTCCTCTCCATTCAGGAAAGTACCGAAAACATCCAGTCCGGCGGAGCGGAACTCTACGCACTTGACAGCTATGTCGCAGTATATCAGCTTCTTACGGAAGATGGCACCCATCGATGCCTGCACCACCTTGGGATTATATACCTCCACGCTGTCGGGGGATGCGAAGATGCAGTCCACCCCGAACCAGTCGGCCAGGCGGAGGATGGTCCCCATGTTGCCCGGGTCCCTTACGGAATCCAGGGCCAGGCAAAGGCCGGAAGCCGGATGAGAGGCGGGCGACGGCTTACGCACCACGGCCAACACGGGGGACGGGCTGCTGCAGGCGCTGATGCGCTCCATGAGCGCCTCTCCGACCTCGTCCCTGCGGACTGTCATCACTATATCGAAGCCCGATGCCGTGGCCTCGGCTACCATTTTTTCCCCTTCGACCGTAAACATCCCGAGTTCATCGCGGTATTTCTTTTCGCGAAGGGAACGTATGAGCTTGATATCCTTGTTGCTGAGTGTTTCCATCATTGCAAAAATACATCAGGCGACAGACAAAAGCAAATAATTGTTATATTTGTAAGATATGAAACGTGTCCTCATCCTGTCCGCGCTTTGCGTCCTGTTCTTTTCGTGCAGCACCACTCGGGTGCTGAAAGAGGGGGAGTACAGGCTGAAAGGGAACGAGGTCACCATTATCGACGATCCACTCTTCAATACAAGCGAGGTCAGCAACTACATCAGGCAGAACGAAAGCGGTGGAGGAATCCTCGGGTTCAATCCGTTCATGTATGTGTACAACTGGTCCAAAAAGGACGGAATCTTTCACAAACTGGGCACTGCTCCCGTTGTTTACGACGAGGCTTCCGTGGGCACGTCCATAACCAACATAACCAACAGGCTCCACTATCTGGGCTATTACAACTGCCAGGTGGACAGCATCACCGTACGCGGATACAAGACCATCAAGGTCAATTATCTGGTCACGCTGGGAGACAGATACAAGATAGAGGACATCAAGTTCGAAGTGCCTGAATATGAGCCGTTTGCAGCCGATTTCCTTGCCGACACCGCGACCGTCTCTTCGCTGCTGAAAGGCAACTGGCTCTCCGAACGGCTGCTGGAAGGGGAGACCGTGCGCTCCGCCACGCGCCTGCGCAATCTGGGTTATTATTCCCTGACTAAAAACAATTACTCTTTCGAGGCCGACACCCTCGGCGGCCATACCCTCCTCAAGTACAGGGTCAGGGAATATGAGAGGAGCCAGACGTCCGCCAGTGCACTGCCTCTCAACAAGTACACCATAGGCAAGGTCTTCATCAGCCTGCCGAAGGACCTCAAGTTCAGGGAATCTGTCCTGAAAGGCCTGAACACGGTTAAACCGGGCGATGTTTACAGCGAAAACACGGTTGCAACCACCTACAGCCGCCTTTCCTCGATAAAGCTTTTCAGCGGGGTATCCATAGAAATGACACAGGCGGACAGCAGCACGGTCGACTGCAGCATCAATCTCTCGCGTTCCCCGGTTCAGGGCTTCAAGGTCAATCTCGAGGGTTCCAGCAACTCCTCGGGGCTTATGGGAATATCCCCCCAGCTCAGCTTTTTCCATAAAAACGTGTTCCACGGAGGAGAGTGGCTGAACCTCGGTTTCAACGGAGACTTCCAGTTCAAGCTGGACGACGACACGAAGGCGATCGAATACGGTCTCTCCGCCGGTCTCAGTTTTCCCCGTTTCCTCGGTCTCCCGTACAGCCTGTTCCGCCGTTCAAGCATCCCCAGGACGGAAATCAACCTTGCTTTCAACCATCAGAACAGGCCGGAATACACCCGCAACCTGGTATCTGTGAAATACGGTTATTCAGGTACCACGAAGCACAACGTGAGCTATCAGCTCTTCCCCCTGCAGGTCAACTTCGTCAAACTGTACGGTCTTGATGCGGCTTTCAGCAAGACCCTGTCCAACAATCCCTACATGAGGTATTCCTATCAGGACCACCTGGATGCCGGCGTGGGAGCCGTGCTTTACTATAATTCCAGCACCGAAATAGTGCCTGCGGGCGATTATCATTTCCACCGTCTGAGCATGGACGTTTCCGGCAATGTGCTGAGCCTTTTCAAGAACCTCATGAGCGTGAATGCCGACGGTTCCTACTGCATAGGAGGTTCACCCTACGCCCAGTACGTGAGGGCGGAGTATTCGGTTGGGCGGACATGGCGTCTGGACAAGTCCAACTCGGTTTCCACAAGATTGCTTGCAGGTGCAGGCTATGCATATGGCAATTCATCCGCTCTGCCTTTCGAAAAGCAGTTTTATGCCGGAGGTGCCAGCAGCATGAGAGGTTGGCAGGCGAGGGCCCTCGGCCCTGGTTTTTCCGCCGGTGACGATGCCTTCATCATCCCCAGCCAGACCGGTGACATCAAGTTGGAGATGAACCTGGAATACCGCTTCAAACTGTTCTGGAAGCTGGAGGGAGCACTGTTCACGGATATAGGCAATGTCTGGAACCTCAAGTATGAAGATACGGCCGAGGGACGCCTTGGGGCATTCAGGCTGAACGATTTCTACAACAGTCTGGCGGCCGACTGGGGCACGGGTCTTCGCGTGAATCTGGAGTTTATCCTGCTCCGTGTGGATTTCGGCATGAAGATGGTCGACCCGTCCAAGGCCGAAGGGTCACGGATCATAAGCCCCCGAGGATGGCTCAAGGGCTCCAACAACGCATTCCATTTCGGAATAGGATATCCTTTCTGATTATTTAGAGTAGTATTTCGGCCAGCAGGCCTGGAGGTATGCCTTGAGGGCATCCTCATGCTTGTTCGGGGCCGGATGATAGAACACCCTTCCTTCAAGCCCGGCCGGCATGAATTCCTGATCCACGAAGTGTCCCGGATAATCGTGGGCATACTTGTAACCGTCCGAATACCCCAGATCGGACATCAGTTTGGTGGGAGCGTTGCGCAGATGCAGGGGCACCGCCCTTGTCTTGTCTTCTTTCGCAACCTGCAGGGCCTCCTCAAGGGCCATGTAAGAGGCATTGCTCTTGGGAGACGATGCAAGATACACCGTACACTCCGCAAGCGGGATACGGCCTTCGGGAAGACCAATCTGGTTCACCACCTGGAAAGTGGCATTGGCGAGCAGGAGGGCGTTGGGATTTGCCAGGCCAACGTCTTCCGAAGCGCTCAGGCAGAGTCTGCGGGCTATGAAAAGGGGATCCTCGCCCCCGTCCAGCATGCGTGCAAGATAGTATATTGCAGCATTGGGATCGGATCCGCGTATGCTCTTGATGAAGGCGGAAATGATGTCGTAATGCATCTCGCCGTCCTTATCGTATATGGCAACGTTTTCGTTCAGGCACTCGGTAACGACCTTATTGTCTATCACGACCTTCTTCTTGCCAGCCTGGGAATCGACGACGAGTTCCAGGATATTGAGAAGTTTCCGGCCGTCTCCGCCGGACTGGCGGAACAGGGCATCGGTCTCCTTGATCTCTATTTTACGTTCTTTCAGGATCTCGTCGGTGGACAGCGCACGGTCCAGAAGTATCTGGAGGTCCGCGACGTCCAGGCTCTTCAGGACATACACCTGACATCTGGAAAGGAGGGGAGTGATGACCTCGAAAGAGGGGTTTTCCGTAGTCGCGCCTATCAGCACGACAGTGCCGGCCTCCACGGCCCCAAGGAGGGCATCCTGCTGGGCCTTGTTGAAACGATGAATCTCGTCGATGAAGAGGACCGGAGCAGCCGTCTGGGAGAAAATGCCCCCCGCCTTTGCCGCGTCTATGACCTCCCTCACTTCCTTCACTCCTGCGCTGACTGCGCTCAGGGTAAAGAACTCCCGCTTGCAACTGTCCGCTATGATGCGGGCCAGGGTCGTCTTACCCACGCCGGGAGGGCCCCAGAGGATGAAAGAGCTGAGATTGCCGCTCTCTATCATGTTCCTCAGTATGCATCCTTTGCCGACAAGGTGCTTCTGCCCCACGTAATCGTCGAGATTATGGGGCCGCATGCGTTCGGGAAGGGGAGGAAGAAGTCCGTTCATCACTTTATCTCCTTTTTATAGGAACGGCGGCGTTTGTGCTGAATGCGTTCGAACGCCTCGAAATGATTGCGTATGCTGTGATTCTCTTCAAGTTCGGCGTTGGATTCCGCCCACTTGACACCGAGTTTACGGTATTTTTCCACCATGTCGCACACCACAAGGGCTGTCACCCCAGTTTTACGTACATCCGAGCGGGCACCCATCAGAAGAAGCTCGGCTCCTTCACTGTGCTTGATGAACAGAGCCTTCAGGAGATGCCACCAGCCGAAGGGGAAGATCCGGCCACGGGACTTTATGAGGGCGTCCGCGAGCGAAGGCATGGTGATGCCGAACGCCACGATTTCGCCCTTCTCGTTCTCTACGGACGTTATATACCTGAGGTCCAGTATCTTGAGGTAGAAACCTATGTACTTGTCGGCAAGATTGTCCGGCAGCATGGTATATTCGTAAAGCTCCTTGTAGGTGTCGGTAATGACGGCGAAGAGCTTGGTAGCATAATCCTCTTCGCGTATCAGTTTCCTTGTCACAGGGCGTACCCTGAAGTTGTTCCTTTCTGCGACGATCTTCGCTACGCGGACGAACTTGTCAGGCAGCTGCTCAGGCACCGTGATCCTGTATTCCAGCCAGTCCGCATCCTTCTTGAAGCCAAGGGCTTCGATCTGCTTTACATAGTAAGGATGATTGTAGATTAGAGGCATGGTGCTCTGCTGGTCGAACCCTTCCACCAGCATTCCTTCGGGATCGAAATCGGTGTATCCGAGAGGACCGACGATATGGGTCATGCCATGCGCCTTGCCAAACTCCTCGACTTTTGCTATCAGCGCCGAGAATACTTCGGCATCGTCAATGGCGTCGAACCATCCGAAACGCACCTCTTCGTGTTTCCAATGCTCATTAGCCCAACGGTTTATTATGGCTGCGACCCGTCCCACGGGTTCTCCGTCCTTATATGCCATATAGAGTTCCTGTTCACAGAAATCGGAAGCAGGATTGGTGGCGGGATTCAGGGTGCCCATCTCGTCGAAAACGAGACCGGGGACATAATAGGGGTTATGCCTGTACAGTTTCTCCGGGAAAAGGACGAACTTGCGCAGTTCCCGCTTGTTCGCCGTATTGACGGTCTTGATCTCTATGCTCATTTCAGGTCTGGTTCAATACACACTATACTGCGAATTTATACTATTTTGAAATAAAATCAAAGAATAATTCTTAACTTCGTGAATAAAACCGAACCTGCCGTGAAAGCCCGGATTGGCATCATTATCTTTATCACCCTGCTGACGATGCAGTACAATGCATTTGCCGGGGGTTTGTATGCCGGGTTATTCAATTCCTACAGAGGATTCGGATTCAGCATGGACTATGCTGCCACGGAAGATATAATCAACTCTTACAACCTTTACGCGGATGTTTACGGCATGTATGACGGAACTCACCGGAATGCCGGGATAAAACTGGTTTATCTTCATTACAACAAACTCGCTACCATCGATGCCAAGTATGCCAGATACGACCTTTATCTCGGCCCCGGAGCCAGCACGGGATACGCGTGGGACCACGCTGCGGACAGTCGCGGCTTGATTCTTACCGCAGACCTTGGCATGGCATTCAGGGCATGCTTCAAAAGGAACGTAGACATGGAACTCGGCATGTTTGCGGAACTCGGTTTCGTATCCGGGAAATCCGGAGGAAAAACGCAGATAAAGATATACCAGAACGGTCTCTTGCAGGCTCTCATACCAACGCTGAAGATAATGTACCACTTTTGATGAAACGGCTGTCCATCATATTCCTCTTCCTGCTCTTCAGTCTGCCGGCAATGGCCGGCGGAGGAGGGTTCTCAGGCCGTTTTCATCCCGGAGTAGAATGGGGGATGTCCCTTACTCCGGCATCTTTCCACCATTATAATTACCTCGACGAATCGATAGGTTTCAGGATCAACGACGAAGGGTGGGATTATAATACCAAACTCGGTGCATTCGTTCTGGGCTCGGTTGCATTCGATATCACCCGGACCTTTAGCGTGGGATTGCTTTCCGGATGGCAGGGGGTGGAAAGGAACCGAAGGATAGTGCCGTTGATTTCCAGGCTGTCTTTCTATCTGTCGGGGGTGGATGATGACAGCATCTTCGTTTATACCGACCTGGGTCTGGCCCTGAATGAGCTGAAGAAGAAATGCAATTTCATACAGATAGGAAGCGGATACCGTCTATTGCTTACCCCCGGCTACTCTCTCAATCTCCGCGTGAGCGGAAGGATAGTCTATGACCGCCCTGAAGTGTGGGATCCCATTGAGGAAGAATACATTTCAGAGCGCAACATCAAGCGTAATGACGCCTGGTACTGCGCCCTGAATCTTGGCTTTTCCCTGGAATTCTAGAACAGGGCGTTAACCTTTGCAATTATCTCGTCTGCAGGCAATTCCGGGCTTAAAACGAGTTCGGGTTCAAGAAGATGGAAGCCTTTTGCCATTGCTGCCAGGGAACCACCTCCGGTTATGTTCAGCATCACGACATCTTCTTTCCGTACCTGACCTTCACGGACAGCGGTGGCAAGCGCATAAACGGCGCATGCTGGGGCGGGGAAGATATCATACCCTTCCAGATTGCGGAACTGGAGTATCCAGTAAATGATATCGTCGTTGCTGGCCAGGAAGGAGTCTCCACGGCTGTCGACAAGAGCATCATAAAGGCCTCCTGCGATGCCATAAGGAGGTTTGCGGTTGCTTAGCACCTTGGCAAGGATACTTTCGGCCTGGCGGCGTCCCACC
>JAEENZ010000116.1 GCA_016283985.1 Bacteroidales bacterium | reverse complement strand
TTGACTTCCATGTTACCGAACTCAATTAAGTTTGTTTAACTTTCAAAGGTAGAAATAAAAAATTTGATTTCCAATTTTTTGCATTTCTCTCCTCTTGCTTTTAACTTTGCAAGCGAAAAGCATGCCATTATGATCAGGTATTTTTCAGAAGACATCAATTTTGAATTCAAAGGTAAATCGCTTAATAACAAGTGGTTGAAGTTTGTTGCGGAGAGTGAGGTCCGAAGACTTGGAAATATTAACATAATTTTCTGTTCGGACAATTACATCCTTGATGTAAACATGAAGTATCTCCAGCACGACTATTTTACCGACATCATCACCTTTGATTATTGCGAAGGAAGCACTCTTTCGGGCGACCTGTTCATAAGCATCGATTCCGTCCGTGACAATGCGGACTTTTACGGGACGGAGTTTCCGGACGAGCTGAACAGGGTTATAGTTCACGGTCTTCTCCACCTTATCGGATATGACGACCACTCCGACTCTGAACAAAAGATGATGAGATCGAAGGAAGATTACTATCTCTCCCTTCGTCCGACGGTTTGCGGAATTGCCAGGTAATGGAGTTCAAGTACGATATTATAGTTGTGGGAGGCGGCCATGCCGGATGCGAGGCTGCGATGGCTGCTGCAAACCTGGGCAGTTCCGTCGTTTTGATCACGATGGATATGACCGGATTTGCAAAAATGAGCTGCAATCCGGCAATAGGAGGCATAGCTAAAGGTCAGATAGTCAAAGAGATAGACGCGCTTGGCGGGTATACCGGACTGATTACCGACGCCACCACCCTTCAGTTCCGTATGCTTAACAAAAGTAAGGGTCCGGCCATGTGGAGCCCCCGCGCTCAGTGTGATAAAATCCAATTTTCGCTCACTTGGCGTAAAATCCTCGAAAGTAATTGTAAATTAGATATTTACGAGGATTCAGCCGTTTCTTTTCTCTTTGAGAATTCAAAAATCTGCGGAGTAAAGACAAATACGGGGGCGATTTTTAAGTCTCAAGCGGTTATTTTGACTGCCGGAACCTTCCTTGGAGGGAAAATTTTCATCGGGCGTACTGTTTTCAGCGGAGGCCGCATCGGAGAGAAACCCTCGCTTGGTTTGACAGAACAACTCGTCGAACGCGGGCTTGTCACCGGAAGGATGAAGACGGGAACTCCTCCGAGAATCGACATTTCTTCTATTGATATATCCGCCCTTCCTGTTCAGCTTGGCGATGAGGATCCCGACCGTTTCAGTTTTCTTCCTGTTCCTTCTTCCATTCAGAAAGACGGGAATCAGATGAGCTGTTTTATTCTCCACACCAACGAGAAAGTTCATGATGCCCTTCGTTCCGGTTTTGAGGATTCGCCTTTATTTACCGGAATCATTCATGGGAAAGGACCCAGGTATTGCCCCAGCATCGAAGACAAACTCCGTGTTTTTCCTGAGAATGATGCCCACCAGCTGTTCCTCGAGCCCGAGGGTCGATGGACAAATGAATATTATCTTCAAGGTTTTTCTTCTTCTCTTCCTCTGGATGTTCAGGTTCGCGCACTGCAAGCGATAAAGGGTATGGAGAATGCTCGGATTCTCCGTCCTGCCTATGCTGTGGAATATGATTATTTCGACCCTTCACAGCTCCATGGAACTCTTGAATCGAAACTGGTTGAAAATCTCTTCCTGGCCGGTCAGGTGAATGGTACGACGGGTTATGAAGAGGCTGCTGCACAGGGTGTTCTGGCAGGAATCAACGCCCATCTGAAGATAAAAGAGAAGGATCCTTTTATCCTTGGAAGGGATAGTTCCTATATTGGAGTTCTGATTGATGACCTGGTTACAAAAGGCGTTGACGAGCCTTACAGGATGTTTACTTCCAGGGCGGAATATCGCGTACTTTTGCGTCAGGACAATGCTGACGAACGGCTTACCGAACAGTCTCATTCTATCGGCCTTGCGAGCGAAGAACGCTATGCTTTGACTATGCAAAAGTATGAGCAGGTTTCTGCATTAACCGACTTCTGTGACAGCGTGAATGTGACCGCCAAACAGGCTAATTCTTACTTGGAATCGGTGGGTTCCTCTCCCCTCGGGGACTCTAAAAAGATCTCTGAAGTAGCTCTTCGTCCGGAAGTTAATCTTGAAGAATTGCTTAAGATTGTTCCACGTGGAACGCAGTCCTACGACAAAAAAGTAATAGAATCCGTCGAGATTACTTTGAAGTATCGGGGCTATATTGATCGTGAAAAACGTATGGCCGATAAACTCCACAAGCTTGAAGATCTGACCATTCCCGACGGATTCGACTTCGACAGAGTGTCCGGATTAACTATTGAATGTAGACAAAAATTAAAGCGCTATAATCCCAAGACTATAGCGCAGGCTTCCCGTATTTCCGGTGTTTCTCCAGCCGATATTTCCGTTTTGCTGGTTTATTTTGGCCGTTAGAGCATTTTTAGGGCCGTCTTTATTATCTCCTCGACCTTGGCGTTCGGCTGCTGTTTGAGTATTTGCTGAATAGCTTTCTGCACATTCGCTTTGTTGAACCCGAGCATAATCAGCGCAGACGAGGCTTCATCTACGACCTCGTTGTTGGCTACGGTAAACAGCGCCCCAGAGTCGCTTCCGCCACCGTCTGCAATCTTGTCTTTCAATTCAAGAATCAGCCGTTGCGCCGTCTTGAGTCCGAGGCCTTTGACCGACTTGATCAGGTTGACATTTTCTGCCAACACCGCCTGGCGGAACTCTTCCGCAGAGAATGAGGAAAGAACCATTCGCGCAGAAGCTGCACCCATCCCAGAAACGCTCGTAATCAGTTGAAACAGAGCTCTTTCGTCTTTGTTTGCAAAGCCATATTCCACCGATCCGCCGTCCCTGGTGTTCACTACGGATTGAACAAATACCTTCGCCTGGCTTTTCCCTTCCAGCATCGCATATGTCTGCAGCGAGATCTCCATTCGGTAGCCTATTCCATTGTTGTCTATAACAACCTGGGTGGGCCCCAGTTCCTCTACTTTTCCAGAAATGTAATCTGTCATAATTTCTTGCTTGCTATCTATCGCAAATGTAGGCAAAAATTGTTACATTTGTTCTCCTGTTCCGCTAGAGAAATGAATATAGAAAAAATGCGTGCACTGTTCCCTCAACTCAGGGAGAAGGTATATGGCAAGCCACTTGTCTATTTGGATAACGCGGCCACCTCCCTCCGTCCGCTCTCTGTCGTAGAAGAATGGGAAGAGATGAGCTTGAGACACAATGCCAACCTCCACCGGGCCGTACATAAAACGGCCATCGACGCAACCGACAGGTTCGAGGCGGCGAGGGCCGCGGTGGCCGGTTTTGTCGGAGCCGAATCCCCCGATGAAATAGTTTTCACTTCCGGCACCACCCAGTCCATCAACCTGCTCGCATCATGCCTCGAGCATGCCGGATTCTTCTCTTCAGGAGACGAAATCCTTATAGCGGAGAGTGAGCACCACTCGAATATCGTACCCTGGCAGCTTGTTTCTGCGCGTAAAGGGTTGAAAATCAAAACGATACACGTAAATCCCAGAGGTGAGATCCGGGTTGAAATACTGTCGGAACTGCTGACAGAGCGCACAAAACTCTGCTGCATCGCCCAGATATCCAACGTCCTCGGCATTATCAATCCCATCCGCGAAATAGTGGACATCTGCCACGCCAACGGAACGCTTGTACTGGTGGATGGAGCCCAGGGAATAGTTCACGAGACCGTAAATTTAAGGGAAACCGGATGCGATTTCTATGCCTTCTCCGGACATAAGATGTATGCCGCACCCGGCACCGGCGTGCTCTTTGGAAAGAAGGCCCTGCTGGAAAATCTTCCTCCGTATATGGGTGGAGGCGAGATGATCGAGTCCGTCAGTTGGGAAAAGACCACTTACGCCCCCGTCCCCCGCAGGTTCGAGGCCGGCACGCAGAACATATCCGGAACACCCACCCTAGTTCCCGCCATCGAGATGTGTAACTTGTTGAGAAGTAGGGAGATAACGCAAAATCAGGAAAGCGTGAAGGCCTTTATGACCGAGGCCCTGACTTCGAATCCGGACATCACTTTATACGGAAATCCCGAAGATCCGGCAAAGAAAATACCACTCTTTTCCTTTTCCGTCGCCGGAACTCACCACGAGGACCTGGCACTGATCCTGGACAAGATGGGAATCGCCGTCCGCTCCGGGCAGATGTGCGCCGAACCCCTCATGGACCGTTTCGGCGTTACAGGGATGCTGCGCGCATCCTTCGCCCCCTACAACACGATGGCTGAAGCCGAATACTTTATAGAGAGCCTGAACAAGGCCATAAAGATGCTGAAATGAACACTTTGGAAGAAGCAAAAGCCGCTGTAGTCGAAGAGTTTTCCATGTTCGACGAGTGGCTGGACAAATACGAATATCTCATAGAACTGGGCAAGAACCTGGAAGTGTTCCCCGTGGAACTTAAAACCGACGACCGGCTTATAAAAGGTTGTCAGTCAAGGGTTTGGCTCGACACGAAAGTGGATGGCGGCCGCCTCTTCTTCCGCGCGGACAGCGATGCCATCATCACCAAGGGAATCATCTCCCTGCTGATCCAGGTCTATAACGGCCGCACGGCCGCCGAGATAGCAGCGGACGACTTCGCATTCGTGGAGCAGATAGGTCTCCGCGCCAACCTCTCTCCTACCAGGGCTAACGGCCTGAATTCCATGATAGAAACCATCCGCAGGGAGGCGGAAAAGAATGTCTGACCAGAACGAAATCCTCACCCCTGAAGACGTAAAGGCTCTTGCGCCTCTTTACGATGCGGTAATCCTTGCGCTCAAACAGGTATACGACCCGGAAATCCCGGTCAACATTTACGACCTAGGCCTCATCTACGAACTCAACATCAGCAAGGCCCGCGAGGTCTTCATAAAGATGACCTTCACCGCCCCCAACTGCCCTATGGCGGACGAGGTGATGGCCGACGTGCAGCACAGCGTGGAGATGACTCCGGGCGTGACGAAATGTGAAATCGAGCTCACCTTCGAGCCCGTCTGGGACCAGAGCATGCTCTCCGACGAGGCCCGGGTGGCCCTTGGAATGGATCCTGAATTAGAATAACAATGGCAAAGCTTTATCTCGCCCTCGGCAGCAACATAGGCGCGCGCAAGGCCAATATAATGTCGGCCCTGAGCTTCCTGAACGGCATCCTGGGCCGCTATGAGGCCCTTTCGGATCTCATCGAGACCGAGGCCTGCGGCTTCGAAGGGCCGGCATTCCTGAACTGCGTAGTCCGCTACAGCAGCCGCAAGAGTCCGGCATCCATCCTGTCCATCTGCAAGGATATAGAACGCCGCATGGGCCGCACGGACCAGCCCCAGTATGCCCCCGACGGCACCCGCATCTACCACAACCGCATCATCGACATCGACATCCTGATGTACGGAAAAGTGAAGATGGACACCCCGGAGCTCACTATTCCCCATCCTCAGGTGGAAACCCGTCCTTTTGTGCGTCCGCTGCTTGAGCAGGTAATGAAAAATGATTAAATTTGTAAGATTAGAAATACAAGAGAAATGACACAAGACGAACTTTTCAAGATTCTGGTAGCCCACTGCAAGGAATACGGCTTCATCTTCCCTTCCAGCGAGATTTACGACGGCCTCGGGGCCGTGTATGACTATGGCCAGCTGGGCGTGGAGCTCAAGAACAATATCAAGAACTACTGGTGGCAGGCGATGGTGCGCCTGAACGAGAATATAGTAGGCATAGATGCGGCCATCTTCATGCATCCCAGCACCTGGGTCGCATCCGGGCACGTGGCCGCCTTCAACGACCCCCTCATCGACAACCGCGACTCCAAGAAGCGCTACCGCGCCGACGTCCTCATCGAGGACTATCTCGCCAAGATCGAGGAGAAGATCAACAAGGAGGTCGAGAAGGGCCGCAAACGCTTCGGAGACAGCTTCGACGAGGCCAAGTTCCGCGAGACCAACCCCAACGTCCTCCGCGAAAAGGCCCACTGGGACGAGGTCCACGACCGTTACGTTAAGGCCGAAAACGCCAACGACCTGGCCGAATATAAGCAGATAATCCTCGACTGCGGCATAGTCTGCCCCATCTCCGGAACCAAGAACTGGACCGACGTGCGCCAGTTCAACCTCATGTTCAG
>JAEENZ010000115.1 GCA_016283985.1 Bacteroidales bacterium | reverse complement strand
ACAAGGGCCGCTACAATGCAGATGACATCATCATAGAAGACTGCCGCTTCGAGCGCATCCTCGGCATCCCCGTCAACATCTACCGGGGCGGTAGCGACGAGAGCACGGCCGGTCCCTATGTGAGCATCTCCGGATGCGATTTCGTGGATTGCTGCAACAAGGTGCGCGGGTCCGTCATCCGCATCACCGGCGCGCAGATACTCTCTATCACCGGCAACCGTTTCGTTTCCAGCGGCCGCGGTGGCTATTCCATCCGCCTCGACGATGCTCCCTGGGAGAAAATCACCCTCGGGGATAACGTTTTTACTGATTCAGGAAAGATACTGTCCAACAGATGAAAAGAACCATATCACTATTGCTTGCCTGCTGCCTTGCGCTGAATCTGTTCGCTGCAAGACAGTCGCATCCCTGCCTGCTCCTGACCGAAGATGCTGTAAAGAGCATGAAGGCGTCCGTGGGGCAGGTGCCCCTGTTCGATGCTTCGCTCGAAGAGTTGATCGCCCAGGCGGACGAGGCCGTGACGCGCCCTGTCAACATGCCGGTTCCTAAGGATGGCGGCGGGGGTTATACGCATGAGGTGCACAAGCGGAACTATTACGATATGTACCATTGCGGCCTGGCATGGCAGATTACCGGGAATCGGGCTTATGCAGATAAAGTGCGGGAACTGCTTCTTGCCTATGCCGAACTCTATCCCACCCTGGGTTATCATCCCATGACCCTTTCTCCCGTGCGTGGCAGGCTGTTCTGGCAGACGTTGAATGAGAGCGTGTGGCTGGTTCACACGGCAATGGCATACGACTGCGTTTATGATGCGCTGAGCGCCCGCGACCGCCGCGCCATAGAGAAGAATGTGTTCTATCCGATGACCTCCTTCATCATGGAGGGCACTCCGGACAATAGAGCCAACGAAGACACTTTCAACAAGATGCACAACCACGGCACCTGGTCCCAGGCTGCTGTCGGTCTGATAGGCTTCGCGATGGGGGATAATCATCTTGTGGACGCCGCCCTATACGGAAGCCGTCCTGGCGGGGGATTCATCCGCCAGCTGGAGAGCCTCTTCTCGCCGGACGGATATTTCACCGAGGGCGCATATTATCACAGGTATGCCATCTGGCCCTTCGTGCTCTTCGCGCAGGCGATCGAGCATAACCGCCCTGCCCTGCATATTTTCGGATACAGGGACGGAATAATACTTAAATCTGTTGGTACCCTGCTGAACCTCGCCTACGACGGCGAGTTTTTCCACATCAACGATGCCCTGGCGAAGGGCTATGATGCCCAGGAACTGGTGTGCGCGGTGGATATCGCCTATGCGGCGGATCCCTCCAACAAGCAGCTTCTCAGCATTGTCAGGGATTATCAGAAGAAGGTGCTGATCTCCGATGCGGGTTTCATGGCGGCCCGGGATGTGGCTGCCGGCCAGGCAGAACCTCTCAGGCTGCGCAGCGGCCTATACAGGGATGGCGGAGATGGCACCGAGGGCGCTTTCGCAGTCCTCCGCACCGATGGAGGCAGCGCACTCACATTCAAGGCCACTTCGCACGGCCTCAGCCATGGGCATTACGACAAACTAACCTTTGCCTGGTACGACGGAGGCCATGAGGTAGTAAGTGATTATGGCGCGGCGCGTTTCGTGAACATAGAGGCCAAATACAAGGGCCATTACACCCCGGAAAACAAGAGCTATGCGATGACAACCATCGCCCACAATACCCTCGTGGTGGACGAACGTTCGCATTTCGGCGGAAAGATCAAGGAATCTTCCCTTCATTCTCCTAGACTGCTTGCCTACCATGAAGGTGAGCGCTTGCAGTATGTGGCCGCCGTGGACAGCTGCGCCACTCCGGGAGTGAGGATGACCAGGTGGGTGGGCGTAGCCACCATTCCCTGGCTGGAAGGCCCGCTGGTGATAGATATACTCAAGGCATGCTCTGCAAAGGCGCATACTTATGATTATCCGGTGCATTACAACGGACACATGATAAGCCTGAGCGTGCCATACGAGAGGGCTCTGGAAAGCATGTCACCCCTTGGCAAGGGCCCTGGCTACAAGCATCTTTGGGTAGAGGCAGAGGCTAAGGGCGGTGAAGGATCGACGTCCTACACCTGGCTCTGCG
>JAEENZ010000114.1 GCA_016283985.1 Bacteroidales bacterium | reverse complement strand
TCGAGAAGGCGTTCCGCCAGATACGCTCGTACGACCCTTCCAAAAGCCAGTTCTCCACCTGGCTCACGAACATCGCCCACAATACGGCGGTGGATACCGTGGAGCAGGAGAACCGCTCCCACAAACGCTACGTGTCCATAGACCAGGACCGTTCCGCCGGCACGGCGGTCAGCAGCCTGGGCAGCGGGGAGGACACCCCTCTGGAATCCATCATCCGGGACGAGGACCAGGTGCAGACCGAGAAATACATCGAGGGTCTGCCTGACCTTTACCGCAGGATAGCCCGGATGCGTTTGGTTGACGGGCTGCAGTACAGTGAGATCGCAGAAGAGACAGGGCTCCCGCTCAATACGGTGCGCACCCGCATCCGCCGTGCGAAAGCCCAGATAGACAAGATGAAAACAGAAGAATCGATATGACGACCAACAAATCCTTCAAGTACTGGCAGTGGCGCACCATCGTGGTTTCGATGGTAGTCTACGCCATTTACTATTTCGTGAGGAAGAACTTCTCCATCGCCATGCCAGGCCTCACCGCCGAGTACGGCATCTCCAATACCAGTTTCGGTATAGTGATAGCGATAGGCTCGCTGATATACGGCCTGAGCCGCTTCCTGAACGGGTTCGTGGTGGAGAGGGTAAGCCCCAAGACATTCATGGGCATAGGCCTGATACTCTGCGCGGCGGCCAACATCTGCTTCGGATTCGGAGTGGACGTGAGCTATTGGATTACAGGAGTGCACGAAGGCCCGCAATTCGTGAACATGCTGATCCTGGTGATGGGGGTCACCATCGTGCTTAACCAGTATTTCCAGGGGATGGGATTCCCTCCCTGCGCGAGGATGCTTCCGCAGTGGATAGCTCCCGGAGAGCTTGCCACGAAGATGAGTATCTGGAACACTTCGCACTCCGTCGGTGCCTTCTGCGCCGTGGTCGTTTGCGGCCTGCTGATGACCAATATGGGCGCGGATATGTCCGGTGACAGCAGCATCGTGGCGCGCATTACCGAGAACCTTGCCGCGAGCATCAAAGGATGGGATAATCTTCCCGCCGCCGACCAGACCTCCCGCATCATGGCGTATGCATCCCACTACGGGGCCTGGCGCTGGTGCTTCATAGTGCCCGCAATCGTGGCCATCGGAGGTGCTTTCCTGTGCTTCACCGGCCTGAAGGACACGCCCCAGAGCGTCGGTTTGCCGGAGATAGCCGAAACCCACACCGGCAAAGAGGCCACTGAAGGAAAGAAGGGGGCCCACGGAGCTTTCCTCAAGCACATGGTCTTCTTCAACAAGTGGGTTGTGCTCTACGCGCTCGCGAACATCTTCGTATACGTGCTGCGCATGGGCGTGCTCGACTGGGGCCCGAAGTTCCTCACGGAGGACCGTGGAATGAACATTCAGGGTGCCGCCTGGTCGGTGGCCGTGTTTGAACTCACCGCCATCTTCGGCACCATCTTCGCCGGATGGGCGACGGACAGTATATTCAAAGGCCGTGCGCACCGCATGTGCCTGTTCTCCATGGTCGGCTCGGTCATCTTCCTTGGGCTCTTCGCCCTGGTGGAGATGCCCGTGATTCTTTCTACGATAGTGCTGGCGCTGGCCGGATTCTGCATCTACGGACCCCAAGCCCTCATCGGCATCGGCGCAGCCAACCAGGCCACCAAGGAGGCATCCGCGACCGCCAACGGCCTCACCGGAATCCTAGGTTATGTGGGTTCGGCCCTTTCCGCCATCGGAGTTGGCCTGATTGCAGATAACTTCGGCTGGCGCGCGGTGTTCATCACCTTCATCTGCGTAGGCGTGGTGGGTGCTGTCATCTTCCTGACCATGTGGACGGCTCCCCGCGACGGCTACGAGCGTTCCCGCAAGTTCACCGAAAAACTGATGTCCGATGAATAAGGATCTTCGCGACAAACTGCTGGCCTTGCGCCACATAGCCCTCGATATGGATGGCACCATCTATATGGAGAACAACATTTTTCCCTTCACGCTGGAGTTTCTTGCGAAACTTACCCGCATGGGGATAACGTATTCCTTCCTGACCAACAATCCCACCAAGTCGCTGGACGATTATCTCGCCAAGCTGGCGCGGATGGGGATCAAGGCTGACCGGGAGCAGATGTACAGCACCGTGCCGGCAACCATAGATTACATAAAGACGCATCTGCCCGCCGTCAAGAGGCTGTTCCTGTTGGGAACGCCCTCGATGATCAGCCAGTTCGAAGAGGCCGGTTTCGAGAGCACTTCGGAGTCGGCAGACGACGTGCCCGACGCGGTCGTGGTGGCCTTCGACACCACCCTGGTGTATCCGCGCCTCTGCCGTGCCGCATGGTGGGTGTCGCAGGGGCTGCCCTATCTCGCCACCAATCCCGACAAGGTCTGCCCGACCGACCAGCCGACCATCCTGGTGGACTGCGGATCTCTTTGCAAGTGCATCGAATACGCCACCGGGCGCAAGCCGGACGTGACCATAGGCAAGCCGGATCCCGCCATGCTGGCGGGGATAGAGGGCCGTTACGGCCTTAAACCTTCGCAGATCGCGATGGTGGGTGACCGCATCTACACTGATGTGGAGATGGCATACAATGCCGGCGCTTTCGGTGTGCTTGTGCTCAGCGGCGAGACTACTCTTGAGGTGGCCAATGCCTGGCCGCACGCGCCCTCGCTTATCTGCCGGGATATCGAAGAACTCGGATGCCTGCTGGAGGAGGCTCACGGCCTATGCTGATTCCTTCTGAACAGGATTTTGCGCAGGCGGTCGCACTGTGGCGGGAGTGGAATGCGAAGATCAACGTGATCTCCCGCAAGGACGAGGACGGAATCTTCGCCCACCACATCCTGCATTCGCTGGCTATCGCCCAATACCTCGAACTCTACTATCCAGCGGTTGGTGGTATACCCTCTGAGGGACGTAACACCCGCGGTTCGATAGCGGGGGGACCGTCCCGAAGGGATGGTGGGGTGAGCCCGAAGGGCGAACTCCCTCAGGGGGTATACCACCAACCGTGGAGTATATTGGACGTTGGGACAGGGGGCGGATTTCC
>JAEENZ010000113.1 GCA_016283985.1 Bacteroidales bacterium | reverse complement strand
CAAGGAAGGTCCAGCCTTTTTCGAGGGGACCTTCCAGGTTTTAGGCCCTTTTCAAGGAAGGTTCTGATAGCAGTGTCTGTATTTCTGGCGGCCTGCACGCCGCAGTTTGACGGCCCGGTGCCGACCGCGGCGCAGCTGGAATGGCAGAAGATGGAGTACAACATGTTCGTCCACTTCGGGCCGAACACATTCAGCGGCTTGGAATGGGGCAAGGGCACGGAGGCCGAAGACCTCTTCAATCCTACCGACCTGGACTGCAGGCAATGGGCCTCGACCGCCAAGGCCGCAGGCATGAAGGGTATCATCATCACCGCCAAGCATCACGACGGCTTCTGCCTCTGGCCGAATCCGGAAAGCACCCACACGGTGGCACAAAGCAGCTGGCGGGACGGGCAGGGAGACGTGCTCGCAGAGCTTTCCGCGGCCTGCCGGGAATATGGCCTCAAGTTCGGGGTTTACATCTCCCCGTGGGACAGGAACGACCCCACATACGGCACGCCGGAATATAACGAGAAGTTCATCCGCACCCTGCAGGATGTGCACGGAGGCCGCTACGGGCAGATTTTCGAGCAGTGGTTCGACGGCGCATGCGGGGAGGGGCCGACCGGCAAGAAGCAGGTGTACGACTGGCCCGCCTTCAATCAGACTGTGCTGTCCATGAGTCCGAATGCGGTGATTTTCAGCGACGTGGGCCCCGGCTGCCGCTGGATGGGAAACGAGCGCGGCGTTGCCGGTGAGACAAACTGGAGCACGCTGGACGTGGAAGGATTCACTCCCGGTGCGGGCGCGCCTCCAAGGGATACCCTGCAGCAGGGGAATGTATATGGTTCATTCTGGGTGCCGGCGGAAACGGATGTTTCCATCCGCCCGGGCTGGTTCTGGAGGGAATCCGAAAACTCCAAGGTGAAAACCGTAGAGCAACTGGTGGACATCTGGCTTACCAGCGTGGGGCGGAATTCGCTCCTGCTCCTGAACGTCCCTCCGGATACCCGCGGGCGCATCCATGAAATCGATTCCACCCGACTGATGGAATTCCGGACATGGCGGGAGAAGGTGTTCGGTAACGACCTGGCTGCCGGCGCACGCTTACGTCTCCATCCTAGCGGCAACTTGGTGGAAATCGAGCTTCCGGAATACCGCACTTTCGACCTGATTCAGCTTCAGGAAGATATCTCCCTCGGGCAGAGGGTAAGCGGGTTCAAGGTGCAGATCCAGAACTTCGACGTGGCACTGGAGAACAACGGCTGGCTGACGGTTGCGGAAGGCACGACTATTGGATACAAGCGCATCCTGCCTTGCCAGCCGATTCCCACCAAGCGCATCCGCGTGGTAGTCACCGGATACAAGGCCAAGCCTTTTATCTCTGGATTGAGTCTATTTTCCCGCGCAGAGAATCTTTAGCAGCGGATACAGTTGCTCCGCATAGCGGCTCTGGCCAAGGTCGGTGGTGTGAGCATAATCCACCGTGGCCTCGCCGTCGGAACCGTTCAGGTTGGAGCCGGGAACATAGTACAGATTCTTGTCACCGGTAGCCTTGACGCGTTCATATATGGTATGTTGCGCCGCGTTGCGGGCCTCGACCTCGGCATAGGATTCCGAGCTCACGAGGTCGTGGGCGTAGTGCGCCATCTCCACGAAAACGATGGGAACGTTCGGGTGGGCATCGCGCAGAATCTTCACGAAAGCCTCGCCCTTTTTAAGAATAAGCTCCGGGCTGTCGTTGGGCACATTATCCAGCACAAATACCGCCGGGTTCTCCACGCGGGCCATCAGCTCGGCGATTTCCGGGTCGAGCCTGGCGTTGCCGCTGAAACCCAGGTTCACCACCTCGCGGTCCAGCATCCTGCCGAGTATGTTGGTGAAGGCCATGCCGGGGCGCGAGACGCATCCGCCCTGCAGGATGGATGTGCCGTACATGACCACCGGGGCCCTGCGCTTATCTACCGAAACCGGGATGAACTCGCAGCCGGGGTCGATGCCGATCTCCAGCTTGCTGATGCCATCGTAGAGCGACAGGTACATGCGGAACTCCTTGTAGCCCGCATCCATCTTCTTGACTATGCAGCGCGTGGTTTCGTTGTAGTCCAGCGCCGGCAGGGCACTCCCCACGAAACGCCATCCGGCATCCGTCTTCGCATAAAGGTCCACCCCGCGGGAACCCACCGAGGCCATGTGCGACATGGTCAGCTTCTTCACCGAACTCCAGCGCACATGCACCGCCGGAGAATCCGTGCGGAACTGCAGGTAGAGGCCCGCAGCATCCCCGCCCAGGTACTTGAGGTCCTTCCGGGCCTTCTGGTTGATATCTTCCGGGAAGCGTACGAAGGGGGCGTAGGTATCCTCCACCGCCTTGCCGAAAATGTGCATCTGCGAAGCGTCGTGCCAGACCTGCGCCCTGGCGGAGACGGCTGCAAAAAGAATCAGGATGAGAGTGAGGCGTTTCATATGTACAAATATAATGATTATCTTTGAGGTATGAAGATAGTCTCTCCCGAATCGATGGTCGCGGCCATCCGCGAAGCCGGCATCATCCCCTTCTTCAAGGGGCCGGTGCCAGGGTTTTCGGTGGAGGAGATGACGCCGCCGGAGCATTGGTTCGACTCTTCGGAAGAACTGGGCCCGTGGGACTGGAAGATCGACGCCGTGCAGAGCGGCGATATCGCCTATGGGAAGTTCCTATGCGGTGGGAAGGCCGCTTTCGCGACGGTGGAGTGGTATGCGCATCTGCGGAACTGGAGGCTGTCGCAGGCGCGGTTCAATCCGGACGTGGCGGGCCGCAAGGTGCTGGAACTGATGGAGAAACAAGGGTCCGTGGGCAGCAAGGACATCCGCCAGTTGCTGGGGCTGAAGAAGGCCGCAGCGGACGGGGTGGTGACGAAGCTGGCGAACGGAACGCGGCTGCTCATCGGGGACATCCAGCGGGTGTACCGGGGGCCTACCCTGAAGTATAGCGGCTGGCAGACCTGCACCTTCTGCACGCCTGAGGCGCTGTTCGGAAGCGATGTATTTAGCTCGGGGACACCGGTTTTAGGCGGCCCCGGGGCTTCGAGGACTGCAGCGCCGTTTTTCGGCGGGTTCAGCCCCTTCAGCGCGGAGGATCCCCTTGATACCGGCTGCACGCCGGAAGAATCCTTTGCCGCTTTGCTCTCGCATCTGCGGGAGCTGCTGCCGGAGGCCCGCGAGAAGGATATCTGCAAAATTCTGGAATAAATTATTATCTTGCAGGCATTATGGCTGACACTTATGGAGACCGCATCATCGCCCTGGTCGATGAAATGAAACAGAATTCAGAGGATATGCGCATCTGGGCCAACATCCCCCTGGCCCTGGACGCACTCGTTCTGATTAGGGAGATTCCCGACGAGGAGGAGGAAACCCCTCTCGGGAAAGCCTATGCATGCAATGCCGTGCTGGAGCAGCTTTCGGAGTACGACGTACCCAGGCTGTGCCTGCTGATCCTGCGCATGGAACTGGATTTCATGCGCGCCTCGGACGAGAAGTCGGACTGGCTGAAAGAGGAAGATATTCTGAAGGATATTGAGAAGCTGGAGGCCTACACCGACCCGGACAACATCTCCAACGAGGAGTTCTCGAAGAAGTACGGGCGGATGCTGAAGTTCGACCCGATCGAGCGCACTTCGCTGTGGGAAGATAATATTTATAATGCGGAGCTGGAAGTGGACAAGATTCTGGAAGGGGTGCCTCACGGGATGGGATACTGCCATGCCCACTGGCCCGCCCTGAAG
>JAEENZ010000112.1 GCA_016283985.1 Bacteroidales bacterium | reverse complement strand
ATGTGCACTTTCGCGATCTTGGCCAGGGCATTGACGCCGGCCTGGATGTCGTTCACGCGGCCTCCGAGGGTAAACTCGGTGTCGGCTGCGAGGGGCGCCGTGGAGAATGCGGAAACGAAGATGGATTTAGGTTCTGCGGCCGGATCGGCTACTATGCCGTAGGGCCTCTGCACGATGAAAGGCCACAGGCCGGCCTTGAGGAGGCTTTCCTTGACTTCTTCCTTGGTTGCGGCCTTGGGTTCCGACTTCAGGTACTGCTGAGCGTCGTCTGCCTCCACCGTCACTGCCAGAAGTTTGCGCTTGTCGCCACGCACGATTTCCTTGACCGTTCCGCTGACGGGAGATGCAAGAAGGATGTCCGCATTCTTCTTGTCTGCCATAACGGGCGAACCCGCCAGCACCTTGTCGCCCTCCTTCACGAGGAGGCGGGGAGTGAATCCCTTGAGCGCTGTAGGTTCTACGGCCACGATGCCGGGCGACACGGTCTTGGAAAGAACGGACTCGGCAGCCCCGCTGACGGGAATGTCAAGCCCTTTTTTCAAAACGATGTTCTTGGACATTGTGTGATGTATTGTTTGTTGTTGTTTTGCTCTTCTGCGTGCGTGTGCTTGCCTGCTCGCGCACAAATAACCTACGAAGATAGCCATTTTTTGGGGATTTTTCTGCGGGTCTGTAAGTTTTTTTGGATGGACCGTTCGGCGACTGCGGGTAACGTCCCGAAAAATTGTAGGTTACCCGCAAAAACGGCCTTATTTGCGGGAGACGTCCCAAAAACCCGGACGTTACCCGCACTTCCCCAAAAAGCAGGATTGACCTTATTAAAAAATCATTGAAAATACAGGTGGTTTTATTAAGGTTTGTCAGTTTATTTTTGTATTTTCGTGACATTATGACGGAAATGAAGGAAAGACTGGATGCGATTCTTGCGGGGCTGAACGAGAGCCAGCGCGAGGCGGTGGTATTTGTGAATGGACCGATGCTGATTGTGGCGGGTGCAGGCTCTGGAAAAACCAAGGTCCTGACCAGCAAGGTGGCATACCTGCTGGCCCTGGGCGTGGAGCCCCAGAGGGTGCTGGCACTGACCTTTACCAAGAAGGCGGCGGAGGAAATGAAGGAGAGAATTTCGCTTCTGGTTGGCCGCAGGGCAGCGAGGGGCGTGGTTATGGGAACTTTCCATTCGGTTTTCATTAGATTCTTAAGGGACTATGCAGTGACAATAGGCTATCCCGGCAACTTCACAATCTACGACCGCTCCGACTCCGAAAGCGCCGTAAAGGCCTGTGTCAAAGAGCTTAACCTTGACGAAAAACTCTACAAGCCACGCGAGGTCCTTGCGCGGTTATCTTTCGCTAAGAACGGGCTCTTCACACCGGAAGCCTATCACGCAAAAGCGGAATTCCAGCAGCAGGACGACCATGGCAAAAAGCCTTTCCTCTGGAAGGTCTACCAGCTCTATCAGGAGAAACTCAAACTGAATGGAGTGATGGATTTCGACGACATCCTCCTTAACATGAACATCCTCCTGCGTGACAACGAACAGGCTTGGAAAGAGATATCCTCCCGCTTCGACTACATAATGGTGGATGAGTATCAGGACACGAATTATGCCCAGTACCTAATCCTCAAGAAACTGGCCTGGCAGCACCACAACCTTTGCGTCGTGGGTGATGACAGCCAGTCGATATATGCCTTTCGAGGGGCCCAGATCCAGAATATCCTCAATTTCCAGAAGGATTATCCCGAAAGCAAGATTATCCGCCTTGAGCGCAACTACCGGTCAACCCGAAATATCGTTGATGCGGCGAATTCGGTAATAGCGCACAACGAGGGCCGTATCCCCAAGAAATGCTTCTCCGAGGGCGAGCCGGGCGAGAAGATTAGGCTCATCAAATCCTACACCGAGCAGGAGGAGGCCGTGCAGATAGTCAGCGACATCATCACCCGGGTGATGCGGGAAAAGGCGGAGTATTCGGATTTCGCCGTGCTCTACCGCACGAACTCGCAATCACGGGCGCTGGAGGAGGCCTTTCGCCGGAAGAACATTCCTTATATGATATATTCAGGGAATTCCTTCTTCGAGCGAGCTGAGATCAAGGACATGATGGCCTGGTTCAAACTGTGCGTGAACGTGAACGACGACGAGTCTTTCAAGCGTGCGGTTGGGAAACCGACTCGAGGCATTGGAGACACGTCCCTGTCAGCCCTGAACGAAGTGGCGAGGGCACATCACTGTTCGCTTTTCGCCGCCGTTGCCTGCGAGGATTATTTCGATTACGGCCTTCGCCCTGCGGCGATGCAGAAGATTCGCGCGTTCCGCGACCTGATCGATAATCTGGCCGTTGCGGCTGCCAAGGGAGACGCCTTCGAGGTAGCCCGGCGCATCTACGACGAATCCGGGCTTTACGCATTCTTCAAGTCTGACACCTCGATCGAGGGCATGGCTCGAACCTCCAATCTGGACGAGCTTCTGAACTCAGTGCAGGCATTCAAGGAAGAGAGACTGGACGACATCCTATCAGACATGGAGGTCGGTGAAGGCTATGACGAGCAACCCGAGCATCTTCCAGAAATCACCCTGGCGGACTTCCTCGAAACGACTTCGCTGCTGAGCAACGCAGATACGGATGACAGGGATGACGAGAGCGGCAGTAACAAGGTTGCGCTGATGACCATCCACTCCGCCAAGGGCCTGGAGTTCCCATATGTATATATCGCCGGCGCCGAGGAAAATCTCTTCCCTTCGGGCGGGATGATGGCCAGTCCGGCTGATATAGAGGAAGAAAGGCGTCTGTTCTATGTGGCGGTAACCAGGGCGAAAAAGGCCGTGGCAGTGTCGTTTGCATCCACGCGGATGCGCAACGGCAAGCATGAGAGCAATGCGCCGAGCCGCTTTATCCGTGAGATAGATTCTGAGTATGTGGCCAATCCGCTGCCCGCACCTGGTTTCGACGACGATGATGATGACAGCGATTCCGGAATGCCGTTCTGGTTCCAAGGCGGCCGCAGCACCCGCACTACGGGCACAACCCGTTTTGGTTTTGGCGGCAGGTCCTCCGGCGGGAGCACAAATGGCCGGACTGGGAGCGGTGATAAATCCTCCGCGGCTCAAAAATTCGCGGCATACAACAGCTATGGCCGTTCCGGTTCTGTGAGATTCGAACCGCGCAGGCCTGCAGGACCATCAGAAAAGCCAGCGCCGGCCATGACTACCCGCGTCGTTCAGCCTACGGTGAAGCCCGACATCATCGACCCGAATTTCGTTCCTGTGCCGATGAAAGAACTCTACGTCGGCGAACGAGTAGAACACAACCGCTTCGGCCCCGGCCTGATCAAAGAAATCACCGGCGAATTCCCCGAACTCAAAGCCGTCATCGACTTCGACAACTACGGCTCCAAAGTCCTCCTCCTCAAATACGCCAAACTCCGCCCGGAGAAATAGGATGCTACGCCCTCAGCAGGGCAATGGCAACCAGGACCAGGCTCAGGAGGAGGTAGAAGAGAACGGTAATCAGGAGGTAGATGAGGCCGGTTTTGATGGTGAGTTTGAGGGCCTGTTTGTTATCGATTGCGAGCCATTGGCGGTAGTCGATGAAGAGCAGGATTCCCATCACCAGGATGCCCAGGTCAGCGCTTTTACCAAATGTGACCAACAGTGCCAGGAACATGAAGACACAGAACTGGCATAGCACGTAGGCGGATGCTGCCGCGGCGCCGGAGACGCTCACCTTGTATTTTTTGCGGAGTAGCCACACCATGGCTATCCATAGCAGCAGGAAGTTGCCTAGAAAAAGCGGAATGCCTTTGCTTCTAAGGTCTCCTTCCACTGCGGCAAGAGATTCTTTCCACGGAGTATCGGCATTCTCCGGATACAAGTCCAGATGCGTCAGGATCAATGACTGGGCAGCAGTGGATAGCAATGACTGGGTTATCCTATTGGATTTATCGCTCCTCGTAGTACTGTCCACCTGGATGGTATTTTCATTAATAGCCAGATCCATCTGGAGATCAGAGTTCTCCAAACCTTCGATCAAACCATCGGCAATGGTGGATTTTACCGCGCCGGGCTGCACCACGGCCAGCAGAAGAGTAAAGACTGAATAGAACACCAGCAGTGAGGTAAATGGCGCAAGGTAGCGTTCATGCTGTCCGCGGATATAGTCCCGGATCATATATCCCGGCCTCATGAAGAGGTGGGAGAAGGTGCGCTTGGCATCATCGTTCAGGAATGGGATTATTGCCTCTCCGGTGCCCTTGAAAATGCCATCCTTGCTTTGCTTTGCCTGGCACGGCTTTCGCCACAGAACATATCCCAGTTCCCTGTAAATTGCCCACAGGCGCAGCCGTGGATTGATCCAACTCAGAAATCTATTCATTTTTTTTCTTGGCAGCCTTCTTTGCTTCCTTTTCCGCCTTTCTGGCAGCAATCCTGGCCTGCTCCTGCTCGTAGGCCATCTTGGTGGTGATCAGCACGACACCATTTCCTCCTCTCGAGCCGTAAATCGCGGCGCTGCCTGCGTCTTTAAGAACCTGAACAGAATGAATCTGGTTGGGGTTGATGGTATTGATATCATCGGTAATAACTCCATCCACCACAATCAGTGCCTCGGCCGGGCCCTGGAACGTTTGCTGCCCGCGAATCTGCAGTGTGCCGTTGGGATTGACATCAACTCCCGGCACTCGAGTCCTGATGTATTCGCCGATGCTGTCATAGCTCCTGACAATTGCCTGATCCACTGTGACTTTGCTCACGGCAGTTCCCAGAGCCTCGCGAGATGAGGTTCCATAGCCAACCTCAATCTCTTCATCCTCCGGATTAGGGTTTGTCTCGCCTTTAGGGAGGTTCTTAACACTGCCGCAAGCTGCAAGCATCAGCACGGCAGGAATATAAACAAACCACTTCATTACTTGCACCACCTATCCAGCCAATCGAAGAAGTTCCTATGCCAGAAGAGGGCGTTCTGCGGTTTCAGGATCCAGTGATTCTCGTCCGGGAAGATGATCAGCTTCGAAGGGACGCCCATCATCTGGGCGGCGTTGAAGGCGGCCATGCCCTGCTCGTAGGGGATGCGGAAGTCCATTCCGCCGTGGATGCAGAGGATGGGGGTGTGCCATTTGGTGACCATAGAGGAAGGCGAGTTGGCATAGTGCCGAACAGCCTTGGGAGTGGATGCGTAAGGCGCACCGGCCTGCTGCATGCCGCCGAAGGTGACTCCGTCTCCTGCAGGGCCTATGCCTGCAGCAGGGTCGTAGGCGTATTCGGTGAGGCCGCCGTTATCCCAGTTCGCGAACCACATCTCTTCGGTAGTGAACCAGAGCTGTTTCTCGTCGAAGATGCCGGCGTGCGCGATGAAGCAGTCGTAGAGGTCGCCGTGCAGGCCTTCCAGCATGTAGGCGGAGTATCCACCGTAGGATGCACCCACGCAGGCGAGCTTGCCCACGTACGGCTGGCTCTTGATATAGCGGCCGGCGGCGAGGTAGTCCTGCATGTTGAGGCCGGGGTAATCACCCGAAATCTGCTCCTTCCACTCCTGTCCGAATGCGGTGGTGCCGCGGCGGTTGGGGAGGATGACGACGTAGCCCTGCTGGGCCATCAGACGGTAGCACCCGCGGTAGCTCCCATCCTGAGAAT
>JAEENZ010000111.1 GCA_016283985.1 Bacteroidales bacterium | reverse complement strand
AGAAACACAACGTCCGTACTGAGATCCTTGCGGGTCTTACTACCTTCCTCACGATGGCCTATATCCTGGCCGTCAACCCCGGCATCTTCAGCGCCCTCCCGGGCATGCCTGCCGGTTCGGTGTTCACGGCTACCGCACTCGCGGCAATCGTGGGTACCCTCGTGATGGCACTCTACGCCAAGAAGCCTTTCGCCCTCGCCCCTGGCATGGGCCTGAACGCTTTCTTCGTGTTCACCGTATGCCTTGGAATGGGCAAGACCTGGCAGTTTGCACTGACCGCCGTCCTCATCGAAGGTATCATCTTCGTCATCCTCACGGTAACCAAGGTCCGCACCTGGCTCATCAATGCCATCCCCGGCACGCTCAAGAAGGCTATCGGCGCTGGTATCGGCCTCTTCATCGCCTTCATCGGCATGCAGAACGCCGGCATCATCATCAACAATGATGCTACCCTCGTCGGCCTCGGCCACATCACCGAAGGCAAGGCCCTCGTCGGCGTTATCGGCCTGTTCATCACCGCTGGTCTCGTGATGGCGAAGGTGCGCGGAGGCATACTCTGGGGCATCCTCATCACCGCCGTCATCGGCATCTTCATCAAGGATCCCGCAACCGGCGCAGCCATCACCACCCTCCCCACGAAGGTGGTCTCCCTGCCCGACAGCCTGAGCCCCATCTTCTGCAAGTTCGAGTGGAGCAGCATCCTCAGTTGGGACATGCTCGCAGTGGTGTTCACCTTCCTCTTCATCGACATGTTCGACACCATGGGCACCATCATCGGCGTGCACCAGGGCGCAGGCCTCATCAACAAGGGTAACGACGAAATCGAAGGCGTTGAGAAGATGTTCCTCGCAGACTCCATCGCAACCATCTGCGGCGCCTGCTTCGGAACTTCCACCACCACCACCTATGTCGAGAGCGCATCCGGCGTGGGTGAAGGCGGCCGCACCGGCCTCACGGCCTTCTCCGTGGCTATCTTCTTCGCACTGGCACTCTTCCTGAGCCCCATCTTCCTGGCGATCCCCGGCGCAGCAACCGCTCCCGCCCTCATCATCGTCGGTGTAATGATGATGCCTTCGATCAAGACCATCCACTGGGAAGACTACTGCAAGGCCATCCCTGCATTCGTCACCATCATCATGATGCCTCTTGCATACAGCATCTCCGACGGTATCCTCCTCGGTGTCATTTCCTATGTTCTCTGCCACGCTGTCGCAGGCAAGTTCAAGGAGATTTCGATTACCATGTGGGTGCTAGCGGCGCTGTTTATCTGCAAATACATATTTATATAGTATAGTACTCTGATAGCCGCCAGGCTAATGCATTTGCTCCGCTACCGCCACGCGCGGGCCAGCTCAAAAAACTTCCGCAAATGCATTAGCCTGGCGGCCATTTTTATTATATTTGCGCCACGATGAAATTCCGGCTGAATTCCAACTACCAGCCATCCGGCGACCAGCCGGAGGCCATACAGCAGATTACCGAGGCCCTGGAAGGGGGCGTCCGGGACATCTGTCTGCTTGGCGTGACGGGTTCGGGAAAGACTTTCACGATGGCCAACGTCATCCAGAACCTCCAGCGCCCGGCGCTGATCCTCAGCCACAACAAGACCCTGGCGGCGCAGCTCTACGGGGAGTTCAAACAGTTCTTCCCGGAGAATGCGGTGGAGTACTTCGTGTCCTATTATGATTATTATCAGCCGGAGGCCTATCTGCCCACGACGGATACATATATCGAGAAGGACCTCAGCATCAACGACCAGATCGAAAAACTGCGCCTGAGCGCGGCCAGTGCCCTGATGTCCGGCCGGCGGGACGTGGTGGTGATATCTTCCGTTTCCTGCCTCTACGGCATCGGCAACCCGGACGACTGGCGCACGCAAACTCTGCATCTGCATCAGGGGCAGACGTTGAGCCTGACCACCTTCCTCTACCAACTGGTGGAGTGCCTTTACTCCCGCACGGAGACAGATTTCCAGCGCGGCACCTTCCGCGTGCGCGGCGATACCGTGGACGTGTTCCTGGGCGGAGCAGACGAGGCCGTGCGCATAGAGTTCTTCGGCAACGAGATAGATGCCATCAGCCTGATAGACCCCATCACCGGAGCGCGCATCGAGGCCCAGGAGAACGTTGACGTATATCCGGCCAACAACTTCGTGACCAACCGCGAGCGGGTGGTATCCGCCGTATCCCAGATCCAGGACGACCTGGTGAAGCAGATGGCGTATTTCGAGGAGGTGGGCAAGCCCATCGAGGCCAAGCGCCTGCAACAGAGAGTCGAGAACGACTTGGAGATGCTGAAGGAGATGGGATACTGCCCCGGCATCGAGAACTACTCCCGCTATTTCGACGGCCGCAAGCCCGGGCAGAGACCTTTCTGCCTGATAGACTATTTCCCTAAGGATTTCATCACCTTCATCGACGAAAGCCACGTCACCCTCCCCCAGATCCGGGGTATGTACGGCGGCGACCATTCGCGCAAGAGCGTGCTGGTGGAGTACGGATTCCGTCTTCCGGCGGCAGCTGACAACCGCCCTTGCACCTTCGAGGAATTCGAGGCCATCACCGGGCAGAAGGTCTATGTAAGCGCAACCCCGGCCGAATACGAACTCGAGAAGTCAGAGGGCCTGGTTGCGGAACAGGTAGTGCGCCCGACCGGCCTGCTGGATCCTCCCATCGAAGTCCGCCCCATCGAGCATCAGGTCGACGACCTCGTGGAGGAAATACGCAAGCGGGCGGAGGTGGACGAACGCGTGCTGGTGACCACCCTGACCAAGAGGATGGCGGAGGAACTGGACGAGTACCTGCGCCGCATAGGCATCCGCGTACGCTACATCCATTCCGACGTGGATACCGGCGAGCGGGTGGAGATAATAGAGGATTTCAAGAACGGGCTGTTCGACGTGCTGGTGGGCGTGAACCTTCTGCGCGAGGGGCTGGACCTGCCGTCAGTATCGTTGGTGGCCATCCTGGATGCCGACAAGGAAGGGTTCCTCCGCACCACCCGCGCCCTGACCCAGACCGCCGGCCGTGCCGCCAGGAATGTGAACGGGCTGGTGATAATGTATGCCGACAAGATCACCCCTTCGATGGAAGAAACCATACGGGAGACCAACCGCCGCCGCACCAAGCAGATGGAATACAACAAGCTGCACGGAATTACTCCGAAACAAATTGAGACTCGCAGCAACGTGCTTGCGTCCGAACTGGTCACCCTTGGCGGCGGAAAGGCCATTGGTGGCGGCAAGCCGATGAACCCCCGCGTGGCCAACGGCACAACCGGGCGCGTGAGCGCAGCGAATTCCTACGACGATCCCGTCTACATTCCGAATCCTTCCGACCTTGGCTCGGGCGTGGTCAGCGTCGGACTTGGCCACGATTCCCGGCGTGAACCCGGCTCTGCGTTTGTTGACGGATACGTTCAGGCCGACCTCGCCGCACTGCTTCAGGATCCGGTCATACGCTCCATGAGCCGCGAGCAGATCGAGAAGATGATAGAGGAAGACCGCCGCCGCATGCAGAAATCCGCCGCCGACCTGGAATTCTCCGAAGCCGCCCGCTACCGCGACGAAATGTGGGCGCTGCAGCAATATTTGAAGGTCTGGAAATAAGCTGTCAACTTTTTTAGGGAAGTACAATTTTTTTGCAGCTTGCGAGCTTTTGACAAAGCCTGTCAAAATGGGGGCGTACCTTTGCATCGTTGAATAAAAATGATGATGCTATGAACGCCAACGATCTTAAAATCTTCTTCGAGAACTCCGAAATCGCAGCCCTTATCGCCGACCTTGGCCTGGAGGTGAAATAATCATAATGCTTTTGGAGAGCCACCGACGGGTAAGGTCCAATTTCATGCCGGGGACCTTGCCCGCATTTCGACCTCCCAGGCAGTTCCAGCGGGTAAGGTGTCGACCCTAAAATTGGACCTTACCCAATATGACTGAGATGCGTTTTCTGTCCATGCCGAAAACCCTCGCAAGTTGGGGCACCGTGGTCTTTGTAGTCCGATAGACATATGGCAGAATCTTAATCTTGTTGTCTTCGGATATATTTGAAAGGTCTGTCTTAAACCATCGGTTACTGATTTCATTAATGGTTTTATAGTATTCAGTGTCCGGCATTATCTTTCTAGGTTGGTCCACAAGCTTGTTTTTCATCTCAGCCGAGTTCTGTCCGCCTATGGTTTTGATGAAAAATGCCTGTTCATTGTCGAATGCCTGTTCCAGATATGCATGGTCGCAGAAGCTGGACGGCACCAGATGCCACTCCCTATCCAGTGTCCATGGAACATCTTTTAGAGAATCTCCCGTATGCATGATTTCCTGCCTGTCCCTTTTAGACAATGATGCCACCTTCACCACTCCATCCAGACGGTCCTTCCCGAACATCGCCCGGTATCCGGACCACTTGTATTCGTTTACGTTGCAACCATTGTCCAGAGCATTGCGCGGGACATATGCAAGTGCATTGCGGAGATACCAGTCACTGTCCAGCAAGTTCGCTTTGACATCCACGCCGTGCATTATCTGTTTTTCGCCATATTTACGACTGAACCACATGGCATACATCCTTTTGACCTCCTGCCCATAATCATCCGCATCTTCCTGACTTACAGCCAGGACTGCAATATGACAATGATTGGAAACTGCGGCATATATCACTATGATGACATTCTTCCTTTTGGCACAAACGCACAATATCTTCACCATTGCATCATAATCCTCTTCATCCCTGCACAGCACCACAGTTTCCAATCCTTCAAGACTGACATGAAAAGGCCAGAGATAGATTATTTGTCCATCCGGCATCATTCTTTGAACAACCCGTTTCATATCAGCTTTTCATTTTCCCGGGCATTACCACGGGGCTAAAGGTCATCATCTTTCCACCATTCTTTTCAAATTCTTTCCTGGCCTCCGCCAACGATTTCACCATCATCTTGGAGGAATCGTCCAGATATCGGATCATTTCCTTTCTATTTACACTTAAGGAGAGGTCAGCGATGGCCAGAGCCCGGATCATCGCCAGGACCGCCTGTTCGTTACCGCCCCATAGTTTAGTCATCATAGAGAATGTCACTTTGGCGATGGTGTCCAGAATGATTTCGGGATTTCTGACCGGATCGATGTCGGTGTTGAACCTGATGTCCATGTCTCCGTACTGGAGAACTTCAAGAATCTTTTTCATAATCTATTTTTTCTTGCAATAATATAGGACAGTTCCGGCAACGCCAAAGAATTTGCGGAAACATTTTCTTTAATATATGTTTCTGCTGACGATTATATGTTTTAACACGACCATAAGTTTTATTTTATGGTCGGTAATAAAGTTCAATCTTTAAGTTTCAGTATATTCATTTTCGGGTAAGGTCCAATTTTAGGGTCGACACCTTACCCACCAGAAGTATCTGGAAGGCCGAAATGCGGGCAAGGTCCCCGGCATGAAATTGGACCTTACCCGAAAAACAGGGGGCGGCTATGCCAGGCTGTCCAGAAGCTGGTAGGTGTCGCGCAGAGATGCCAGGTCGGAGAGGATGTCGGCCTTATGGCCTTCGACACGGAGGGCGAAGTGGCGCACTTCGTCGAAGAAACCCTGGGTATAGACCTGATTCTGAGTGAGGACAGGTGAGAAACTGTTCTGTTCGAACAGAACTTTCGTTCCGGTATTGCCAAGGCCGGTTTTCTCGAGAGGGATTCCGGCGATTACCGCGGGTTTCAGAGCCAAGATGAGGCGTTCCATGCGGTCCAGTTCATAAAGCCCGGTTCCGGTATTCACTTTCAATACCTCGCGGGCATCTGTCCAGCTGTATTCAGTGGAGAGTTCCAGAGTGCCGCAAATATCCTTGTGGCGAAGCATCAACAGATAGGAATCGTTTCCGGTTTTCTCGCAGGCGGCGATTTCCGCCTTGCCGAAAAGGTGACAGACCAGATCCAGGGGATGGATGTAGAGGTCCAAAAGGGCATTGCCTTCGGGATATGCGCCCGTGCAGTAGTGCAGGTCGTAACTGATCAGTTTCTCTTTCGCCAGCTTATCCTTAAGGATGCGCACCGCGGGAGCATAGCGTTTCTGAAGTCCGGCAACAGCAATGCCTTTGTTCAGTTCGATTAGGGTTTCCAACTCGGCACCGTTCTGCACCGGGGGCTTCTCCACGAAAAGGGCCTTTCCGCTTTGCAGCACCTTCTGCGCAATGCTGAAATGGGCTTTGGGACTGGCGGCGACGAACACTCCTTTCACTTCAGGATCAGCCAAAACCGCATCCAGATCGGTCGTTCCGGTTACTCTGCGGAACTTCTTGCTAATGAGCGCCGCTTTGGATTCCGAGGTGACGCATATATACTTAAGCGGAAGCTGAAGATAGTTGATAACCGGGTAAAGATTGCTCAGGCTGTGCTGGCCAAGGCCGACGAATGCATATGCACCGGAGTAGGTCTCCTTCAGGTAGGTCTCGCTGCGAGCCCTCTTGTATTTGTCTATGATACCCATAATCATTTGAAATAGCGTTTATATGTCATCCGGCGGTCGTCGGTCCATTGATAAGGGCCGTAGAACCATTCTATCACCCGTTTGGGAAGCACCTTTTCGAAGTTGCGGAGCAGGATGATGTCGTACTTGCGATGGAAATTGATCCAGCACCCGTTGCAGTTCCGGTCGTGCTCGCACTGAAGCTTGTGAGCCGCTTCGCCGTTGAAGATATCGTCCAGGCTGTTCTCCTTTATGTTGCCGAGGTTGACGCCCAGATTCTGGCAGATGGGAACATCTCCGTTGCTATGGATCACCAGGCTACCGTAGATGCTCTGGCAGCGCAGTTTTAGCCGGCCGTTCCTCCATTCATCGTAGAGAGCGACGAAATCGAAATTCTCTTCGGTGTCGTGTATGCTTGCCGGGATGCTGTCCTTGAAATCCTCTGCTTCAAGCAATTCCGCCTTTGTGTCAAAGAAGTCCATCGTGCCGTAAATGCCAATGCGGACATCTATTCCGTATTTCTTTGCAACGTCTATCACATAAGCCATGTCCTTGAAGGAATTCCATGGAGTAAGGCAGAACATCAGCGAGATGGGAATCTCGTCCTTCAGCTCGTTGATTATGCTGATAACCCTGTCGTGCCCGTCCACTCCGCGCACCTGGGGATAGGAGTCGTTGTCTCCATCCAGGGAGAGATAAAGGCGCACCGGCTTGTAGCGGCGTACGGCATCGATCACTTTCATGGGTGCCAGTCCATTGGATAGGAGAGTATAGTAAGGATGATTGTCCCGCAGCCATTCCATTATCTCGCGATACTGGGGATGCAACACGAATTCACCGCCTTCTAGGCCTACGACGGTCTTGCGCGTGACGCACTTGCTACCCACTATTGCCTTTATCTCATCCAGGCTCAGGCTCTCATGCGGCTTCTGCCAGATGGAACAATGCCTGCACTTGGACTGGCAGATGGTCGTGGCGTATATCATCAGCTGGCTCAGCTTTTTGTGCCGAGGCCTGGCCATGTTGTTCAGATACAACAACCCGTTATGGATATAATCTCCAAATTTGTACATTTCTTCTTGAAAGGACTACGCGAGGTAAGTTTCCTTAACCGAACAAATTTAGCCATTTTTTCATAATCCTTCCATAATTCCCGACGCTTTTCTTCTGTCTCCGCGGCTGACTTACCGTCATTTCCGGGTAAGGTCCAATTATAGGGTCGACACCTTACCCGCTGGAAGTGCCTGGGAGGCCGAAATGCGGGCAAGGTCCCCGGCATGAAATTGGACCTTACCCGGAAACACACTCTTTTGTTTGGAAAAGTCAGAAAACTACCGAAACAGGGAGGGAAAAGACAGGGAAAGTCCGGAAATGGCCGGGAAAAAGGAGGAGAATAGGGAGGAAATGATGGAAATGGGACAAAAAAAAGAGGCCGAAACCGAGTTTCGACCTCCTTTTTGTTCTGAATGACTGACTAGATGCAGGTGTAGCCACCGTCGACGGCGATGTTCTGGCCGTTGACATAGGTGCTGGCGGGAGATGCGAGGAAGAGGGCGCAGGTGTCGAGTTCGCCCTGCTTGCCATA
>JAEENZ010000014.1 GCA_016283985.1 Bacteroidales bacterium | reverse complement strand
GCGTAGGCCTTGAAGTAATAGGTCGTGCTTTCAGTAAGCCCCGTGAGATTCTTGGAGAAAACGCCGGAAGCGCCGGAACCGGAATCTGCATACAACTCGTTGGAAAGGTCCCCGGCAGATGTTCCCCAATAGAAACCCACTTCGGTCACCGTTCCCGTAGCCCCGGAATATGAACCGGAGAGCGTTGCGCTGGTTGAGAATATGCCGGACGCAGCGCTGGTGGTAACAGATGCCGTTGCTACGCCTATGGTAGTGAAGGACATCTCAGGGCCAAGCCTTTCTTCGTTGGATGAGGTAGATTCGTTGTATTCCACTACGTATGCCTTGTAATAGTACGTTGTGCCCGCCGTGAGACCGGTAATGGCCTTGGAGAAAGGACTGGACGTACTGCCGGTGGAAACCTTGTTTCCAAGGCTCCCGGAGGTGGTTCCGTAATAGAATCCGGTTTCGCTGATGGTTCCTGTTTCTCCCGAGAAGGAGCCCAGGAGGGTTGCCCCTCCTGTACTCACATCTTCAGTCCCTCCGGTAACTACTGAAGCCGTAGCCTGCGGAGTGGGGTCCCCTCAAATGGTAAATACCAACTTGCTGACTGTTACTAAACCATTGCTAGATCCGCTTGCGCAGTCAAATTCAAGTTTATAGTACTTACTTGCAGCAGGGCTTGAGATATCCACAGTTTGGTCGCCTGTGGCTACAGTGAATGAGCCCTCTTCTGTCCAGGAAGTACCGTTCGAGCTAATGTAAAGCTTTATGGAATTGACTTTTGTTGCAGTTACGGCATCTATCGTTATTGTAACTGAGCTGATAGCCTCCGATATGGCAGAATCAGTGATAATGGTTGCAACAGACGCATAATTCTTTCTTCCACATTTTACATAATTCCATCCGTTTTTATTGTTGTTGAAATTAGCCATATTACAGGTAAGGCCATCTGCCGTTACAGACCAGGAATCCGTGTATGAGCTGATACTTGCCGAGTTGTTTGTGCTATTCCAGGTGATGGTATACTCTGTTCTAACAGCAGCATCGACCCACTGAGCATATAGCGTCAGATCAGCCGTTGCAACGGCGGCGGCACCGGCAGCGTAAGAAGTGCCGGAACCATCAGCTGCAGTATTCCAACCGTTGAAATTGTACCCGGTTTTTTTCAGGGTGCCTGCTGCTGCGACGGTGAATGCGCCGGGAGTGACGACAGAGGCCGGGGCGCTGCCGCCAGTGTTCCCGTTACCATTGTAGGTTACCGTATAGGTGGTAATCAAGGACGAGCCGCTTCCGGAACCTTCAAGTTTATAAAGGGCCTGTAGAGGTAAAGTAGAGTTGGAAGCATAGCAGGAGAAACGGGGACTGCCGTTATTATAGTTATAACGGATATGATTGTGGTTCGAACTACCCTCTGCAACCAAGGACATAGCTCCCGTTTCAGCGTCTGTAATCGTGGGAGTCCAATAACCATTGACATCATTGGTGGTCTGAATGCCCATATTATTGGAACTGCTTGACTTGGCATACAGGTAGCCATTGGTTCCGTTCAGCGCAATCGTATTGGAAGCAACTCCAGCCTCAATGGTGAAGACATCAACCGTAGCGGCCGGATTGGTAATTTTGCTGTCATCGGCAGACTTGGCCTGAGATACAGCCGTGATGAAATTGTCACTGGTGGTTCCGATACCTGCCGCGTAGTCACTGTCTCCAATTGCCGCAATTATCACTTTGGAACCGGCAGTAAGCTCGGCGTAGGAAGTAACAAGGTTGTATACCTTGTCTTCCGGGGGCGTAATGCCAGCAAAGTTAACATTGAATGAGGCCACATGGCCGGCTGCAAGGGCAGCAGGAGTATGGATGACCTTGGTGTAAACCTTGGAATTAGTGGTAGTAACGGAAATTGTAAGCTCCGTGTTGTATGCCATAGGCGCACATGCAAACCATATATTGTCCGCATGATTAGTAATGACAGTGATGGCATTTTGACCGCTGTTTTCTTCCAATGTGCCTGCATTGGCTCCGCCTACATAATAGTAGTACCTGGAAGCGATGTTTGCATCGGCGCTGATAAGCACAGAAGCCACTTCGTCACCAACGGCGAGGTCCAGGTTGGTGATGTTCATATTGACATAAGCCGTGATGTGTGAGAAAGTCAGATCAACGCTGGCCGGAAACGAGCCTGAGGAGGAAGATGTAGCGGCCAAAATCATTGCGGCCTCGTCCGGACCTGTAGCTGTAGAGGTCTGCGTTATGGGGATTTCAAGATTCCAGCTATAATACTTAGAACTCACGCCACTCACCACGGCGCTGGCAGGGCTTACTGCATAAAAAGTATAGGAACCGCTTCCGTCGTCAGTAAAACTAGCTGTGAATGAAGCGTTGGTGTCACTATTCTTGGTAACCGAGGCATCTATACCATCCGAGAAGTTCTGGGCAACCTTGACTTCGCTGTCATTGACAGTCCAGTAAGTGGGGAATTTACCTTCGTTCAGTGTTCCGAAAGTAGTCTTGGATGCGGGAGAAATGGCGTTGAAGGAGACGGTGTGAACTTCACCTGCAACGGGTTCGTCCTTTTCTATTTTTGAGCAGGAGAATGCAGTCGCAAACGCTGCGACAACGAGAAATGTAGATAATAACTTTTTCATGGCTCAAAAAGAATTAAAGTTCACCCCAATTGTCATTGGTGGCTTCTTCAAGAAGCATGGCGCTGTTCAGACTTGTACATACCATACCCTGAACTTTAAGTTCCAGGGCAATGCACTCGGGCGCTATGTAGGTGCCACAAGTGTTAAATGTTTGTTTTTTAATCATATCGTATTGTTTAAGTAATTTTCCAATCCGGAATTTGCAAAGTTAACAAGTACTGCCCGCTATAAAAAATAAATAAAGAGGAAGTTATCAACAAAGGGGCGAAAGTTATTAACAATCGCCCCTTGGTTATAAACAATTTCGCTGTTTAGAAAACGTACAGCTCGTGAATCTCCTTGTCGTAGCCTTCGTAGAATCCGACAGGCATGCCGTTGACGATGCGGGCGCCTCGGTTGTTCAGCACGATGAGTGCGCCGGTGTGCGGATTCATGCAAAGTCCTTCTATCTCACCGGCACGGCGGAAGGCTTCCATCGACATGAACTGGGAAACGGAGGCCTCTTCGTTCAACTTATTGTCAGTGAAAGGATTGCAGTAATAGATATGGTCGGCTTCGCCCTTGTCGGCATCGCCGTCGTCGCTGGAGATCAGGAGGCGGCCGTCGGCCCTCAGGAAGATGCCCTGCTGGTGGGCCGGGGCGGATTTAAGATACACTTTGCCGACGTAATCGCCAGTATTCTTGTTGTAGCAGTAAAGATGGCTGCCGTTCACCCAGTCCGCCAGGAAAACTATCCCGTGGGTACGGTCTACCGCGATGCCGCAGCATTCCACCTGTCCTGAATCGGCATTCCAGACCATTGAGCGCTTGTAGGCCAGCGTAGCGGCGTCATAAATCACTATCTGGATGTTCTGTGCAACGCCGTCGTTGAAATACTCGCAGCATGCAAAAATCTCACCGTCGTAAACGTCTATGTCGCCTATATGGTTCGGGGCGGGAGAGCCCGCAAGAGAGGCGAACGGAGACTCGTTCTTGAGCACCAGGTTGCCCTTCATGCTATACTTGTAGAGGGCCGTGGAACCGGACACGTAATAATAGTCTCCATCGCAGCCAACTCCCTGTCTGCCATCTACTTCTATCACGTTCTTGATAGGAAGCGGAATGTTGTTCTTCACATCGTAGCAGGATACTGCCAGCATGGCGCAGGCCGCCAGGACAAATACTCTATAATTCATAAACGTCAGCAATTACTTTCACTATCATATCCTCCCCTGCCACGATCTCGAAAGCCGGGGCGGTTTTATACATTCTTAAGCCCATACACTCTTCTCCGTAAACATCTCTCTTCAGCCGATAAACCCTGTCCTCCAACTTCCAATCGGAAGGGGCCGAATCGCGATGGACATGATCCTTTACGCGAAACTCCAACTCCCCTTCGAACTGCAGGCGGATGGTCATCGCAGCGAAGTCCCCCACTTCGACCGCAGGGCTATTCCAACTCTCCCCTGCCTTGAGCGTAAGTGCCTCATTTACAGAGGATACGGGCTCGCGACCGACGGTCTGATACCAGAAGAAATCGGATAGCTCAATATCCACTCCGTCATGTAGCGCTCTCTGTTCGTGAGGCGTGGGGAAGATGGATGACTGGACCCAGTGCCTGGCGCCCTGAATGGTGCGGATGTATGCAGCATCTTCCATGTCATATTTCATGGTGGACATGCCAGTCCATCCCCCGATAGCATCAAGTCCGGCAACGGTTTCTTCGGCCGGACGGCGACCGGGATCCCAGAGCACGAGGCAGTCAGACAGCCCTCGCGCATACATCAGAGCGGAATAGTTCTCTTCGAAGGCGATCCAGCCGTCTCCAAGTATCTTCTTCGCCAGTTCGTAACTCTCCAGCACCTTGCTGTGCAGCATTGGCACAATCCCCTCCCGCTTGCACACAAGCAGCATCTCTTCCAAAGTAGGGATTGGGGTTCGTTTCGCAGGATCGGAGGATTCCAACACATAGTTTGCCCGCAGATCGTCGAACATGCAGTCTGAAACACGCACGGGTTTGTCTATCTTTGAATATTCGGATGCATTGCGCATGGTGCGGTTGATTGTGCCGTCGTGCATGCAGACCATCTTCTGGTCCAGAGTATACTTGACGTCGATCTCTACGGCAGGATAGCCGTAACGCTTTGCCATCTCTATCCCGTCTGTGCTGTTTTCGGGGATGAAATACTCGCCGCAAGGCTCACGCAGCCAGCATCCGCGGTGAGCTACCGCAGTGCTGATGCCTTCGGGTGTTGCCCCGGCAAATATTTCCTTCACCGAAACGGATGAAGAGCAGGCCTGAAGCAAAATCAGGCCTGCAATCATCATTCTTTTCATGCTTTCAGGATGGGATTGCGTGCGGCGGCCGTTTCATCCGGCCTGCCGATTGGCGCGTTGTGAGGAGCTCCGTGCAGGATATCAGGATCTTCGGCAGCCTCTGCCGCTATCTTCTTCATGACCGCGATGAAATCGTCGAGCGTCTCCAGGGACTCGGTCTCGGTAGGCTCAATCATCAGGGCCTGATGGAAGAGAAGCGGGAAGTAGATAGTCGGGGCGTGGAAACCGTAGTCCAGCAGGCGCTTGGCCACATCCAAAGTTGTAGCGCCGGCCTTGCCTTCGCGGGCTCCGTCGTTTATGAGTCCGTCGAACACGAATTCATGCTTGCAGACGGTTGGAATGGGCAGCTTGTAGCAGTCTTTCAGCGATTCCTTGATGTAGTTCGCCGAAAGGGTTGCCAGCGGACCAGCCATCTTCACATGCTCGCGGCCGAGCATGAGGATGTATGCATAAGCGCGGAGCATCACTCCAAAGTTGCCGTGGAAGCCGGATGTGCGCGGGATGCGCAAATACGGCAGCACCCTCTCCCCTACACCGACCGGGCCGCTTCCGGGGCCGCCTCCGCCGTGAGGGGTGGAGAAGGTCTTATGCAGGTTCAGGTGCATGATATCGAATCCCATGTCGCCGGGACGCACTTTTCCGAGCAGCGGATTCATGTTCGCGCCGTCGTAGTAGAGCAGGCCGCCCGCCTCGTGCACCAGCTTGGCAATCTCGCCTATCTGGCGTTCGAAGAGGCCTAGGGTGTTGGGATTGGTCATCATGATACCGGCCACGTCAGGACCCAGGAGGGGTTTCAGCGCCTCTACGTCCACAAGGCCGTCCGCTCCGGACTTCACTTCCACAATCTCCAGGCCGCAGACCGCGGCGGATGCAGGATTGGTGCCGTGCGCACTGTCGGGCACGATCACCTTCACACGGGCCGTGTCGCCCTTGGCGAGATGATACTCGCGCATGAGCATGAGGCCGGTGAGTTCTCCGTGAGCGCCTGCGCAAGGCAGGAAGGTGAAGTGTTTCATGCCCGTAATGGCCGCCAGGGAGGCATCCAGGCCATCTATCACTTCCTGCGCACCTTTCACTGTCTCTGCGGGCTGCAGCGGATGCAGGCCTGCGAAGAGCGGATGCGCGGCTATCTCTTCGTTGATTTTGGGGTTGTATTTCATGGTGCAGGATCCCAGCGGGTAGAATCCCGTATCCACTCCGAAGTTCATTTGGCTCAGATTCGTGTAGTGACGCACTACGTCAATCTCACTCACCTCCGGCAGATCTAAAGGAGTCTTTCTTAAAAGATTATTTGGAATACCGGCGGCGTCAGCAGCTTCCCCTGATGAGTGAGCCGGCAGCGAATAACCAGTTCTGCCAGGATGACTGAGTTCGAATATCAGTTTATCGTAGTACCTCATAGCGCAATCTCCTTTACAACTGCAACCAGGGCATCGATTTCCGCCTTGGTGCGCTTTTCAGTCACACAGAAAGTAACATAGCCGTCGAGCTCGAGGGCACCGAAGAAACCGGCGTCGAGCAGCTTCTGCTGCAGGGTTGCAACGGGAACCAGCGGCTTGAGGCAGAACTCCTTGAGGAACGGACGTCCGGGGAATGCCTCCTCGAAGCGGCCGGTCTTCAGCAGTTCGTCGTAGAGATAGTGCGCACCTGCGCAGGATAGTTCGTTCACCTTGCGTAGGCCTTCCGGGCCCATCAGCGAAAGGTAAACCATGACCCAGAGGGCCATGAGGCTCTGGTTCGAGCAGATGTTGGAGGTGGCCTTCTCGCGGCGGATGTGCTGTTCGCGGGCCTGGAGGGTCAGCACGAAGCAGCGCTTGCCGGAGGCATCCACGCTCTGGCCTACAATACGACCGGGAAGTTTGCGCATGTAGTCGCTCTTGCAGGCGAGGAATCCAACGTAAGGACCGCCATAGCAGAGAGGAATGCCCAGGGACTGTCCGTCACCTACGGCGATGTCCGCACCCCATTCGGCCGGAGTCTTCAGGACTGCCAGCGCGGAAGGGTCGCAATACTCTATAAGGAGGGCACCGGCGGCATGCACCGCATCTGCAATACCCGTCAGGTCCTGGATAACGCCATGGCGGCAGATGGAAGGAACTATCACGCCGGCAACGTCCGGGCCAAGGGCCTCGAGTACATCCCAGGCATAAACAACCTCGATATCAGGATACTTGAGATAGGTCTTCACCACATCCAGCACGTTCTGCATGAGTTTGGTGGAAACTACGACCTTGTTGCGCTTGCGGGTGCATGCCACGCTCATCCTGAGGGCCTCTGCGGCAGCAGACGGACCATCGTACATGGATGCATTGGCCACGTCCATCCCAGTGAGGCGGCAGACCATAGACTGCCACTCGAAGATGTAGCGCAGCGTTCCCTGCGAAATCTCGCACTGGTAGGGAGTGTAGGCCGTGAGGAACTCGCTGCGCGAGGTGATGTAGGGAATCACGGACGGCACGTAATGGTCGTATGCGCCCTGGCCCACGAACACCTTCAGCTGCGTATTCTTCTTGCCGAGAGCTTCGAAGAAATCACGGACCTCCTGCTCGCTCATGGCGGCAGGCAGGTCATATTCCCCCTTGTAAATGAAATCCGCGGGCACGTCGGAGTAGAGGTCGTCCAGGTTCCGGACGCCTACCCGCTCGAGCATCACGCGGATATCATCGTCGGTATGAGGGAAATAAGAAAATCCCGCCATGACCGTTTATTTTGCTATTTCAGCGTATGCAGCAGCGCTAAGCAGGCTTTCAAGCTCGCTCTTGTCGCTCATTTCTACTTTGATGATCCAGGCTCCGTAAGGGTCCTCGTTGATGAGTTCGGGCTTGTCTTCAAGTTCTGCATTGACGGCGACAACCTCGCCGCTCACGGGTGCATAAAGCTCGCTGGAGGCCTTCACGCTTTCAAGGGCGCCAAAATCCTCTTCCTTGGTGACAGTGTCACCCTCTGCAGGCACGTCCACATAGGTGATGTCACCCATTTCTGCCTGTGCGAAGTCGCTGACGCCGATGATGGCGATATTTCCGTCTACTTTAACCCATTCGTGGGATTCGCTGTAGAGAAGCTCGTCTAGAATCTTGCTCATTTCTTATAGTTTGTTTGATAAAATCTTTTCTTGACCGTCACGCCAGGGAATACCTTGTGGCGGATCTGGATGTTGACTGCTGTGCCCAGAGGCGCATACTGCGCATCGATCAAGGCGAAGCAGATGCTCTTGTCGAGGCTGATGGAATGGTAACCGGTGGTCACGACTCCGATCTGCGTGCCATCGTCGAGCACTACAGGATAACCTGCACGGGGGATGGCCCTGTCGGCGATCTCGATGCCAACCAGTTTCTTTGCCACACCTTCTGTCTTTTGCTTAACGAGGGCATCCTTGCCGATGAATTCGGGTTTGTCCAGCTTGCAGAACATGGAGAATCCTGCCATTACCGGAGATATCTCGGAGGTGAGTTCGTCGCCATAGAGCGGGAGGCCCGCCTCGAAGCGGAGGGTATCGCGGCATCCGAGTCCGCAGGGTTTCACGCCAGCGGCCAGGAAGGCCTTCCAGAGGTCTACAATGGCTTCAGGGGTGGCGTAGATTTCAAATCCATCCTCTCCGGTGTAGCCGGTACGGCTGAAGATAGCGCGTTTGCCGTAGAGTTCGGAATCCACGAAGTGATAGAATGCCACGCCGGTAAGGTCTGTGCCGAGAACCTTGCAAACGACCGCCTCTGCGCCGGGGCCCTGTACGGCCACCTGGCCCCAGTTGTCGGAATCATTCAGAATGCCGACCTCATATCCTTCAGCCTGCTTAAGCATCCATGCGTAATCCTTGTCGATATTGGCCGCATTCACCACGAGCAGGAATGCATCCGGGGCATATTCCTTATAAACCAGAAGGTCGTCCACGGTGCCGCCGTCTTCGTAGAGCATCATGCCATAGAGGATGGAACCGGGCTCCATAGGACGCACGTCGTTCGTGAAGATATGATTCACAAACTCCTCCGCCTGGGGACCGTTGATGAATATCTCACCCATGTGGGAAACGTCGAAGATGCCAGCGGCATTGCGTACGGCATTGTGCTCATCCGTGATGGAACTGTACTGTATGGGCATGTCGAAGCCGGCAAAAGGGCTCATTTTGGCTCCAAGCGCGACGTGTTCGCCGTGGAGACATGTAATTTTCAATTGGTTATCCATTTATGTTATCGCCTGAGTATTTCCAGGTCCTTTTTCAAAATCAGTTTCGGATCCATCATCGCAACCTTCTGGAAAAGCTGTATCTGGCGGCCGAGGGACAGATAGACCTTGTCTTCGTGTGCACCCTTGCGCCACCACTTGTAGAATCCCAGAGGGTCGTTCTCGAAGGGGATGCTCGCGACTATGCCGCTGCTGTAGCCGGGATAGTCGATGATGAGCTTGAGCCCTACGAAACGCTTGTAATAATCGGGATCCGCTTTGCGGAGTTTGCTTTCCAAAGGACGCAGAACCTCCATTTCATCTACGTGGAGGGTCTTTTCCTTGACTATGAGCTTGTGGATGCGGATGGGGTCTTCGAGAATCCAGTAACCCATTTTTAGGGTTTTTTCTCCCTCCTCCGTCGGGAGCGTGAGCTCATCGGCAGAGAAATAGACCTTTTCGGGATCCAGAGGGAATGTGGGTTCCAAAGCCATAATCTATAACTGAATCATGCAAAAATAGGTTTTTTTTTCGTTTTTTCCTAACTTTGAAAACGATGAAATCGCTTTTAATTCACATGAGCAGCCTTTTTTCCGACGAGGCATGGTCGCCGAAAGGGGCGGAGCACCTGGATCTGACGGCACTGGAAGGCACTACTTGCTACTGCGACGCGGCTGCGGAGAAAGCCATAGAAGAAGCATTCAAACACTTGCCTGTCAATGCCTTACACTGGATAGACGGGGGCGATTATCATTATCTTACGGACATCTGGCTGCGCTTCCTGAAGGAGCCTGCAGAACTTGTCCTTTTTGACCATCACCCGGATGACCAGGAACCTTCCTTCGGCGGTGACATTCTTTCCTGCGGAGGATGGGTGGCGCACTCCAGGCGCTGCAATCCCCATCTGGTCGAAGAATCGGACAGTGTTTACCTGAGCATCGATCTGGATTATCTGTCTCCTGAATATGCCCGCACGAACTGGGACCAGGGTACTGCCAACCTGCAGGAACTGCTTGCCGGCATCGACGCTGCGCTGGCGGGCAAACATCTGGTCGGTGTGGATATATGCGGAGGCATCACTTCCGCACAAAAAGGTACGGCGGAAGATTTTTCAATCAACCGCCGCACACGAGACATTCTTCAGAAGTACTTTTCTACTTATTCAGATCATCGGCGCTCTTGATGAACTGTGCAAGTTCCTCCTGCGATACGTGATAGTTCTGCATCTCGCCGGAGAAGTAGCTGTCGTAGGCGCCCATGTCCACGAATCCGTGGCCTGAGAGGTTGAAGAGGATGGTCTTCGCCTCACCCGTTTCCTTGCACTTCAGGGCCTCGGTGATGGTGGCAGCAATAGCATGGCAGGATTCCGGTGCGGGGATGATGCCTTCGGTCTGTGCGAAGAGCACACCTGCGCGGAAGGAATCGAGTTGTTCGATATCCACGGCTTCCATGTATCCATCCTTCATCAGCTGGCTGAGGATGACACCTGCGCCATGATAACGGAGGCCTCCTGCATGGATTGAAGCAGGTTTGAAACTGTGTCCGAGGGTGAACATAGGCAGCAGAGGGGTCATGCCAGCCTCGTCACCGAAGTCGTATTCGAACTTACCCTTGGTGAGTTTCGGGCATGAACAGGGTTCTGCAGCTATGAAACGTGTCTTTTTTTCTCCTGAAATGACGTGGCGCATGAAGGGGAAAGCGATGCCGGAGAAGTTCGATCCGCCGCCGAAGCATGCGATGACGATATCAGGATACTCCCCTGTCAGTTCCATTTGCTTTTCCGCCTCAAGGCCGATTACGGTCTGATGCATACATACATGATTCAGCACAGATCCAAGTGCATATTTGCAATTGGGAGTGCTGACGGCAAGCTCGATTGCTTCGGAGATGGCGCATCCGAGCGATCCGCGGTCGTTGGGGTTGATGGTAAGGATGTCTTTGCCGGCACGCGTACTCATTGAAGGAGAAGGAGTTATGGCTGCGCCGAAGGTTTGCATGATGCTGCGGCGGTAGGGCTTCTGCTCATAACTGACCTTCACCATATAAACGGCGCAGTCTATGCCGAATTTCTTGGTGGCATAGCTGAGTGCACCTCCCCACTGGCCTGCTCCGGTCTCAGTAGTCAGGTTGGTAACTCCCTGCTCCTTTGCGTAATATGCCTGGGCGATTGCGGAATTCAGCTTGTGGCTGCCCGCAGGGCTCACGCTCTCGTTCTTGAAATAGATGTGGGCGGGAGTGCCAAGGGCTTTCTCAAGCTCATAGGCACGCACCAGAGGGGTGCAGCGGTATGCTGCATACTGCTCGCGTACTTCTTCCGGAATGGGAATCCAAACATCCGTCTGGTTCAGTTCCTGATCGGCGCAGGCCTTGCAGAAGATGGGATAAAGATCCTCGGGCTTCAGAGGCTGGCGGGTTGCAGGATGAAGGAACGGAAGGGGTTTGTTCGGCATCACTGCCTGGATGTTGAAATAATGCGTAGGAATCTCGGATTCCGGAAGCAAGAACTTTTTCTGTTTCATGGTGTATTGTTGTTAATTGTTTGATTTGCATATAAAAAAGCAGCATATCGTAAGTCCGATATGCTGCTTGACTCCTATATATACGGCAATGGAACTTACGACTTTTAGAGTTGTAAGCGCCACCACCAGATATTAGCAATCGTCATCATTCTTTTGCAAAGAAAAGAAATAGTTTTTTTAATTGCAAGAAAAATAATAAAAAACTACTGTAAGCCCCAATCAGCAGCGCTGAAACTGTCTTTTGGGGCATTGGGCACGTTAGGGAAATAGGTGAAGCCAGTGATCTTTTCGAGGTCGGACACACTCATCATCTCCCTGCTGGTAACACTCTGTCCCTTGAGGGAATTTGTGTGTGAGCGCACGAATGCGGCACATTTGATTTCAGCGGCGCTGCAATCTTTCAGGGCCTTGCCGCTGTTACCGCTCTTGGTGCGCATTAAAAGATAGTAGAACATGGTAGGGAAACCTGTATCGTCCCAGCCTCCGTAGCTTATCCGTTTGGGCTTGACATTATTATTGTATGCATCGGTAAACTCATCGAAATAGCAACCTATTACTATGTACAGAGTATCGCTGCAAACCTGACCATCCACCCAGTCTTCCAGGGTATTCCAACCGCCGCCGCCCGTATTGAATCCGCCTGAGAGCTGGGGAGCGATGTTGGGGAAGAAAAATACCTGTTTGTTGGTTTCGACAGAAGATGTGCGTTCTGCTGAACCCAGCATGTGTCCCCTGTTGCATGATCCCCCGGCTTCATTAGCCTTGTACTGTGCAAAAGCGGGAATCTTGTCATCAACCCTGTAGGAATCATTCCTTCCGGATTTACCCACATACATTGAATGCCTCGGGGCCGCCACCCAGAGAGGACAGTGATACTTTGCGCTGACGCATACAGTGTAGTTGCGTGCAGTCTTCCCTCCGGGCCCCTTCTCTCCTCCGGCACACATGTGATATGCGTAATAGAGATCGCTGTTATTTGCTCCTACCAGATAATCCCCGTCCTTCTTCATCTGCATTACGGGAAGCTCGTACCATCCCGCCTGGCTGTAAACCGTCGAGCCAGGTTGATCCGGACCAGGTCCGGGCCCCGGACCCGGATCGGGTATATCCTCTTCCTCCGGCGTAGTAAAGGAACAGATATCCCCATAGAAATAGTTCCCTTCACCGTCGACCCATACGACTATGTATGCACGGTAATAGTATGTACAGTCGTCTGAAAGGCCATCTATGAGAGCCGAGAAGTCACCGCTGCCGGAATTGAGCATGTCCTGCGACTGGACTGTCCTGTCCAGTTTGTCGGAATATCTTCCCCAGATGAAACCACACTCGCGCGGAGCGGCCGAAAAGCCGCTGATACCGCCCTTCAGGACTGCAGACGAAGTTGTCAAATTCGACGCCTCGCCGGTATTGACTTTGCCCGGTTTGAATGCTTCGGAGCCACTGCAGGCCGTTACGAGGAGGATGGCCAGTTTGATCAGGATAGAATTGGTTTTCATTTTATGCTGCTATCTGTGCATGTTGTCATTAAACTGCAGTTGCCTGCCGCAAAACGGAATTCACCCTTTTCCAGATGCCATTTTCCGTCTTCTCCAACAAAAGCCAGCCCGTCGGCGGGCACGTCGAATTCCACCGTCTTACTTTCTCCCGGCTGAAGGTCGACCTTGGTAAAAGCACGCAGACGCCGGACGTCGGGCACCATGCTGGCGACTATGTCGCTGCTGTAGAGCAGCACGGCTTCCTTGCCTGCCATTGAGCCGGTATTAGTAACCGTTATTTCGAAATGAAGGATGTCCCCGGACCTGAACTCGGTGCGGTCGCAGTTGAAATCGGAATACTCGAAACTGGTATAACTCAAACCATGGCCAAAAGGCCACTGGACATCCATCACGGCGTCGTAGTTATACTCCCCTTCCATCGTTTCCACATTCTCGGACACTTTGTAGTCGTAAGTATGGAGAGCGTTTATGTGCTTGGGATAAGTGAACGGAAGCTTTCCGCTGAAGTTCTCATCCCCTGCAAGCAGTTCCGCAAGGGCATCTCCTCCGTAATTGCTCGGGAGCATAACATCCACGACGGCGGCAGCCAGAGGCTCGACGTCCCCGATGATACGCGGCCTGCCTTCATTAAGCACGAGCACCACGGGTTTCCCGGTAGATGCGACCGCCTTCAGGAGATCTTTCTGATTGGTGGATAGATTCAGGTCATCCAGATTTCCCGGCGTCTCGCAGTAACTGTTCTCGCCGAGGCAGAGCACGACCACATCCGCTCCACGGGCCGCTGCGACCACGGAAGGGATGTTGACCTTAAGCTCGTTCTGCCATGCATAACGCGCCTGGTCGAACTCGATTCCGGGAACGTATTTCACCTTATCCTTGCCGAACTTCAGGGCCAGGGCTTCATAGATGGTATTGAACCTGTCCACGTAGACGGGATCGTCCGTTCCCTGCCAGGTGTATGTCCAGCCGCCGCTTAGAGTGCGCATGGAATTCCCGCACGGGCCGGCGACCAGTATCCGGGATCCTTTCCTTATAGGAAGGATGCCTTCGTTCTTAAGCAGTACCTCGCTCTCCAGGGCCGCCTGGTACGCCATGGCTTCGAACTCAGGGCAAGCGAACTTGTCGAAGACGGATGTATCCCAGACGGGGTTGTCGAACAGGCCGAGACGGTATTTGAGGCGGAGGATACGCCGCACGGCATCGTCTATCCGGCTCATGGGGATGAGCTTCTCCTGTACTGCCGCCTTGATATCCGCGCAGCAAAGCGTATCGTAGGGATCCATGACCATGTCTATGCCAGCGTTGATAGCCAGTGCAAGCGCTTCCTTGCGGTTTGCAGCAACATGCTCGCGGGTGTAAAGGTTATTCACGTCCGCCCAGTCGGTGACGATCATTCCGTCCCAATTCAGGCCTTTCTTCAACCAGTCCGTAAGCAGCTTCTTGCTCGCATGTACGGGAATGCCATTGACGCTGGCCGAGTTAGCCATGACGGAAAGAGCTCCGGCCTCTATGCATTCCTTGAACGGACGGAAATACTTCTCGCGCATTTCATGCTCGGTCAGGATGGC
>JAEENZ010000013.1 GCA_016283985.1 Bacteroidales bacterium | reverse complement strand
ACTGTCAACACTACCTCCACTCCCGGTGATTATGTGTTGAAACCGGTTCAGGAAGACGACTGCCTGTCCACACCGACGTCGGTTGACGGCGAATACTTCATTTACGAAGTGCGCAACGGACAAGGCTGGGATTCATACATCCGCACCAAGACTACTTCCAAGCCGCCGCACGGAATGCTCATCTACCATGTGGATATGTCCGACAGTCCTGTTGCGGGCACTACGGCGAAAAAGCTCTGGGACAAGAACGAGATCAACTGCTACTCGGAGCATCCATGCTGCTATATAGTCAGTCCGAAGAACTCTTATAGCGATTATAACGATATGCTCTGGCCGGGCACATCGGGCAACACCAATTTTGAAGGCTCGGAATGGGCAGGAGGGAGAACCGGAATGTTATTGAGCGGCATCGCATGGAACGGAGACAATATGGGCTTCAAGTTGGATATTCCCACTGAAAGGATATTGCGCGGCAAGGTCAGCGATTCTTCCGGCCAACCTCTTTCCGGCGTATGGGTGAGTGTTGATACACAGACGGTGAATACCGGCGCAGACGGAGGATTCTCCTTCACATTCCCTGCGAATTACAAAGAAGATTCCGAAATCAGTTTTACCAAAGAGATGTATCGCCCGGTCAAGAGGCATCTTGGCATCCTCGCGGTAGAAACCGTGATGGATATAACTATGCGGAGCATTTTCGAGAACGAGCCGGTAACGCTCTCCAAGCACGGCCCGTCTTCCAATATGGGATTGGGTTTTCAGGTCGAAGGCAGCTCTTGGTCGGGCACAATCGGCGTGCGCTACACTTCAGAGGAACTGGAGGCTTACGTTGGAAGTGTATTCCAGAAGATCAACTTCCAGATTGGCGGGAAGAGTGCGGTAAAGGTGGACGTATTCGTAGATTTCGGGAGCAATCGCGCTTATACCAAAACCATAGGAACATTCAATGACAATGCGGTTACAACCGTGGATATTTCCGATGCAAAGTTGACTGTTCCAGAAGGGGAAGATGTCATTTTCGGTGTTTCCGTGAAGGATATAGACACGCAATACTGGATGGCCTTCGATAAACTTGAAGCTGTTCCCGTTGGCTGGTTTATGTTGGCTGATTACACGCAAGAGGGCCATCCCTATTCTTCGTGGATTGAGCCTGCATACAACTTCTTGATTGACTGTGAAATAGGTCTTGGAGGTTCGGCTTTTGAAGCGATGGCATTCTATACCGTTGCCAATCCCAGGAAGGGTAATTCCTACCCGGTTGGTACGGTGCTGGCCCTGACCCTGGACGGCGGAGGCGAACCTGCCCGGAGCGTGGAGTGGTACTACGATGGCATCAAGGTTTCAGATAGTACGATAACCCTGTCGGCGGCCGGTTCCCACACCCTGAAAGCAGTGCTGAAATACGCGGACGGAAGCACGGAAGAAATTGAGCAGGGAATAGAGGTGAAATAGCCTGGAACACATATCGAAAAAAAGCAGTATCTTTGTAGGATTTTACTTTAGATACTGCTTTTTATTATGATGACTTCCAAGGAAATACGCCAGAAATTTCTGGACTTTTTCGAGGCCAGGGGACACACAGTAGTTCCCTCCGCTCCCATGGTGGTGAAGAACGACCCGACCCTGATGTTCACGAACGCCGGCATGAACCAGTTCAAGGACATCTTCCTCGGCAACTCCACCCCTAAGATGAAGAGGGCGGCCGACAGCCAGAAGTGCCTCCGCGTGAGCGGCAAGCACAACGATCTCGAAGAAGTCGGACACGATACATATCACCATACGATGTTCGAGATGCTCGGCAACTGGAGCTTCGGCGATTACTTCAAGACAGAAGCGATCGACTGGGCCTGGGAGCTGCTCACGGGCGTCTACGGCATCAATCCCGAACTTCTCTATGCCACCGTGTTCGAAGGCAGCGCCGAAGACGGCACCGCCCTCGACGAGGAGGCACGTCAGGCCTGGCTCAAGCATCTTCCCGCGGAGCGCATCCTGCTTGGCAACAAGCACGACAACTTCTGGGAGATGGGCGAGACCGGACCCTGCGGCCCCTGCTCCGAGATCCACATCGACATCCGCAGCGAGGAGGAGAAGCGCGCCAGCGGCATCCCCGGCCGCGACCTGGTGAACCAGAGCGATCCTCACGTAATCGAGATCTGGAACCTGGTGTTCATGCAGTTCGAGCGCAAGGCGGACGGCCATCTGGAGCCTCTCCCTGCCAAGAACATCGACACCGGCATGGGATTCGAGCGTCTCTGCGCCGTGCTGCAGGGCAAGAACAGCAACTACGACTCCGACGTCTTCTCCGGCCTGCTCGGCAAGCTCGGGGAACTTTCCGGACATAAATATGGCGAGGGCAAGGATACGGACGTGGCCATGCGTGTGTGCGCCGACCACATCCGTGCCATCTCCTTCAGCATCGCGGACGGCCAGCTGCCCTCCAATGTGAAGGCCGGATATGTCATCCGCCGCATCCTTCGCCGTGCCGTGCGCTACGGCTACACCTTCCTCGGCTTCACCGAACCCTTCCTCTGCCGCCTCGTGCCCCAGCTGATCTCCGACATGGGAGACGCCTATCCGGAGCTCAAGGCTCAGCAGAAGCTGATAGAGAGCGTCATCCGCGAGGAGGAACTCGCCTTCCTGCGCACCCTCGACCGCGGAATCAAGCTCCTGGACGACTACATGGCCAAGAACGCTGCCACCAAGGTGTTGCCCGGAGTGGACGCATTCGTGCTCTACGACACCTTCGGATTCCCCATCGACCTCACCGAGCTTATCGCGGGCGAGAAGGGATACAAGGTGGATCTGGAAGGCTTCCAGGTGGAGCTCGGCAAGCAGAAGGAGCGCGCCCGTAACGCCACCGCCAACGAATTCGGCGACTGGACCGTCTATCACGAGGGCGAAGACGTGGAATTCACGGGCTACGACACCGTCGAGCAGCCCGGAGCGCTGCTCCTCAAGAGCCGCAAGGTGGTTCAGAAGAACAAGGAGATGCTCCAACTCGTCTTCGACCGCACTCCCTTCTACGGAGAGATGGGCGGAGAGGTAGGCGACACCGGCATAGCGCTGGCCGCCGACGGCGAGGAAATCAAGATACTCAACACCGTCAAGGAGAATAACCTCTCCATACACATAGCCGACAAGCTGCCCGCCGATCCGGCCGGTTCCTTCACCCTGAAGGTGGACGCCGCCCGCAGGCAGCGCATCGCGAACAACCATACATGCACCCACCTGCTGGATCAGGCGCTGCGCGAGATCGTTGGCACTCATGTGGAGCAGAAGGGTTCTTATGTGTGCGACAAATACTTCCGCTTCGACTTCTCCCACTTCGAGAAGCTTTCCGACGAGCAGATCCGTGCCGTTGAGGCCCGTGTCAACGAACTGATACGCAGCAACTTCCCTCTGGTAGAGAACCGCACCGCCACCATGGCCGAGGCCCAGGAGATGGGCGCCATCGCCCTCTTCGGCGAGAAGTACGGCGACGTGGTGCGCGTCGTGAAGTTCGGTCCGAGCGTCGAACTCTGCGGCGGCTGTCACACTTCCCGCACCGGCAACATCGGCCTGTTCAAGATAACCTCCGAGGCTGCGATCGCCGCAGGCATCCGCCGCATCGAGGCAGTCACCGGCGAAGAGGCGGAGAATATGGTTTACGCTCTCCAGGAAATGGTGAAGACCGCCCGCGCGATGTTCAACAACGCACCCGGCCTCAACGATGCCATCCGCAAGATGATAGAAGAGAACGAAGGATACAAGAAGCAGATCGCCGAAATCGCGAAAGAAAAGACCATGCAGCTCAAGAAGGGACTGCTGGAGCACGCGGTGGTGATCAACGGACATAACGTGGTGAAAATCAACGAGTCCCGGGATCTTACCATGCTTCGCGATGCGGCCACAATGCTGCAGAAAGAAGCCACCAACCTCGTGATTGCAGCCGCCTTCGAAAGCGGCGGCAAACCCCAGCTGCTGCTTATGTATTCGCAGGATCTCGTGGCCGCAGGCAAGAACGCCGGCGCCGACATCCGTGAAGCAGCCAAGTGCATTCAGGGCGGTGGCGGCGGCCAGCCCGGACTCGCTACCGCCGGTGGCAAGGATGTTGCTGGTCTTTCCGCTGCTCTTGAAAAAATGATACAGAAGATTTGAAAAAGCTCGACCGCTTCATACTCACGGCATTCATAGGACCGTTCGTCGCGATCCTCGTGCTGGTTGTGTTCATCCTGATGATGCAGTTCCTCTGGGTGTACATCGACGAGCTTGTGGGTAAGGGCCTCGGCCTGGGCGTCGTGCTTGAATTCATGCTTCTGGGCGGATGCACCATCCTCCCCCTGGCCCTCCCTCTCGCCACGCTGCTCTCTTCCATGATGGTGCTCGGGCAGATGGGCGACCATAACGAGCTGATGGCCATCAAGGCAGCCGGCATATCGCTCGCCCGCGTAATGCTGCCGCTGATCATCGCATCCGTTTTCATAAGCATAGGTGCCTTCTACGTCGGCAACAACCTTGTTCCCGTAGCCTGGAATGAGATCTATACCCTCCGGGACGATATCGGCCGCACCAAGAACGAGATAAAGATTCCAGCCGGCACCTTCTACGACGGCATCGATGGTTACGTGCTCCGCGCCGAAACCCAGGACGAAAACGGAGTGATGCATGGGGTGATGGTGTACGACCATACCTCCAACAAAGGCAACACATCCCTCTCCATCGCCGATTCGGCCGTGATGAAGATGAGCAAGAACAAGGATTATCTCACCTTCACTCTGTTCAACGGTTCCAACTACCAGGAGAACAACGTGCGCAAGTATAGGGATACCACCCTGGAACTCCAGCACATCGATTTCAAACGCCAGGAACTGATCATTCCCCTGAAGAACTACAGTTTCCAGAAGTCCGACAGCAGCCGCTACGGCGACCAGGCGAAGTCCATGCGGCTCCGTCAGCTGAGGGATCAGAAGGATTCGCTGGACAACCTTGCCCGGAATGCTCTGGACAACAGATACATCTCCCTTTCTCAATACGGCGTCTTCCAGCAGAAGAACCAGTTGGATACTGCGAAACTGGAGTCAAGGGCGAAGTACAAGAACTATTTCTCGGCAGACGGCTACCTCAGGTGGGATAAGGTCTCCAAAAAGAAGAAGGCCTATGAAAAGGCCGCGGATGCGGCCGACAGGATGGTGACCAGCCTGATGGCCTACCAGAGCGAGGTCTACGAATACTATTTCTACCTGCGCCGTACGAACATAGAACTCCTCAAGAAATTCGCGCAGGCGCTCGCTTGCCTGCTGTTGTTCTTCATCGGTGCTCCTCTCGGCGCTTTCGTCCGGAAGGGGGCGCTGGGAGTCAGCGCCATCATCTCGGTGCTCTTCTTCGTGTTCTACTGGGTGGTGGACATCACCGGCACGAAACTGGCCAGGGACGGGGCCGTGGGCGCTCCGTTGGGGGTATTCGTCTCAGCCTTGGTGCTGGCGCCGATCGGGGCCTACCTTACGTCGCGCGCCATCAAGGATGCCACCCTCTTCAGCAACGATTCGCTGCTCAACCACTGGCGCAAGTTCAAGAGCAAGATAGCCCGCCTGTTCCATCAGAAGCGCATAGTATTCATGGGTACGCCGGAGTTTGCCGTGGCTTCGCTGGATGCCCTGATCAAGGCCGGATACAAGGTCGTGGGCGTGGTTACAGTCGCCGACAAGCCCAGCGGCCGCGGCCTGGAAGTTCATGAAAGTGCGGTCAAGAAATACGCCGTGGAGCATGAGCTGCCCGTACTCCAGCCAATCAAGCTGAAGGATCCGGAGTTCCTGGAGCAGCTTGCCGCATGGAATGCCGACCTGTTCGTCGTGGTGGCATTCCGCATGCTGCCGGAGGAAGTCTGGACCATGCCGAAGCTTGGCACCTTCAACCTGCACGCCGCCCTTCTGCCGCAGTACCGCGGCGCCGCTCCTATTAATTGGGCGGTTATCAACGGTGAGCGCATGACGGGTGCGACTACCTTCATGATAGACAAGGACATAGATACCGGCGGCATCATCCTGCGCCATGGGCTCAGGATAGGGCCCGAGGACACTGCGGGAGATGTGCACGACCGCCTGATGGAACTCGGCGCGAAGCTGGTAGTGGAGACCACCGAGGGTATCATACAGCATACCGTAGAAACGCGCGTACAGAAGTCGTTCATACAGGGGTCCGAGGTGCTGAAGCCGGCGCCGAAACTCACAAAGGAGAATACGCGTATCGACTGGTCGGCTCCGGCCGAAAACATTCGCAACCTTGTCCGCGGCCTGAACCCGTATCCCACCGCCTGGACTACGCTGGTCCGCGATGGCAAGGCTACGGATGTAAAGGTCTTCGCAACTGCCGTTGCGGAACCCGCAACGGCAGTTGCCGGAACGGTACGAACTGACGGCAGCAAGCTATTTGTCGCTGCCGGCGACAAATGGCTTGAGGTTAAGGAGTTGCAACTTGCGGGCAAGAAGCGCATGAGCGCCGACGCATTCCTGAGGGGATTCAGGGAAATAGAAAGCTATAAGTTCGTGTAATATGGCTAATTACGTGTTCAATCCCATCACTTTGCAGTACGAGGTCCGCGAGGAACCCCGCTACGCAAAATATGTCAGAAGCGGATTGAGCATAATCGTTGCAGCGGGGCTGTGTTTCCTGTATTTCTGGCTCTATACGTCCGTCCTCGGGTGGGATCTTCCCAAAACCGCCCGCCTGAAGAAGGAGAATGCGATGTGGCAGTCGAAGATTGCCCTTGCGGAACGCCAGCTGGATATTTGCGAGGAGACGCTTCAGGGTATCGAGGAACGCGACGATCATGTATATCGTTCCATTTTCGGCATGAACGTGATTCCAGATGAGGTGAAGGCTGCCAAGCCCGACCCCCAGGCCGATGCGCTCACGGCGCGTATCAACTCGCTGACCAAGAGGGCATATGTGCAGAGCATGGCCCTCGATGAGGTTTACGGCATTGCGCTGAATGCGGGAGACATGGTTTCGCACATCCCGGCGGTGCCTCCCATCCTCCCCAAGAAGGGCTCCTACCGCATGGCCAGCCCGTTCGGATACCGTACCGACCCGGTATATGGAGGCACCCGCTTCCATTCCGGCCAGGACTTCGCCGCGGACGTCGGCTATCCCGTTTATGTGACCGGCGACGGCGTGGTGGAGAAGGTGAATTACGGATTCACCGGTTACGGCAACGAGATAATCATAGACCATGGTTTCGGATACCGCACGCGATACGCCCACCTGAGCCGCATCGACGTGGCCAAAGGGATGAAGGTGACGCGCGGCGACCAGATCGGAGCCATAGGCAAGACCGGCAAGGCGACCGGCCCGCACCTGCATTACGAGGTGCTCTACAAGGGCAACGCCATCAATCCGTACAGTTACATGAACCTCGACATGACGGTTGAGGAATACATAGCGATGATAACCAGGCGTAGGGAGGAATCCGGCACCCGGAAGAAATCCACCCTCGAACTGCTAAAAGAGCACGGCCGATGAGTAAGAAGAGGTTACTGTATACTTTCGATGCAGCCGCGATGACGGTACGCAAGATCTCGCGCTCGGTATGGACCACTATCTGGTCCGTAGTGAGGGTGATCCTGGTGTCGGTTTCGCTGTTTATTGTGCTCTATCTCATCCTCTCCCTGGTGCTGAGCACCGATACGGAGAAGCGCCTCCGCCGCGAGAACCGCCAGTACGAGAAGGTGTTCGCATCCATCCCGAAGGAGCAGGACCTGCTTTCCGAGTCAATCGACATCCTGGCCCTGAAGGACAGCCGCATCTATGATGAGGTTTTCCATACCGTGGCCCCGCCGGTGGATCCGGTGGGTTCGCTGGATTTCCTCTTCGGTGCGGATACCATCCCGGATACGAGAATCGTGACCTACACCACCCGGAAGGCGGACGCCCTCCTGAAAACCGCCTCCGAAGTGGATGCTGCATTCGAAAAGATCTACAGGACAATGGGGAAGAACGGCTTCGTGATGCCGCCCATGGCCATTCCTGTGAAGGAAGTGTCCTATCCCCAGATAGGTGCATCCACGGGTTCCCGGCTCAATCCTTTCTACAAGACGGCGGTGAACCATCACGGGCTGGATTTCATCGTGCCGCAGGGCTCGCCGGTATTCGCTCCGGCGGATGGTATGGTGGAGGATGTGGTGCACTCTTCCAAGGGAGAAGGGAACACCGTAACCATCAGGCATACCGGAGGATACGTCACGCGCTACCTGCATCTGGACGAGATATTCGTCACGAAGGGCCAGAAGGTGCGCCGCGGCGGGAAGATAGCGACCGTTGGAATGTCCGGAGGCGCCTACGCCCCGCACCTGCACTATGAAGTGAAGTTCTGGGGCGCGTTCCGCGATCCGGTGAACTACCTCTTCGGATCGGTAAGCCCGGAGGAGTATCCAAACTTCCTCTTCATGTCGATAAACACCAGACAATCAATGGATTAACATATGAGTAAACTGTTCTACACCATCGGAGAGACCGCGGAGATTCTCGGAGAGAACGTCTCCGCCGTGCGCTACTGGTCGGGATACTTCGAAAAGTTCCTGAAAACTACACGCACGACCCGCGGCGACCGCCGCTTCACCCCGGAGGACATCGAGACCTTCAAGCAGATCCACTACCTCCTGAAGGAGAAGGGCCTGACCCTCGACGGGACCGCGAAGCAGCTTGCCGCCGACAGGGCGTCCGTCGACAAGCGCGTCCGTGCGCTGGAATCCCTCAAGAACATCCGTGAGCAACTTGTAGAAATCCGTAAGGGGCTATGAAAGTAAAGGATATCATTGCGGCGATTGAGGAGTTCGCGCCTGCGAACATCCAGGCCGAATACGACAATACAGGCCTGCAGGTGGGCTCTCCCGAGCAGGAAGTGCACGGAGTGCTGATAGGATTCGACTGCACCGCCGCCCTGGTCGGGGAGGCCGTCCGCCGCGGCTGCGACATGATCCTCACCCACCATCCCCTCATTTATCATCCCCTGCGTAACCTCTATCCGGAGGATCCGGGTGCCGCCGCCGTGATCGCCGCCGTCAAGAACGGAGTGGCCGTCTACGGATGCCATACCAGCGCCGACAAGACCCCGGGCGGAGTGAGTTTTGCGCTGGCGGAAAAGATAGGACTGAAGGATGTCCGCGTGCTTGCGCCGGAAGATGGAGGCGTTGGTTTCGGGGCGGTCGGAAATCTTCCCGAGCCCCTGCCGTCCAGGGAGGCCGTGGCACTGGTGAAGAAGGCCCTGGGAACCCCCACCGTGCGATGCTCGGCCCCAGTGGAAGGCCCTGTGAGCAGGATTGCGGTATGCGGCGGCTCGGGCACTTCGCTGATTCCGGCGGCCATGAAGGCCGGTGCCCAGATGTATGTCTGCGGCGACGTCTCCTATCATTATTTCTTCCAGCCGGAAGGCTTCATGGTAGTGGATGCAGGGCATTTTGAAACGGAAGTTGAAATAACGGAGGTTCTCCTTTCCGTTATACGGAAAAATTTTCCTACCTTTGTAACCCTTATATCCGAAAATATCGGAAAGGCAAATCCTGTAAATTATTTGTAATTACAATATGGCAACCAAGAAAACAGTTAAGAAAGTCGAAACCCCGAACGATTCGCGCGAGACCTTCGTCAGCCTGCAGAAATCATTTGCAGACTCCGATCTCAGCGTAAGCGAGAAGCTCAAAGTCCTCTATCAGCTCCAGGCAGCCGACAATGAGATCGGCAAGCTGGTGCAGCTCAGGGGCGAACTTCCTGCTGAAGTCGCAGCTCTCGAAAGCGAGATTGCGGGTTTCAAGGCCAAGATCGAGCGCCTGAACGAGGCCATCAAGGGCGAAGAGGCCGCTATCGAGGTGAACAAGGCCAAGATCACCGAGCACGAAGGTGACATCGAGAAGTACAAGGCCCAGCTCGAGAACATCGCCAACAGCCGCGAATACGACTCCATCAGCAAGGAGCTTGAGAACGAAAACCTCCTGCTCCGCATCGCCGACAAGTTCATCGGCGAAGCAAAGGAACGCATCGTAGAAGACAAGAAGCAGATCGAGGAGCTCGAAGAGCGCATCTCCGTCCGTAACGAAGACCTCGCCGCAAAGAACGAGGAGCTCGCTGCCATCGTCAACTCGACCGCAGACGAAGAAAAGACCTACACCGACAAGCGCGACGCCCTGGCCGCCAAGCTGGACGCCCGCACCATGAGCGCATACGAGCGCATCAAGAACAGCACCCACAACCACCTCGCGGTGGTTCCCGTCTACAACGGTGAGGCTTGCGGTGGATGCTTCAACACCATCACTCCCCAGCGCCTCGTAGACATAGCATCCGGCACCAAGCTGGTCATCTGCGAGCATTGCGGACGCATCATCGTGAACCCTGAGATATAAGACCTAATGGCAGAGCAGAAGACACGCCGCAAGGCACAGCCGAACATCGACACCCTCGGGCTCGAGATAGGGAACAAACCCCCTCAGGCCCTGGAGGCGGAAGAGGCCGTGCTCGGTGCCATGCTGCTCGAGCCGGCGGTTGTGGACGCTTCGATGGCGGAGCTCACCAAAGACTGCTTCTACGACAAGAAGAACCAGATGATCTTCGAGGCGATGAGCAAACTCGTGCAGGAGCACACGTCCCTCGATATCATAACGGTGAGCGAAAAGCTCAAGGCCCTGGGCAACCTGGAGGCCGTGGGCGGATCCGTGGTGCTGGCGAACTACTCCGAGAGGGTTGGTTCCGCCGCGCACATCGAGTACTACATCAAGATCCTCAAGCAGAAGGCTATCCAGAGGGACCTTATCACCGCTTCCTACGCCATCCTCAAGGATGCCTTCGACGATTCGGTCAATGTCGACGACCTCATCGACATGGCCCAGTCGAAGGTGTACGAGGCCGTTCAGAACAACGTCCGCAAGGACGTGCAGGAAATCGGATCCGTGCTCAACGACGTCATCTCCGACATCCAGGAGCGCCAGGATTCCACAGGTCTGAGCGGGGTTCCTTCCGGGTTCCCCACCCTGGACCAGATTACCCAGGGATGGCAGCCGAGCGACCTCATCATCCTCGCCGCCCGTCCTTCCGTGGGTAAGACCGCATTCTCGCTCAACATCGCGCGTAATGCGGCCGTCGACCACCACATGCCCGTGGCATTCTTCTCCCTGGAAATGTCCGCCACCCAGCTCGCCAAGCGTCTCGCCATCAGCGAGACCGGCCTGAGTGCGGACAAGATCAAGGGAGCCATCCGCCTGGAGCAGTACGAGTGGGAGCAGTTGGAATACAAGATCAAGGATCTGGCCAAGGCCCCCCTCTACATCGACGACACCCCCGGCCTCCCCATCATGGAGTTCCGCACCAAGGCCAAGAACCTGGTGAAGAACAAGGGCGTGAGGCTGATAGTCGTGGACTACCTCCAGCTGATGCAGGGCCCCCCTGAACTGCGCGGCCTGCGCGAGCAGGAAGTCGCCGCGGTTTCCCGCACCCTGAAGGCCACCGCGAAGGAGCTGGACGTTCCCATCATCGCACTGTCCCAGCTCTCCCGCCAGACCGTCCAGCGCACGGGCGGTGCAGGCAAGCCTATGCTCAGCGACCTCCGCGAATCCGGAGCAATCGAGCAGGATGCGGACATGGTCATCTTCATCCACCGTCCGGACTATGTCGGCCTGTCCGAAAACCCGGAAGATAAGGAGAAGACTCAGATCATCATCGCAAAGCACCGTAACGGTGAAACCCGCGACATCGACATGGTCTTCAAGAGCGAACGCGTCAGGTTCCTCGAGATGAACGACGTGCTGTATGCCCAGCAGGGCCCCGTCGCTTCTGCGATGAACAACGACTTTGAACAGTAGGCCTATGTCCGTCCCGGAGATCTCCCATATAGGGAAAATAGTTGCAATCGATGCGGACTTCATCACGGTAGAGATCGTGGCGGAGTCCGCTTGCTCTTCATGCCATGCCGCCGGAATGTGCGGCACTGCGGACGCCACCCACAAGGCCATTACCGTTCCCGCTACCATGGGGGACTGGACCGTGGGCCAGGAGGTGCAGGTACTGCTGAAACGCTCCATGGGCTTCAAGGCCGTATGGCTGGCCTATGCCATCCCCCTGGCGGTGCTGCTTGCAGTGCTGCTGGGACTGAATGCCGCCGGAATGTCCGAACTGGCCTCCGGGCTGGTCGCCATAGGTGCCGTAGCCCTCTACTATCTTGTCCTCCTGCTTTTCAGGGACAAGCTGCGGAATGAATATTCTTTTTACATAAAGGAGAAATAATGGATTCTATCGTTATCTGGACTATCGTTATCCTGGCCGGGCTCGGCCTCGTACTGGCCCTGATGCTCTTCTTCATCGCCAAGAAATTCAAGGTTGAGGAAGATCCCCGCATCGAGCTGGTCGAGAAGACTCTGCCGGGTGCGAACTGCGGTGGATGCGGCTACGCCGGATGCCATGCTTTCGCCGATACGGCCGTCAAGGCTGCCGACCTGAGCGCGCACTTCTGCCCTGTCGGGGGAAATGAGGTGATGAAGCAGGTCGCCGCCATCCTCGGAATCGAGATGGTGGAGAAGGCTCCCCAGGTTGCCGTGGTGCGATGCAATGGCACTTGCGCCGTGCGCCCCAAGATCAATGTTTACGACGGAGCCGCAAGCTGCCGCGTGAAGGCCGCCCTTTACAGCGGCGACACCGGCTGCTCGTTCGGCTGCCTCGGCTGCGGAGACTGCGTTGCCGTCTGCGAGTTCGGCGCTCTCAGCATGAATCCCGAAACCGGCCTGCCGGTGGTGGATGATGCGAAGTGCGTGGCTTGCGGAAAGTGCGTCGCAGCCTGCCCCAAGAAGCTCATCGAACTGCGGGCGAAGGGCCCGCGCGGCATGCGCGAGTTCGTGTCCTGCCGCAATACCGACAAGGGCCCCGCTGCAAAGAAGGCATGCGGAAATGCCTGCATAGGCTGCGGCATCTGCGTGAAGACCTGCACGCACGAGGCTATCACGCTGGAGAACAATCTGGCGTATATCGACCCGGCGAAGTGCAAGCTTTGCCGCGAGTGCGAGGCGATGTGCCCGACGGGCGCCATCCACGGGGTGAACTTCCCGAAGGAGCTCGACCGCGAAGGCATAAAGGCACGTGTTGCTGCACGTAAAAAGGAGGTTCCCAATGAGTAAGATAACGTTTGCAATCGGCGGAGTCCATCCGGACGATGCGAAGCTGGCGCGTGGATGCGCCATCGAAGTGCTGCCCCTGCCGGAAACGATGTATGTGTCTATGGCACAGCACCTTGGTGCTCCCGCAAAGCCGATAGTGGAAGTGGGAGACAAGGTGAAGACCGGGCAGGTGATCG
>JAEENZ010000110.1 GCA_016283985.1 Bacteroidales bacterium | reverse complement strand
AGGTATGTAGATATCTTGAACGACAAGTGTTTCAAGTATGTGCTTGGTGAGGAGCGGAACAAGGAGGCCCTAATGGCTCTGCTTCGGGTATTGATTCCTGAAAGGGTAATAATCGACATTCACTACGACAAGAAGAAGCGGAAGATCAATCCGTTCATCGACGGGCACGATGCAATCTTCGATGTCGAATGTGTCGATGCTGATGGGACTCGGTTCGTCGTGGAGATGCAGCGCTGGGAGCAAACTAACTTCTACGACCGCGCCGTTTTTTACGGGACCTTCCCTATCCAGGAACAAATCCCGGCTACAAGAAAAGGGAAAGTGATATCGCACAATAAGCAGTTCGATTTCCCGGCGGTGTATATAGTGAATCTGATGGCATTCAGTCTGCACCCCAGGGACAATCGTATTCTCTACAGGTTTGAACTGAAAGACACTGTCACCGGCGAAAAGATGACGGACAAATTGACATTCATTTTCTTGGAGATGAGCAAGGTCCGTGACAAGCCTGGCAGCGATGCGGATGTGCTGGAAAAGCTTAGCTGGGCAATGATGAATATGAGCACTCTTAAGGAACGCCCGGACGAAATGATAGAAAGAATCTTTTCGTTACTGTTCGAAGCGTGCGAAATCGAAAGATATGAACCAGAACAAAGAACTAACATTTTAAACGCCATGACTACCGAACTTGACAAAAGTAACATTGCCTACACCTACTGGATGAAGGGCAAGGAGGAGGGTTGGGAGGAAGGCAGGGAGGAGGGCAGGGAGGAAGGACTGGAAGAAGGGATGGAGATTGGCCGCGACAGAGCTAACGCTTCGACCGCCAGGGCACTGCTTGCCATGGGGCTGAAGGTCGAAGACATTGCCCGCGCGACTGGTTTAAGCGAAGAGAATATCTTATCTTTGCGATTATGAAAAAGATTCTTACCTTCCTGGTCCTTGCGTCGGCAGCCCTGCTGTGCGGCGGCTGCGGCACTCCCAAGGCGGAGGCCGAAGGGGACAACCCCATCATCCAGAACATTATGGCCCGCAGGTCCATCCGTCAATATACGGGGGATGCGGTCCCGCGCGAGCTTCTGCAGAAGCTGGCGGAGTGCGGGGTGAACGCGCCGAACGCGATGAACCGCCAGGCGTGGGAGCTACGCATCATCGACAGGCCCGACTTTTTTCCGGAGGATATCCGCGGAGCCCTGCGCAACGCTCCTGCCCTGATTGCGGTGGCGTGCCCGGATGACGAATCGGGGATGAGCCTGATCAACGTCGGCCTGCTCTGCGAGAATATCTGCCTCGCCGCCCAGTCCATGGGCCTCGGCACGGTCATCCTCGGCGGTGCCGTACGGATGCTCCCGCAAACTCCTGAGGGCCGCGAGTGCCTCTCCCGCCTCGCCTTCAGCGACGGCTACAACCTACGAATCTTCATCGGTATCGGCTATCCGGCCGAATCTCCCGACCCCAGGCCCCGCGACCTCGGGAAGATTGCGTTCGTGGATTAGGGGCCGGCTCCCGCTCGTACTCCGCTGAAATTCCCTGCGCAAAGATTCGCCGATTTCCAGAAAAATCGTAGATTTGCGCCCGAAATATTCACGTAGGAAGATGAACGCTTTTTGGACCGTGGTGATGCTCGTATTTTCGAACATCTTTATGACCTTCGCCTGGTATGGACACCTGAAACTCAGCGAGATGAAGATCTCGACCGACTGGCCGCTGATCCTCGTCATCCTATTTTCGTGGGGCATCGCCTTCTTCGAATACTGCCTCACCGTCCCCGCCAACCGCATTGGTTTCGCAGGCAACGGCGGGCCCTTCAACCTGCTTCAGCTGAAAGTGATCCAGGAAGTGATCTCCCTCACCGTCTTCACCATCATCGTGATGTTCGTCTTCAAAGGCCAGCCCATCCACTGGAACCACATCGCCGCCTTCGCCTGCCTGGTCCTCGCCGTGTTCTTCGTGTTTTTGAAGTAAATTGGCACGCCCAACCGCTGCGCTTTCTTGCGTAGGGGTGGGCGGGTTTCGTGTTTGAAGGGGCTTCTTTTCTGATTTCCACTTCCTCCTTTCCTTCGCGGCTGCGAGCAACAGTCGGGCGCGAGGAGTCAAAGAACTAAAAGTAATACTTTAGGTGGGAATGGTGTAATTTCACCCCGGGGACCATTACCACTGGAAGTGCATAGGAGGCCGTTTTGCG
>JAEENZ010000109.1 GCA_016283985.1 Bacteroidales bacterium | reverse complement strand
AGGAACCCACGCTGCAATCCTTCGGACTGCCGTCGGGATAGATGCCACGCGGCGTCATGTCGGGAGCGAGGCGTTCGTCCAGAAGCTGATACTGCGCCTTCGCCAGGCCGCTCACCCTTTCGGCAATGTCCGGGATGGTCTCTTTCTTCGAGGCATCTATCTTGATAACATAGCGTCCTCGCTTATCCTGCCTTCTGGCCGTCAGGCTTATACGGTACAGGGCATCTCCCCAGCGGGAGCTGAACCCAAGACCGACAAGACTTTTCTCCTCTATACTTGCGGTAAACAAGTCGGGATCATAACTCATCTGCATACCTCCCGGCAGGGCGATGGTGCCGTTGACTATGATTTCCGGCTTGTCTGCCACGAGGAAATGCAGCACATTGGGCGCGAGGGTCTCTTTCAACGAAAACCTGTGAGTGATTTTCAAGCCGCCCTTGCGGGAAAGACGATATACCATATTCCAGGACTCCACCCCAGCGGAATCAGGATAGGCCCCGGCAATGTCGGTCGAAAAACGCCTCAACAACCTGCTTGCATGGCTGCCAGAGGCCTTGTACTCCCCACCAAAGGGCTGCTCGCAGCCATTGATGACGGGTAGATTATGCCACCCGCTCTGCACGAACCAGTTCTCGTAACGGCGGGGGCCAAAAGTGTTCTTTTCGTACGTGCCTACGCCGGCATCAATAAGCACGGGAGCGTTGTTATGGAAGTAGATACAGGACCCGATGTCGTTGTGGTTGTGGCGCTCACCGTTATTCCCACCCTTTGCGGCGAGAAAGCCCTCCCCTGCACGGGCAAAGCACACTTCGGACTCGGGATAGTATACGAACGGTTGGGGCGCGACATCCGGCGAAGGCTGCGCCTTCATCTCACGGCACGCGGCCACTGCCTCGAGCCCCTGATAGAACAACACCCAATCCACATCCGTAGGATCATTGCCGAAACGATGCCATGCATTTACGGCAAAATCCGTCATCAACTTGTTACCGGATGCTTTTCCATAACGGTATATCCAATAGGAGATAGGCCTTCTGGACGGAGTTCCGTCGGCAAAATTGACCTGCCAGCAATCGCCGATGTCGGCATTGACGATATATTCTCCTATACGCTGGAGAAAAGGCTCATCCCATAGAGAAACAGCCCCACCCGTGATGCGCTCGAGATTCTCCAGATAGTCCAGCAGATGCCCGACGGACTTATACCAATAAGTTGTGCCTTCATCGCAGGCACCGTCGGCGGGCAGCGACTCCAGCCACAGGTCCACCGAGCGCATAGATTTTTCCACTGCCCTGGCGAGGGTTTCCCGGTCGTCCTCCAGCAGCATAAAGCAGAGGAGGATGTTCTGGTTGCACCAGGGGTTCCAGTTATTGAGTTTCTTCCCCGGGACGGGCACAAAGCCCATCCAACGGAAGTCGTCTCTCTCCAAATAGGGATCCAAAGTCTTTTCTTTTATGGCGCATTTAAGCCTAAGGGAAAGACCTGAATTCAACTCGTCCAAATACGGTCCCAGGAAATAGTAAACCCAGGACAGCAATTGAGATATGTTTCCGGAATACAGTTCGATGATCTGCTCACTACGATCCGGTACGGGGCTCTTGCTTATCTGGTACTTCGCCAGATGGGAAACAACCGCCCAAGAATACATACCACAGTACCATTCTACACCAGCGGCAATATCATTCATGTAACGTCCTTTCCCTTCAGCGAGCTCAGCTATGAAAAGATTGCTCAGAGCTCTCGCGTTGGCAAAATACTTATCTTCCATCGGATGGCGGTCATCGTAACGGTCATAGGCAAGGTAGTCTTCTTCGGTTATGTCCTGCCACGTGTATCCGATGAATTCCAATCCATCGTCCGATAAGTCGTCCTGGTATTCCCCCAGAAAAGTTGCCCAACCGTCCCTGTCTGAATAGGATGGACAGTGCACCCATCCCTGGTGCATGACCAGGGATGAGGCAATATCAACATTCTGCGAAGCCCTTTGCAACGGGTTAAAGGCCGCTGCAAACGTTGCCAACGCAATCAGTAAAGATTTGAACATCAGATGGTTTCTTCGTCTTCGGTCAACAATATTTCTGTCATGTTATTCCGGTCGAAAGAGCCACAGATTACTCCATGGTGTACAAAAGAAACAACACTGATGACAGGAGTTTTGTATTCTTTACTCATGTCAATTGAATCAAATAAGTTCTTCAATATCAATAGTAAATTCTTCCGTTGCATTAATTGCGTCGAAACCCGGAGAGCCACAGATAATACTGTCCATCTTCATTATTAAAACCTGACAGTCTGGTTCCAAATACTTTTTCATAAACAGAACTATTTAGGCAATAACCGCGATTATCGGATAATGGTCGGACAAGAATTTTTCGCCATTGGTTGAATATCCACCGTAATCGTGGACGGATTGCGTGAGTGTGAGATAATAAAGAGTCTTGACGGATTTGCTCACCCAGATGTGATCCACCTTGTTGCGATCCTTGCTGCTGTCGCCGAATGCATTGTACGTGTAAAGGTCACGATTCTCGATGCTGAGGACGGAAGCGGCAGAATAGCGGGTATTGTTCATCTTGGTCTTGATGCTGCCGAAAGCGCCGTCATTGCTGAAAACGGTATTGAAATCACCCATCAGGATGACCGGATAGCCATTGGTGTTCAAAGCTGAAATACGGTTTTCAAGCAGCGCCATAGCCCTTTCCTGACCATCTGCAGAAAGCGGAAGGTGAGCATTCACGAAAAAATAGTTCTTCTTGCTGTTCTTGTTGTAAATGGTGGCATACGTAACCGACCTCACATACCCGTCCCAACTCTCTCCGGCAGTGCCGTAATTGTCGCGGAGCCAGAAACAGCCTGTCCCCGTGACGGTGATGATTGAACTGTCGTACAGGAACGGAGTATGGCAATCGTCAGTGCTTGCACGGTAGCCCGTGTAAGCACTGAGGTTGTCTTTCAGATAGTCCCAGGGATGATCCTCGGTGAGATGGTCCCAAGAATCGAGATCCTTCACCTCCTGCAGACCGATGATGGCCGGGTGCTCGCCGTTAATCATAGCAACAATGGCACCTTTGCGGTCACTCCAATGGCTACCCTCGCGGATATTGAGGCATGCTACTTTAGTATCCGGACAAGTTACATATATTGTGGTTGTACCCGTATTGGCATCGCTGCCACATTTGTACGTCTCAATATTAGCAGACGTAATTGCCGTCTGCGAGAGACCACCCCTCTCAATAGTACCTGCCGCCTGAATGGGATTGTCGCTTTCGCCAAAGACTATGGTCTTGCTGCTTCCAGTAACTCGCCCCACAATAACACCAACGCGCACCTGATAGACAGAGGATATGGACCCGCTGAAGACACATGGATCACCTTCCCTATTAGTCATGCTGGGATAACTGCCTGAATTGGCTCCACCCCAGCGGCCCATAAGTCCGCCGATGTGATAGTACCAATCCTTTCCGGCTGAACCCCAGTCGCTGTCGGCAAAAATAGTTGCAGCGCAAGTACAGCCCTTAATGGTGTAGTTTGCAGCGCCACCGGCGACATAACCGACAAGACCGCCTACATCGCCTTTACGGCCGTTAACTGAGATAGAACAATCTGCCGTGACCGTGTTCTTTATCTGCTTACCACTCCATCCGAAGATGCCGCCAACAGCCATGGTGCCTTTACCGGTTACGGTAATGTCGCCTTGCATCTTGCAATAATAGGCATAACTGCCGGTATTGTAACCAGGATAAGCGCAGATGCCGCCAACCGCAGCACGCCACTTGTCATCGGCATCATACAGCCCGTAGTACTCCACTTCGATGTCTCCGGAATTCGTACACGAGGACATACCCAAAACATCCCAACCCATACCGGAGATGCCGCCTACGGCGAGCAGATAATTCCTCTTCTTCATTTCACTCTCAGAGGGTTCACCTGTAACGAGGGATTCCGCCTTAATGAGAGCATAGTTCTTGCATTTGTTGAAATCCGCCTGGCCCAAACCCACAATGCCGGCGACACAAACAGGTCCGGTATTGCCGGTATCTGCAGCAAGCCCTGTGATATCCGTATGCTTGAGGTATATGACGCCTGCTGTTTCGTTGTCGCATAGGTCAAACGAGGCTTTATAGTTATCATTATATGTGGATACGCCGGCAATACCAGCTAGATTAATACCCTTTGCGCCTCCGTAGGTGTAACTAACATTTGGATCACCATAAACGGCAAGCAAGGTAACAGGACCGCGGTTGACACAAGAATTGATAGTAGAATTGGCACTGGAGTTGTCAATAAGACCTATCAGACCGCCAAGGGCGACCTGCTTGTGATTGTATCCAGTAGCGTCGTATTTGATTTCTCCACTATTGGTACAACTCGTAAATGTAGATCCACTGGCTACCGCTACGAGACCGCCAAGAATAATCTGTTCAGTTTCGTTTGCCGTAGCTGTCAATGTAACATCGGCTTTGTTCCGAACTGAAGTGTATGTACCTCCATTATCAATCTTCACCAGCGGTGCGAATTCTTTGCTACCTGCAGTAAAGGTGCAACTCGCATCAATAATGAGATTCTGAATAGTTCCGGCATTGGTCGCGAACATTGGCACGCTGGAGGAAAGATTCTTTATAGAATGGTCACCGCCATCGAGCGTTCCGCCAAAGCCGGAGGCGCTGGTGATGGTGTAGCCGGTCATGTCAAGGTCGGCCGTAATGGTGTAATCACCCGTATCACCTGAGTCTGTGCCGGCGAGGAATGCCGCAAACTCGCGGGGTGAGTCTATGCTGGTGTCATAACCGCCAATAACCGGAGTCCAGTTAGCGCTTGCCAGATCCAGATTGAGCGGCTTTAAGCCTGCACGTTTGTATTCGCGAGACGATCCTGAAACATAAGTGTATTCAGCCTTGTTAGTGCGGATCTTGAATGTTCCACTATAAGTGCCGGGAGCTACCACAATGTAGAATACGCCACCGTTTGCTTTTTCCGTACCAACGGTAATAGGGCTGGCGCCGTTTCCTGTAACGACGACATCAGTTTCCGTATAGCCGCTGATGGCTGCAGGGGAAGAGGCATCGACCGTTGTGAGGTCATATGTGAAAGTTCCTGCGCAAGCCGTGCCGGCCTGGAAGGTAACGTTCTCGATGGTTTCGCCTTGGTAAGCAGCATTGCTGGAGAAGATGTTCAATTTGACGACCGAACCAAGGTTGAGGAAACGAAGCGTTCCGACTTCCTGGTTAGTATAAGATGGCACATCGTCGGTCAGTTCGAAAGGAAGTGCGACCATAGGCATTGCATCCGCGCTGCCTGAAACCTGATTGCGGGGGATTTCAAGAGTCACGGCCGTGGCTTCCTTGCTATTGTTCGCGCTATTGTGCGGATAATAAGCATAGACCATGTCGCCAGTTGAAAGTGCAACTGAACTGCGGATAGTAATGTGCGGAATACCACCTCCGTCAATGGTTACGGGAGTGGATTTGTTCAATGATGTCCTGGCGTACGAGGCGACCAGGTCATCTGCACTCCAAGCCACGTGATCGGTGTCGAACGTGGTCTTTGTTTCGGGATCGCTCACCTTGAAAACATAGGAGAACTCTCCGTCTTCCTCCTCTCTCTCAAGAGGAGCCTCCTTCTGGGAGCAGGCCAGCAGACCTGCGGCAAGGAGAAGACAAGCAAAGAACTTGAATGTGGTTTTCATAAAGATATAATTATGGTTATTTAGTTACATACGACATGCATGGTAGTAGTAGCTTCACTAGCGCCATACTTATATGTGTCAAGGTTTTCCGCACTGATGGCCACTTCCTCAACGTCTTTCCAGGAGATGGTGCCGGAGACCTTGATAGGGTTATCACTTTCGCCGAAAACCACTTTCTTCCCGCTACCCCTGACCATACCGACAACGACACCTGCCCTGGGGCCTTGATATACTGACGATATCGAACCGCTGAAGACGCAGGGATCACCGTCGCGGCTGGTCATACTGGCATTGCTGCCCTCACCGGAAGCACCACCCCAGCGACCCATAAGACCGCCGATGCAATAGTACCAATCCTTTCCGGCTGAACCCCAGTCGCTGTCGGCAAAAATGCTTGCGGCGCAAGTACAACCCTTTACAGTGTAGTTCGCAGCGCCGCCGGCGACATAACCGACAAGACCGCCGACATCACCTTTACGGCCGTTCACTATTATGTGGCAGTTTTCAGTAACGGTATTCTTGATTTGCTTTCCAAATATGCCAAAAATACCACCTACACCCATAGTTCCGCGCCCGCTCACCGTGATGTTTCCGTTAGTCTTACAATAATAGGCAAAGGTGCCGGTACTGCCGTATGCGCCCTGTCCGCAGATACCACCCACGGAAGCACGCCACCTGTCGTCATTATCATAGAGGCCATCGTATTCCACCTCGATATTGCCGGAATTATTACAGGATTCTATCTCCAGATTATCCCAAGGCATACCGGCAATACCGCCAACGTGAAGCAGATAATTTTTCTTCTTCATTACAGATTCCGCAGGATCTCCTTCCGCAACCGCACGCGCCTGGATGAGACCCAGATTCCGGCATTTGTTGAACTTTCCCTGGCCGAATCCAATAATACCAGCTACTCCCACAGGTCCGGTAGATCCAGAAGTCAAGGCCGGCAGCGGGCTGATATCAGAGTGATTGAGCGAAATGATTGCAGTCGCTTCGTTAATGCACTGTTCAAACGTTGACGTATTCTCTTCGCTCCAACTTGTCGTCCCGACGATACCTCCCAGATTCACCCCGATGGCATTACCGGTACCGGTGGAGGAGAAATCATTGACCGGATCCCCGTACTTCGCATTCAGGCTGATCTTGCCGCTGTTGACACAGGCATAGAAGGTGCAGGGGCCTTCCAGATGGTTGACCAGACCCACAATGCCACCCAGCGTGGCGTTTTTATGCACGCAGCCCGGAGCCTCGAACGAGACTAGGCCCTCATTGGAGCAGTTCTCGAAACGAGCGCCCTGGGCCCGGCCTGCAATACCGCCGAGGATGATTTCGACATCTACGTCGGCCGTAGCGTTATACGTTACCGAGGCCTTGTTTACAACATTCTTATATACTCCGCCGACGCTTTGGCCCACAAACGCACCGAACTCATTGCTCCCGGCCGTGAACACGCAGCTTCCGTCCAGAACAACATCTTTTATGGTTCCTGAATTCTGTGCAAACAGGGGAACGGAGGATACCAGGTTCTTAATTGCATATCCTTGGCCCTCAAGAGTACCGGCAAAGCCGCTTGCAGAAGTGATGGTTATACCCTGCATATCGATGTCGTTCGCAAGGGCGGCGACATCCGTCGTCTCCACATTAATGGAAGCCAACCAGGCGGCCAGCTGCTCACCCGTGGAAATCATCGTAGAGGGAGCCTGAGAGGTCGCCGTGGTGACAACATCGGAATAGGACATACTGTAGCCTTCCGCGATGGCTCCCACGCGGACGTCGTAGGATATGCCGCTCTCTACATTGTCAATCTTGAATGAGGTTTCATCCCCGGTATAATCCACAATCCATTCGGATGCCACGGAAACCTTATGCTCCACACTGTAGCTGCTTGCGCCTTCGACCGCATCCCAGGCTACGGCGATGAAGGAAATACCTGCATCAGCGCGAACGACAGGCTTAGGAAGGAATCTGAGGACATCTGCAGAGACCAACTCTGACCATTCGCTCTCAACATCACCGTTGACGGCTTTTACACGGAAAAGATATTTGTTTCCGAATTCCAGCCCAACAACCTCAAACGGACTATAAGTCGGCGAACCTGCAACATGGAATTCAGTCTCCTGTTCATTCCTGTATTCGACCTTGTAAGAAGTGGCATTGACTACCGGAGACCATTTCAAGATGACCTTCTCCCCGTTAAATTCGGCCTCAACGACAGGGGCAGTCAATTTGATTTTAGGAACCTCGGGTTTCTCGTTCTTTTTACAGCCAATGAGAAGCGGTAAAAGAATGAGAGCACCTGCAACAATTTTAAGGAATGTCTTTTTATTCATAATAATTATATTAATATCCAGGGTTTTGTTCAAGATTCTTGTTCATAGTGATATCCTCCGAGGAAATCGGGTCGAGATACATCCGGTCATTCCAGACGCGCCCGGACAGATCGTCACGAAGCATCAGGCCGCCGGGGACTGAGACGAAGTGCAGCGGAGCACCGACTGACACTGCGATGCCTGCATAAGCTTCCGGAACAGTGGGCATCTTCGGATCCGGGAAATAAACGTCGGGAGTGCCGTCTCCGTTCATATCCAGCGGGGTGTCGTAACCGGGGATGCAGATGCCGGTCCACGGGAGATTGGCCCAGAGATTACCGCATGCCCATCGCTTGATATCCTTCAGGCGGAAGCCTTCCAGACAAAGCTCTATGGTGCGTTCCCGGCGGATTTCCAGAATGACAGGATCCGTTATGTCTGGATAGAACGTATTCTTCAGATAGCTATCCACGATTGTCGGCTTGGTGTCCAGGTCACCACCGGTGATGCCTGCCCTGCGACGCAAGGTGCCGATAGTGCTCTTCCATTCCGCATCGGTCAGGGTTCCAAGTTCAGCCTTGGCCTCGGCATAGTTGAGAAGCGCCTCGGCATAGCGCATTAGAGGGATGTCGTTTCCGTTAGCACCATACAGATCGGCGGCATCATCGTCCACAGTGAACTTAATAATATGATACCCCGTAAGCGAATAGCCATAATCCGCCGTTGCCCGGACCTGGCTTCCATCGGCAGTCTTTCGCTCATAATCGACGGAACGGATGGTCTGGCCAAGGCGCTGGTCCCGACCGGTCATTTCTTCAGGGAATGTCTTATATTTACCGTCCGGTTTTGTTTCGGAGTAATAGGAGCCATCCTGATTGAGGTATGTATTGATGAAAGGACGGGTCAGCGATGCGCGAACATTCTGTTTATTATAGTAGTAGTTGGCGTAACCCACAGAAAGAGGATTATCCTGCTCAACAGCAAGCATGACTTCGTCCGTCGGAACCGCATCGCTGGAGAAAAGATCACGGTATGATCCTTTGCCTTTATTGTATGCAGCCCCGGTGTGGATGGAGAATTTGCCGCTTTCCATCACAGATTTTGCGGCATCGGCAGCGGCCGCATAGAGGTCATCGGAACTGATGCTGCAGCCGGCAACATAGGCAGTGCCTGCATGGTACTTTCGCCAGGAGGCCTCATATAGGCAAACGCGGGATTTAAGCAGAAGAGCACACCACTTGTTGATAAAACTTGCTTTGCTTGACGAGGAATTATCCGCCTTGATATGCTCGAAAGCAAAATCGCAGTCATCCATTATATGGGTGACAATGACATCACGGGTATCCCTAGGAGCAGTGAGCTCCGGATCTCCCGGGTTAAGGACATGGTCTATCCACGGAACGCCACCGTACCAATAGAGCTTTTCGAAATACAGCCAGGCACGGAAGAAGCGGGCAATTCCGTTGTAGTTGTTTCGGACATCTTCCGGGACCGTATCGTAATTATTGTGGTCCAGGAAATAATTGACGCTGCGAATATTACCCCATCCCCACTTGCCCTGTGTGTCAGGAATCAAGGCCCCAAGTTCATAATCATCAAGCTCGGTCTTGGCCATATAGTCACACGCCAACCCGTCCTGATGATGGACAGCCGTTCCGTTGGGGAAGAAGCTGTAGAAAGAATTGCAGTACAACTTCAGGCCGGTCTCGGAACCAAAAACAAGTGCCGCGTCAGCTGAAGATTTCTGGTTCTCCGTAAGATCACAGGCAGACAGCAATGCTATGCCGGCGGAGAGTAAGACGATAGTTCTAATTATTCTCTTTTCCATATTGCTCTCTCCTTAGAATGTCATGTTAATACCAAAACTGTAGGACTTAAGGACAGGATAGCATCCACCTGTCCCTGCGGTCGTATCGTGATTTTCCGGATCCTGGCCAAGGGCAAGTACGTCAACCGTGCCCTTAATGTACTTGTACATCGGCGACCAGTCCCAGAGATTCTCTCCGGAGAAGAATATGCCGACTTTCGAAAGATGCAGCGGTTTTATCCATTTATCCGGAAGATTGTATCCAAACTGGACGTTTTTCAGGCGGATATAAGAGACGTCCAGCATATAACGTGTATTGCCGCGCCGGCTTGTTCCAGCAAGGGGATTGGCACCCGAAGAATAACGGGGCAGCCAGGCATCGCGGTTCTCCTCCGTCCAGTAATTGCCAAGGACCCATTTGGGAATCTGGTTATACGCACGGTTGTACTGGCCCCAGATCATTCCACTGTCGCCTTCCGTGATAAAATCCTGCTTGCCAACTCCCTGGAAGAAGACGGAAGCGTAGAAATTGTTCCAGTCGGCACTAAGGGTAAAACTGTAAATGTATCTGGGCTCGGAATTACCGATAATCATTCGGTCTCCAGGATTGGAAAGTGTCTGGTCTCCCCTATCGATGTATCCGTTGCCATCCAAGTCCTCAATTTTGGGATCGCCGGGGTGGATCGAATAGTCCTTTGAGAATTGGTTGATGATGTCGTAACGCTCAGCGCCTGCTGCCCTAGCTACTGCTTCTGCCGCATCGATATCTGCCTGATCCTGCCAGAGGCCATTGCAGACAAACCCCCAGAGTTCGCCTATCACCATTCCGGGATAGTATTGCGGGATATTTCGACCGCCAATATAGCCGGTGTCGTTATTGTATTCGTCAATTTTGGAGACATAGTCCGCCAGCGTACCCTTGATGCTGTATCCGAAGGGTTTGCCGGCCAGTTTGAAGCTATTCTTCCACAAAATGGTTAACTCACAGCCGCGCGTCGTAAGGGATGCGTAGTTGCCCTCGGGGGCATCCGCACCATAAACCGACTGGATGCTGGGACCGGCCGTAAACATATCCTGCGTCTTTCGGGTGTACCAGTCGGCGTTGATAGTCAGACGGTCCTCAAAGAAGCCTAGATCCACACCCGCATCGTATGTCTGTGACTTCTCCCATGTGAGGTTGTCCGGAATGGGGTCCGGAGCTTCTGTCTGGCGGTATTTGGTACCATTCAACAGGCGGCTGCTACCAAAGCTGAAGGTTTCGTCGTAATAGTACTCGCTCACGTTACTGTTACCAAGAGAGCCATAGGAGAAACGCAGCTTGGCATTGGAGAGATACTTTTTCCCGATAGGCTTAATCCAGGGTTCTTCGGTGATCCTCCAACCCGCTGATAATGAAGGGAAGAAGGCCCAACGCTCATTGGAAGGGAATTTGGAAGAACCGTCATAGCGGCCGTTGAACTGAATCAAATAACGGTCGTCATAACTGTAGTTGATCCTGGAGAAGATGCCTACGGAGCGCCATTTTTTCCAGGTTCCGGTTATTCTTTTGTCATCCGTACCAAAGGTCAGATTGATGTTCTCTACGGTTTCAGAAAGAAGGTCAGTATTTTGTACGTGAATCTTGTCACTGGAACGCTGCTCATAGTTGTAACCGAGCATTGCCTTGAAATAATGCTTCTTAATGGTCTTTGTGTAATCCGCATAGGCATTGGCCGAGATATATTTTATAATATTCCGGTCATCTGTAAAGGATGACACAATTCCCGATTTGGTTTCCATGACGCCGGGCCTGGGGGAATACTCATCCGGATACTTTCGGGTATAGCCGTTGGAGTTGGTCAACTTGTAGGTGGCATCAGCGTTGAAGGTTAAGGTATTATCGAGGAAGGACGCACTGAGGCCGACAGTATTCTTGACATCGTCATTTTCATAGACATTGGTACTGGCGCCATAAAGGAAACCTCCTACAGAGTTGGCCGCAGCCTGCGTCATCGTGCCGTCCGGATTATAGAAAGGCATACATACAGGAGCCTGGGAATTGATGTTGGCCCAGATGTTACCGGCCGATCCGCTGGAGACTATTGGGTTATTATACTTGCGGTGCCCCTGTTCGAAGTTGTTGCTGATCCTAAGCCATGGGAAGGGCTTATAACCAATCTTCACACGGAAGTTCTCCGTAAGGCATTTATCCGTATTGGTGTCGGAGTTATACAGTCCCGAGTAATGATAGACGCGGCCTGAGACATAATAGTCGAATTGCTTGTCCGAACCAGACAGGGAAAAATTGTGCGTCTGGCCGAAAGAGTTGTCCTTGTAAAGGATTCCAAACCAATCGGTACCTTTGGGGAAGTATGCATAATTGCCTGCATCAACTCTCCATGAACCGTCACTCACAACTGTACCGGTGTTGCCGGTATCGTGGCGCAAGCGATAATCGTTTAGCCAGGCGAGGGAGAACGGCATTACGAGATTCATGTGCGTGGGAAGGTTTCCATTGTAATTGAACCAGCCTTCGCACATCATCGTCGCCCACAGGAGACCATCGGTAACGTAATCGGGCTTCACCACCGGGGAGGAGAGAGTGAAGTTGTTGGAATAGGTTATGACCGGCCGGCCTTTCTGCGCGCTCTTTGTAGTGATTAGTACCACTCCATAAGGAGCCCGGGAGCCATAGATAGCGGCCGATGCGGCATCCTTAAGGACGGAAACGGAAGCAATGTCGTCCGGATTCAGCATAGACGGGTCGCCTTCAACGCCATCCACAAGAATCAGGGCACTACCGCCCTGGCCGATGGATGTGATACCACGAATATTGAAATCGGCAGTACGGATTGGCTTACCGTCGGCGAGGGATATGTTCAGGTTAGGAACGGCACCTTCCAGCATCTGCGTCACATTTGCATTTGGACGAGCATTGAAGACATCTCCGCCAATCTGGTCAACGGCTCCGGTGAGGTCAACCTTACGCTGGGTACCATATCCGACAACCACCGTTTCTTCCAACATAAGGGCATCTTCTTTGAGTGTCACATTTATGACAGAGAGAATCCCGATTTCAACCGTCTGTGTGACATATCCTATGCAGGAGAATTCCAGCGTCTTGCCGGATGAAACGTTAATGGAATAGTTGCCATCAAGGTCGGTAGCCGTGCCATTAGAAGTGCCGGAGACCATGACGACGGCCCCTGGAAGCGAGGCGCCGCCAGCGTCTTTCACCGTCCCCTTTATGACTCTGCTGCCCTGACCGAACGCCGCGAGTGGCAAGAGTGCGAACAAGATTATGATTATTTTCCTGAGCATACTTAGCGCGATTAGAATTCGATAATAGAATAGACCGGGAAGTGGTCGGATACGTATTTATGGCCATCGTACCATTGGGTGACCGTCTTGTATTCCGAGCATTTTATAGTGTTGGTTATCCAGATATGGTCGCATTGATAAGCTTTTGCCTCATTGCCCCATGCATTGTAGGTCTTCACATCATCCGTAATCGGAGCGACCTCCCTGGTGCAGACCATCGACTCACGGATGCCTTCGAAGACGGAATCGGTGGCATGAGTGTTGAAATCCGCCATCATAACGATAGGAAGGTTGTTCGTGTTGAGCAACTTGATCCGCTTCTGGATCAGCGTCATCGCGCTTTTACGTGATGCCGTAGTCAGGCCAAAGTGGGTGTTAATGTAAAAGAATTCTTGCCCGGAGGAGAGGACCTTCATAACGGCCCAGTGGACATAGCGGACATATCCGTCCCAACTCGTAGATGATTTATCCGGGGTGTCGGAAAGCCAGAAAAATCCCTCTGAGAGCACCTCAAGTTCGTCAGGGCGGTACATAAATGAATTCATCGGGTCATCGACCGGGGCCCCTACGTACCCGTGACTGGCGAGGGTCCCACTCATGTATTTCCACTCGGTCGCCACAAGTTCCTGAAAACCGACGATGGACGGCTGCTGGTCAATGATCATGTCACGGCAGGCACCAGCTCGCATTCCCCAGTTGTTGAATGCATCGTCTTCGGTTGTCGTACCCCTTATGTTGAAGGTCATCACTTTCAACTGCCCCGGACCCAGGTTCGGGTGATTGTTCTTAGGTTCCTCTTTCTGACATGAAAGAAGAACAAGCAAGAGCAAAGGGAAAAGGAAGAAATGTTTTTTATGCATAATTATATCTTTAGAATCGTCAGAATGCCAATGTGGCGCTTATTGGATAGTGGTCCGAAATCAGTTCATGTCCTGAGGGGAATGCCTTCAGGGTTGAGTTCCTTCATCTTCCCGACAATCATATTCACACCTTCTACCTGCGACTTCCAGGTGAGGCCGAGATGGGTGTTGAAATAGAAGAAGCGCTTGCCGGTCTGGAGCATTTCCAGGCAGGCTTCCTTACGGTTGTCCCAGGAATCGTTCGGATTCACCTCTTTGGCATGGCTCTGCCTCACGTTGAAACTCATAACCGACAGTTTCGCCGTGCCGCAAGATGCCAGGGTCAGCATCAAACAACCGACAGCAATTTTGAAAACGTTTGAAAGTAAATACATTTTGGTCTGGTTATCAGTTTCGTTCATCGCAAAGGTAATTGGACTAATTTTCAATTAATATCGCATTTGTCAAAATTGTTGTTAATTTTGTGCAAATGTCATTTTTGTCACACATATTAATATCCTTGCTTACCGGGTCGCTGTTTTTTCACAGCCTTCCGTCAGAGACCACCGGAATCAACATAGAAACCGTCTGCCAGGATAGTCTGGGCACTATGTGGTTCGGAGGGCTGAATGGGCTTGTATCTTTCGACGGCAGCAGATATTCCGTCTTCAGGCACAACATTCCCACGGAGCACAGCATCCCCGACGACCGCATCTATAAAATTATTTGCAATAGCGCCGGCAAGCTCCT
>JAEENZ010000108.1 GCA_016283985.1 Bacteroidales bacterium | reverse complement strand
GGCGGCTGCTTCGTCCGCGCCTGTGATGGAGAGGAACGGGATGGCCTTGCGGTCGGCGAAGTCAAATTGCTTCTTCAGCTTTGTGGAATCCGGATAGATCTCCACTGCGACGCCTCTTGCGCGAAGCGCGGATGCCACTGGCAGAAGGTACTTCACCTCGGCCTCGCCCATGTTGGCGAAGAGCAGGTCGGTAGTGGAACGCAGCCCGGCGGGGAACTTTTCCAGCCCCTTCAGCACGTCGCAGATGCGGTCTGCACCGAAGGAGATGCCAACTCCGGACATATCCGGAAGCCCGAAGATGCCGGTGAGATTGTCGTAACGTCCGCCTCCGCAGATGCTGCCGATTTCCCAGTCGAGAGCCTTCACTTCGAAGATGGCGCCTGTATAATAATTGAGCCCGCGGGCGAGGGAAAGATCGAGTTCAACCGGCACGGTCACGCCTGCGGCGGATATCAGCCCGAAGAGTTCTTCCAGTTCATCCAAACCGCGCAACCCGGCTTCGGAACCGCTCATGATGGAGCGCATCTTTGCCAGTTTTTCTTCGGTGGAACCACTCAGGGTGAGCACGGGCTCCAGCACTGCTATTGCGCTGTCGGTCAACCCCTTCTCGCGCATCTCATCCTTTACGGCATCCAGGCCGATCTTGTCCAGTTTGTCGATGGCCACGGTGATGTCCACCACCTTATCCGGCGCGCCGCAGATCTCCGCCAGGCCGGTCAGGACCTTCCTGTTATTTATTTTAAGAACTACGCGTATGTCCAGCATCGCGAACACCTTGTCCACTATCTGCACCAGCTCCAGTTCGTTCAGCTGGGACTTCGAACCAATCACGTCCACGTCGCACTGGTAGAACTCGCGGTAGCGCCCCTTCTGCGGCCTGTCTGCACGCCAGACGGGTTGGATCTGGAAGCGCTTGAAGGGGAAGGAAATCTCGTTCTGATGCATCACCACGAATCGGGCAAAGGGCACGGTCAGGTCATAACGGAGGCCCTTTTCAGGGGCCTGGGCGGCCTTTTCTCCGCTGTTCTGCACGCGGAAAAGGAGCTTGTCTCCCTCGTCGCCGTACTTGCCGAGCAGGGTGGAGAGGCTCTCCATGGACGGAGTCTCGATCTGCGCATATCCGAAGGTGCGGAAGACGCTCTTTATGGTGTCGAAGATGTAATTCCTCTCAGCCATTTCCTGCTGGGAGAAATCCCTCATTCCTTTAGGTATCGAAGTCTTGTTTGCCATGATGCAAAGTTAAGAAGATTTGTCGAAAACAACTATGGCCAGCCGCCACTTGGCGCATCCGCGGATTTCTCCGTTCTTGCCCACGAAGACCTTGCCCGCCAGGTGCCTTCCGGAAACCAGCACGTCCCACAGGTTGTCGAGGGCGGTTTCCGTCAGCCCGACCGGCTCTGCAAGGCGGTAGAGCACGTATTTGGGATGCTTCAGCGCCATCAGCGCTTTCACCGAAACCACCCCGTCGGTGCACACCGAATCCCGTACGCCCAGGAAGTAATCCTCCGCGATGTCATCCACCTGCGAGATGTGTTCCATCGCCCTCCGGAATGAGTCCGGCAGGGAAGGATTCATCTCCCGCAGCACGGGCATGACCTCGTTGCGGAGGCGGTTGCGCTTGTAGGCGGCGGATGCGTTGGTGCTGTCTTCGCGCCAGGTGAGGTTGCGCGAGGTCATCCACTCATGGATTTCCTCACGGGAGATGCCCAGAAGAGGGCGTAGGATGCGCCCGTGGGCGCTCATGCCCCTGAGCCCCCTGGTGCCGGTGCCGCGGAGGAAGTTGAGGAAGAAGGTCTCGGCGTTGTCGTCGGCGTTATGCGCCACCGCCACCTTGTCGAAACCCTCCTCGCGACAGAGCTCGTCGAACCAGGCATAGCGTAGCTCGCGTGCGGCCATCTCTATGCTCACGTGCTCCTCCTTCGCGTAAACGGAAGTCTCGAAACGCTTCACGAACAGCGGCATCCCTTTCCGGGTACACCAGTCGCGCACGAAAGCCTCGTCTCCGTCGGATTCCTCGCCGCGGAGGCCGAAATTGCAGTGGCAGACAGCGAAAGAGGCCCCCGGAAACAACTCGGGAGCCCTCTCGGCCATATACATCGAATCGATGCCGCCGCTCACTGCAAGCAGCACTTTCATTATTTCTTGGAGCTGATGGTGTAGGAGAATCCGATCTCGAAGAATTCCTTGAACTGGATGGTGCGGAAGCCGTTCGGATGGTCATCATTCTTAATCAGAACAGTATCATCGTAGATCAGGTTCGTGGAGAAGGTCATGGTGAAGAACTTGGCCATCTTCCAGAAGAGTTTCTGGTCCCAGTTCACGCGGATGTTCTGGGGATTCTTCAGGTAGTTGGAGAAGAGTACGAGCTGGGTGGTGTACTTCAGGTTGTCGTTCACCACGAAATTGATGTCGGTCTTGACCTGGGCACCAAGTTCGAAACGGCTGCTCTTGTAGTAGGATCCGGTAGCAGTTCCGGCTGCCACGGCCGCGTCATAGGCCGCCTGCTCGGTGGCGGACAGATCCCTGAGCTCCATACCGTAGGTCTTGCGCAGCTCCTCGTTGTCCACGATTACGAATCCTCCGGTGAGAGGGGAAACGTTAACTGAGACCCAGGACTTCGGGGTCCACAGAAGACCGATACCGAGGGTGGAGTAGGCGGGGGAGAAGAGCCCGGACTTGAGCTCGCGAGCCGCAAGCCAGTCTGCCTTGGTGGGCTCTCCGGTGATGCCGGTGGGCGTTCCGTACTTGTAGTTGTTGTCTATCTGGGTCTTGAAGTCGAAGTTGGCGGAGTAGCTGAGATGCTGGATGGGAGTCTCATAGCCCCACTTCGATTCAAAATAGATGCGGTCCTTGACTTTCTGCAGGATGGGCTTGTCGTCGGAATAGAGGAAGCCGTAGTCGACCTGCAGGCGGTTGTTCCATATCATTTTCTCCTTCGCATAGTTGGCGTTGGCATCCAGATAACCGGTCATGGTGTAGTTGTCGTTACCGCCGGCAGCCCAGTCCCAGAGGGCCGTCTGTGCGAAGTTGAGGTTGGTCATGAGGGACTTGGTCCAGTAGACCGGCTTGGGCTGGGGCTCTTCCACGATGGGAGCCTCCGCGATGGCCGCGGCCGCCTCGGCGGCAGCTTTCTGTGCATCGTCCTGAGCATATACGCCGAATCCCGCGAGAGCGGCAACGGCAAGAAGGATTATCTTTTTCATAACAAAATGATTAATAAGCAATTGCAAATACTACACGGCCTTTCGAAGGCTTGCCGGAATAAATGTCCACGCCATCCTCTTCGCAGACGCAGCTGTCTACAGGGATGCAGCGGATAGTGGCCTTGGTTTCATCTTTGATGGCCTGTTCGGTCTCGGCGGTGCCGTCCCAGTGGCAGAGAAGGAATCCGCCCTTCTGGATCTCAGTCTTGAACTCTTCCCAGTCGTCGCACTTGCGGATGTTGGCATCGCGGAAAGCGAGGGCCTTGTCGTAGATGTTCTTCTGCACCTTTTCGAGCAGGTCTTCAATGTAGACATCTACCCCTTCGAGGCTCACCGTGGCCTTCTCGAGGGTGTCCCTGCGGGCCACTTCGACCGTGCCGGCGGCAAGGTCGCGGGCACCGAGGGCTATGCGTACCGGCACGCCTTTGGCTTCCCATTCGGCGAACTTGAAACCGGGACGGAGAGTGTCGCGGCTGTCTATCTTCACGCTCACGCCCTTGGCGGCGAGGGCCTTCTCGATAGATTCGAACTTGGCCAGCACTGCGTCGCGCTCCTCGTCGGTCTTGTAGATAGGCACCATCACCACCTGGATGGGTGCGAGGGCGGGAGGAAGTACGAGGCCGTTGTCGTCGCTGTGGGCCATGATGAGGGCTCCCATCAGGCGGGTGCTGACGCCCCAGGATGTGGCCCAGACATACTCGAGACCGCCTTCCTTATTGGCGAACTGCACCTCGAAGCTCTTGGCGAAGTTCTGCCCGAGGAAGTGGGACGTGCCGGCCTGCAGGGCCTTTCCGTCCTGCATCATCGCCTCGATCGTAAGAGTGTCGAGGGCGCCGGCAAAACGCTCGTTGGGGCTCTTGTGGCCCACGATAACCGGCATTGCCATTGTCTCGCGGGCGAACTTGGCATACACCTGCACCATCTGCTCGGCCTTGGCCTGGGCCTCTTCGGCGGTGGCGTGTGCGGTGTGGCCTTCCTGCCAGAGGAACTCCGCGGTGCGGAGGAAGGGTCGCGTGCGCATCTCCCAGCGGACCACGTTGCACCACTGGTTGCAGAGGATGGGGAGGTCCCTCCAGCTCTTGATCCAGTTCTTGTAGACGCTCCAGATGATGGTTTCAGAGGTAGGACGCACGATCAGTTCTTCTTCGAGCCTGGCATCGGGATCTACCACCACTCCCTTGCCGTCCGGATCGTTCATCAGGCGGTGGTGGGTGACCACCGCGCACTCCTTGGCGAACCCGGCCACATGCTCAGCCTCGCGGCTGAAGAAGGATTTGGGTATGAAAAGGGGGAAATAGGCGTTCTGCACGCCGGTTTCCTTGAATGCTTTGTCGAGTATGGACTGCATCTTCTCCCAGATTGCATAGCCATAGGGCTTGATGACCATGCAGCCACGCACTGCCGACTGTTCGGCGAGGTCTGCCTTGACTACTATGTCGTTGTACCACTGGGAATAATTCTCCGCTCTCGGTGTAATCTCTTTTGCCATAAAAAACTTAAGAAAAATCTGCGCTTTTTTGCGATATTTGCATCTAATTATAAACAGAAGTAAAATGTGCGTCCGCATTTAGGACGGTGCAAATATACAAAATTTAAAGGAGATTGGATTATGGCACGCAGAACGATATCGTTGCTCTCTCTGGTGATTCTCGCAGTATCTTGCGGAGTTTCAGGCGAGTACGGCTCCGTACAGCGCTTCCAGGATGGCATCTACTATAAGGGTTTCGACAAGGACATGCAAAAGGTCGAGCCTCTCACCGAGGAGGACTTCCAGCGCCTTGCCGCCGAACAGATAAAGAAAGAACAGCAGGGCCGCAGGGACACCCTCGTCGTAATCGCCGAGGATCCTTATGGCTGGGGATGGGGCTGGAACTGGTACCGTCCGTACTACGGCTGGTACGGCGGCTGGCGCCATGGCTGGTATGGCGGCTGGTACGGCGGTTACGGATACGGCTGGGGCGGATGGTATGATCCGTGGTACGGTCCCTGGTACGGTTCATATTATTCCTGGTACGATCCCTGGTATTATGGCGGATGGTACGATCCCTGGTATGGCCCGTACTATGGCCACTATCATTATCCCCATTACTACAACGACAACTACTATCACTATCGCGGCACGTCCCGCTCGGAGGTCAAGGGCGGCAATTATACCGGCTCGAGGGGAATGGGGATAAGCGGCAGGTCCGGGGTCAGCTCATATAGCGGCAGCAGGAGCGGCGCGGGCGTCTCAACCGGAGGCTCAGCATACACCCGCAGCGGTGTTTCCGGCAGCAGTTCTTCGTCTGGCAGCATCTATTCCCGCAGCGGCGGCAGTTCCCGCAGCAGTTCCGGTTCGAGCTCCGTCGGTTCGTATTCCCGCAGCAGTTCTTCATCCAGCGCATCCCGCAGCAGTTCCAACAGCTCCTATTCGCGCAGCTCCTCGAGCAGCAGTTCCAGCTACGGCGGTAGCAGGAGCAGCGGCGGATACAGCGGAGGCGGAAGCAGTCACAGCAGCGGCGGCAGCAGCCACAGCAGTGGAGGCGGTGGTGGCCGCAGCGGCAGGTAATCCCAACTTAAACAGGTCAAGAAAATGAAAAAGACAATAACTTCACTCGCATCCCTGATGCTTATCGCTGCGCTCGCTTCGGGCCAGACGGTGTCGGATGCCCTGACATTCAGCCAGAACAATTTCTACGGCACCGCCAGGACCTTGGGCATGGGCAACGCGGTAACCGCCATCGGCGGAGATCTCGGCACCATTTCCATCAACCCTGCTGGCGGATCGGTTTCGGCTTTCTCTCAGTTTGAATTCTCTACCGGATGGACGACTTCGAACAGCGTTTCATCCTATGCACCCTCATACGATTCAGCCACCCAGAGCGCTCCGAACTATAACGGAGGCTTCGAGAACGGCAAAACCCGGATGACGATCCCCAACATCGGCATGAACCTTTGTTTCGAGACCGGCAACCGCACCGGCATCCTGTCCTGGAACTTCGGCTTCATCATGAACCGCAGCCAGACATACACGCAGATATTCTCCGCGTCCGGGCTTGAGAATCATACTTCCATGACCGGAGCCCTGGCCACTTTCGCCAGCGGCATGCCCGGTAATATCCTTGGAGACAGCAACATGTTCGATTCCGGTTATGCCTGGAATTCCATCTGTGCATACGACGGCGGCCTCATAAACTACAACAGCGACGCCGGCACGTATTTCGGTTCCGCCGAAACCGTGACCAAGACGGGCTCCGACTACAGTTACGAGATGCTCGGAGTGCTGAAGCAGAACATAGGCGTGACCAGCACCGGTTCCAAGAACGACGTGGTGATGAACTACGGAGTCAACATCGACAACCGCCTGTTCCTGGGCGTCAACCTGAACATGCCGGTCGGCGGATACAAATACTCCGAATACTACAACGAGGCTGCTCAGGATCCCTCCGATTTCCCTGTCACACCTGAATACTACAGCTCCAGCAGCAAGACTTATGAGAAGGGCAAAGCCACCCACTATCTCGGCAGCACGTACAAATACAATTACGTGGCCGATATTAGCGGCATCAATGCCCAGATAGGAGTCATCTGGCTGCCCACGGCCGGTGTGCGCATCGGCGCAGCCATAAAGACCCCTACGGCCTACACCATCAGTGAAAGATGGTCCGTGGAGGTGAACTCGGAATTCCAGGATGCCAGCGAAAACGCAAAGTCCTCTTCCGATCCTGCCGAGGCTTCCTACAACTTCCGTTCGCCCTACACCGCGAACTTCGGCCTGGCCTACACTCTCGGCCGCTCCGGCCTTCTCAGCGTGGACTATGAACTTACGGACTACAGCGTGATGAAGTTCAGCCAGGAATACGTGGACGCAACATTCACCTATGAGGATCCTTTCTACCGTGTCAACCGTCTGAACAAGCTCTTCTGTGGTTTGCAGCAGAACCTCAGGATAGGTGCTGAGTTCAGGGTGATGCCGGCTTTCACGCTCCGTGCGGGTTTCAACATGTCCACCAGCCCCGAACGCCACTACACCGACAACGAAGGTTACACCGTCTATGCGGCCGACTACGACAGATGGTTCAACGACTATGAAAGCGGAAAGTACTCGCTCGTGGACGGTTCCGCCCAGTACGCTCCGGACAGGATCGTTTCTTATTCGTTCGGCGCCGGGTATTCGTCTCCCGGATCATTCTATGCCGACATAGCCTTCCGCCGCACGAAATTGAACGACAGTCAATATGTCCCATACGACAATTATCTCAGCCATACTGATGGTATTGTTGGAGGGAAAACCTACGATATAGTATCGCCGTCTGTCAAATCTGCTCTCTCCCAGTTTGACGCGGTATTAACACTCGGATGGAGATTTTAAATGATGCAGTTGACAGCCAAGCAGTTAGCAGAAATTCTTCGGGGCACCGTCGAGGGTGACCCCGAAGTTCGGATTACCACCTTTGCCAAGATCGAGCACGGCAAGCCGGGAGCGCTCAGCTTCTACGCAAATCCGAAGTACGAACAGTACGTGTACACCAGCAAATCCAGCGTGCTTCTGGTGAATGCTGATTTTGAACCCAAACAGAAAGTCGGGCCCACGATGATACGCGTGGAGAATGCCTACAACGCGGTAGCCGAGCTTCTCAAGTATGTTTCCGACCAGCGGAAGATGTACAAGCGCCACCGTGCGTGGAGCTGCCGCATCGCCTGCAGTGCCAAGCTGGGCAGGAAGGTCTCCGTCGGAGCCGGTACCGTCATCGGAAAGAACTGCAGGATAGGGGATTACGGCATCATCCATTCCAACGTTACCATAGGCGAAGGCACCGTAATCGGGCATCACTGCATAATCTATCCGGGCGTGGTCATCTACCCCGGAATGAAGATAGGAGACAACGTCATCCTCCATGCCAACTGCGTCATCGGTTCCGACGGCTTCGGCAACGCGCCTCAGCCGGACGGCAGCTGGAAGAAGATAGAGCACCTCGGCAATGTTGTCATTGGCAACGACGTAGAAATAGGATCCGGCACGACCATCGACCGTGCCGAGATGGAATCCACCATCATCGGCAACGGCGTGCGTCTCGACAACCTCTGCCAGATAGCCCACAACGTGGTGATAGGGGACAATACCGTGATGGCCGCCCAGTGCGGCGTGGCGGGTTCCGCGATCATCGGCAAGAACTGCATTTTTGGAGGCCAGGTGGGCATTATGGGGCATATCAAGATAGCCGACAATACCACCGTTGGCGCCCAGGCCGGAATCGCCGGCCCTGTGCGCAAGAGCGGCCAGATACTACTCGGCTCTCCGGCCATCCCGCACATGCTCTACATGCGCAGCTACGCAAAGTTCAAACAGGCTGGGGGAGAGTAATTTAGAGATAATAGAAAAATTTGCTATCTTTGCGGGCTATTATGAAAGAACGCACCCTCAGCAAGAGTTACACATTTGAAGGAAAAGGTCTCCACACCGGAACCAGTTCAAAGATGAAAGTATCTCCGGCCCCTGCCGGAACGGGTCTCGTATTCATCCGCACCGACCTTGGTGTCACAATCCCCGCACTTGCTGAAAACGTCTCCAATACCGCACGCTGCACGGTCATTTCCAAGGGAGAAGCCAAAGTTTCCACCATCGAGCATCTGATGTCTGCCTTCACGGGCATGGGCATAGACAATGCCATCGTGGAGATCGACAACGTCGAGGTGCCCATCCTGGACGGCTCAGCCCGTTTCTATGTCAAGGCCTTCGCAGCCGACGGCCTGGTGGAGCAGGATGCCGAACGCAGGTATTTCGATATTCCCGAAACCGTCGAGATCAAGCATGAGGCGAGTGGATCCTGGGTACGTATCGAGCCTGCCGACCATCTTTCATACGATGTAACCGTAGACTTCGGCTCCCGCGTGCTCGGCGTGCAGACCGCTCACTGGGACGAGACAGTGGATTACGCTTCGCAGATAGCCATTTGCCGCACGTTCTGCTTCTTCCATGAAGTGCAGTATCTTGCCAGCCAGGGGCTGGTCAAGGGCGGCGACGTCGACAATGCCATCGTGGTCGTGGAGCATCCCGTGGAGGATGCCGTCCTTACCCAGATGGCTAACCTTTTCAAGCAACCCAAACTCTCCGTTACTCCCGAGGGGTATCTCAGCAATCTCGTGCTGAACTTCCCGGACGAATGCGGCCGTCACAAGCTGCTGGACCTGATCGGAGACATGAGGCTCGCGGGAGGATATCTCCGGGCCCATATAAGCGCGTACAAACCTGGCCATACGATTAACACGAATGCGGCTAAAGCCGTGCAGAAATTGATTTGAGATTATGGCAAACATTCATCCCCTTGCATGCGTAAGCCCCCTCGCCAAGCTCGGCGAGCACGTTGAAGTGGGCCCCTATGCATTCATCGACGCCAACGTTGAGATTGGCGATTATACAAAGGTCCATCCCCACGCAACCATCTTCCCCTATGCCAAGATAGGAGAGCACTGCGAAATCTTCCCCGGTGCGGTGGTGGCGGCCATCCCCCAGGACCTGAAATTCGACGGAGAAGTCACTTATGTAGAGATAGGCAATTACGTAACCATCCGTGAGTGCGCCACCATCAACCGCGGCACCAAGGCCAGCGGCAAGGGTGTCACCAGGATTGGAGACCACACCCTCATCATGTCTTACGTGCATGTGGCACACGATTGCACCGTGGGCAGCCACTGCATCCTCGTAAGCTATGTGGGCATAGCCGGTGAGACGGATGTGGACGACTGGGCAATCCTCGGCGGAAGCACCGTGGTACATCAGTTCTCCCATATCGGAAAGCACGCCATGGTCGGCGGAGGCAGCAAGGTCAACAAGGACATCCCTCCTTATTCCCTCTGCGGCCGCGAGCCCGTCTGCTATGCCGGTGTCAACCTCGTCGGCCTTCGCCGCCGCGGTTTCGACAGCGATACCATCCGCAATATCAAGGACATCTACGATCTTCTTTACTTCCAGGGTTACAACATTTCGGATGCCTGCGCACGTATCCAGCAGGGCTTCCCGGACAGCCCCGAGAAGGAAGAGATCCTGACCTTCATCAAGAACTCCAAGCGCGGTATCGTCCGTGGTAACGATTCCCGCGAGAAGGGACTCATTGAGTAGTGCTGCTGACTACAGCATACTTTCCTCCTATAGAGTACTTTGCCCTCCTGGCGAAGTACTCTGTTGTTTATATGGAAGCGTGCGAGAACTACCAGAAGCAGAGTTGGCGCAACCGCTGCCAGATCCTGACGGCAAACGGGGTGGAATCGCTGAACGTGCCGGTTGTTCATGAGAACGGCACTTTTTCGCTGCCAATCAAGGAAATACGCGTGGAGTACACTACACCCTGGGTGCTGCGAACGGAAAGGGCCATAGAATCTGCCTACAGCTCATCACCTTTTTTTATTTATTATAAGGATGCGCTGTTTTCGATTCTGGATTCGCATCCGGCCACCCTTTGGGAGTTGAACCGGTGTCTTATCGATTTCTTCTGTTCCAAAATCGGCATCTCGCCGTCTATTCTGGAAACGGCTGATTATTCACAGGCCGCGGAGGATTACCGGGAGCTGATCCATCCGAAGAGAGAGAATACAATAATGCAGGATCTGGGCCTGGAGCGGCCCCACTGGCAGGTATTCCGCGATAAGTTCGGCTTCGTGCAGGGCCTGTCCATCATGGACCTGCTGTTCAACGAAGGTCCGGAATCTATCTGCTGGCTAAGGTAATCTACTCCACGGGAACGAAGTTCCGCCCGATAGTCTTGCCGTAGGTGAGGATATTATAGCCGGGTGAAATATCGCCCATCTTAAGACTTTCCAGCGTTTCGAAACGGACACCCTTGAAGACCGTCGTTTCGGTGGCATGATCGTGACCGGTCAGGACGATATCGACGCCCGTACGCGCAAAGAGACCGGCCAGGTCGTAGGTTTCTTCGAGAGCGAAGTTGCCGGTTGTGCCTTGGGAAATGTCCCGCTTCCAGAAATGCGTATGTGTGAATACGGTGATGTGGTCGTATTTCCCTTGGCCGTCGGTCAGAATCTCCTCTGCCCAGGCACGCTGGCTGCGGCCGAGTGTACCGCCGGCCGATTCCAGGGAAAGGAAAAGGTCTTTGCCGCGGCCCGGAGTAAGGACTTCGAACCAGTATGAGGAGGTATGGAAGCGTGAAACCCAGTCATTCCATTCGCCGAAGTAGACATCGTGGTTTCCGGCGGTGGGAAAATGTCGCAGTCCGGCGGCCTCAAGAGGGCCGATATGGCTGGCGAAGACGTCCGCCTGGCTTTTGTCATTGACGCTGTCACCAAGATTGATCCAGAAAGGAGCAGCGTTTTCATCGGCAAGCAGATCAGTTACGAATCGGTCTATGTTCCGGGTTTCCTTTTCAGTGACATGCGCATCGGTCAGCACAAATACGCTGTAGTTGTCGTCCGTGACGGTAATGGATGCATATCCGGCCTTGGCGTTATACTCCATGGACTGTGTAAAACGTGCGTCGGCATCACCGCTGCGCGTATATACAAAACCCAGCCAATCGACGTTGCAGGCGCTCAGGCAGAGGGCTGTCAGAACGAGGATCAATGGCTTTTTCATAGGGCGAAGCGGTAACTTAAACCAATCCCGGCACTGAATCCGTACCAGGAGGCCGTAAGATGAAACATGCCGGTGGGATTGACATTCAGTTCCCCAATCAGAGAAAGATGCTCTCCCAGACGGTAGTAGCCCTCCAGGAAGAAAACGGGTTCCATGGCCCTTTCCACCTGGTAGCGGGAATAATTTGCCACGCCCCCGGAGAGGTTCCAGGTGGCGTCATCGGTCTTCAGCCGGTATGCAATGCGATAGAAGGGATCTATCGGTTCCACAACTTTGTCGGTACTTTCCCTGTCCAGGATCCAGCGGACACTCAGTCCGAATTGGGCGCTTAGATGATCATTCCGCCACCCGACGCTCCCGGCGGTGAGCCATTCGTCGATGCCGTATTTGTAAAACCCGCCGTAGTAGCCGGTTACATCGGCGAACAACTGTCCTTTCTTCAATGGAAACGCGGGCTGCACGTGAAGAAGGCCCGTCATGACGCCGGAACTGAGGCCCTGGAAACCGGACCGTATGTCCAGATTCTTACAAACCGGAAGGCTCAATTGCAGAGCCCCGCCACCATAGCCGACCCATGTCCGGTTCTGTCCGCCGACACCCAGCAAGGCAACCTCATAAGGGACGCCCGCCGTCATCGGCAGCACCCCAAGCAACCACGCCACTACAAGTGTCAGACATTTTCTTTTTCCGGACATAGTTATCTGAGTTTATCAGTAGTGACGGCGATGATTAATCGGCCGATTGACGAACCAAGGCCGAAAAGGTGGATTCCGGGTTCGCCGGAATGAGCATTATTGTTCCAGAACGATTCGAGCTTCAGGCGGAGTTGGTCGCTGGATAGCGGCAGGGCGCGGGCGGTGACGCCGGCGCCGGGCCAGCGGGTGGCGAAATCGCGCAGGGAAGCCTTCCCGAATGGCGCAACTTCCTGAATATCAAACCATTTGCCGTATGGCGCCAAATCGGAAACTATTGAATCTATAATATACAGATGTGTGTCCGGACCAAGTTTCCGGAGGCCATACTTTTCGCTGATAAGTTTAAATGCACCGCTTTTAGCCAGTGCAGGCCCTGGTTCGAAAAGCAGCTGGCCCGGTTCGGGCATGGCGGAAATGAACACTGGTGCAGCGGCTTTTTCTTCGCTGATGGTAAAACGGAAATCCCCGCCGTCATTGCCGGCATGACCGGCAATCGCTACGACCAAAGTCGTCTCGCCGGCGAATTCCGGCTCCATCAGCAACAACAGTTCCTTGCACTCGCCATCCGCCTCTACCACGTGCAACTCCTTTACACAGTGGAACTTGCGCAGCATCAAGGAGATATCCGCCATAGGCGAAAGCTTGACCATGAAACGGCATCCGCGCCCCAGAACGATATCCTGTAATGCCAGCACGTCCGGAGAGCAGTCTTCCGGCATAAAGACCTTGCGGCCTTCGGAACGGCGGGCAGGATCGGCGAATACCAGGTCCGGCTTGAATGAATCCAGCAGCCCCGGCAGAGTCTCCGCAGAAATGCAGACCTGCGAGAACTCGATGTTATCGCATCCGAGACGCTTCAAGTTCGCCTTCGCCGCCTCGAACAGCACCGGATTCATTTCGTTGTACAGCACCGCCTCTGCCACCTTGGCGAACTGCCAGCAGTCGATTCCCAGGCCGCCGGTTAAATCGGCGATCCTGCGAATCGACTTTTGTGGGGGCTCTGCCCCCAGAACCCCCGCGGCTCCCGGACTACCGACATCGCCTGCTTTGCAGGCTCCGTCCCGTCCTCCGCCGTGCACGCTGAGGCGTGCATTCGCCTCCGGCTCTACAACCGCGGCCTTGTAGCTGGCCGTGGCGGTGCTGCTGCACTGCTCCGCACTCAAACTCAGCGGACATACAATCCCCGGATCCGCATACCACTCGGGCACCTTCAGGCGCAGTTTCCTTCGCGAAGCGATGCACTCCGCCGCAAGCGCCACGTCCACGTCCGGCCAGCGGTCGCGGTGCAGCACCAGGGCGGCGAGGTCGTCGTTTTCGTGCTCAAGTATGAAGTCGGTCAAATCCACAATACGAATGTAGAGTATTTTTGTTTTTTCTCCAAAAATACTTATCTTTGTACCCGTGAACGAGATAGAGGCCGCAAGGTCCTCTATTTTTTATTATGGATTATGGAAAAAACTGAACTTCAGCCGGTATTGGAAAAGGCCGCCGCAGAGCGCGCCTGCCGCATCGTGGAAATCGTCGCGGACGACGACAACAACTTCGACGTAACCATCGACAAGGACGGCGGAGCCGACCTGGCCGACTGCGAATATATCCACCGCGCCGTGCTGGCCGCCTTCGACCGCGACATAGAAGACTACGCCCTCACGGTAGGCACTGCCGGCATCAGCCCGGAAGAGGCCGACGAACTGCTTGCAAACGAAAAATAAACCATATACAATGAACAAAGAAGAAAAAGTAACCTTGATTGATGCCTTCAAGGACTTCAAGGAAGAGAAGAACATTGACCGCCCCGTGATGATGGGCGTTCTCAAAGACGTGTTCCTGACCCAGATTGCAAAGACCTACGGCTCCGCCGACAACTTCGACGTCATCGTGAACGTCGACAAGGGTACCTGCGAGATCTACCAGAACTTCGAGATCGTGGAAGAGGTGGAGAATCCTGCCGCAGAGATGACCCTCGAGGAGGTCCGCAAGGACAGCGGTGACGACGACTACGAGGTGGGCGACACCTACGCGAAGAAGCTCCCGCTTTCCGCATTCGGCCGCCGCGGCATCCTGAACATCCGTCAGAACCTTCAGGGCCGCATCATGGACATCGAGAAGGCCAACGTCTATAAGAAGTATTCCGAGAAGGTCGGCGAGGTGTTCACCGGCGAAATCTACCAGACCTGGTCCCGCGAAGTGCTGCTTCTCGACGAGGACGGCAACGAGCTCCACATCCCCAAGGAAGAGCAGATTCCCGGCGAGCGTTTCAAGAAGAACGACACCGTGCGCGCCATCATCAAGAAGGTGGAGATGCGCAACAATACCACTCCCTACATCACCCTTTCCCGCGTAGACCCTGACTTCCTCGCCAGACTCTTCGAGATGGAGGTTCCCGAGATTGCAGACGGACTCATCACCATCAAGAAGGTGGTCCGCGTGCCCGGTGAGCGTGCCAAGGTAGCGGTGGAATCCTACGACGAGCGCATCGATCCCATCGGCGCCTGCATCGGCGTCAAGGGCGGTCGCGTGATCGGCATTGTCCGCGAACTCCGCAACGAGAACATCGACGTGCTGCAGTGGAGCAGCAATCCCAAGCTCCTCATCCAGCGTGCTCTCACTCCCGCCCGCGTGAGTTCCATCGACATGGGCGAATCTCCCGAAGACAAGGTGAAGGTTTACATGCTTCCGGAGGAAGTCCAGAAGGGTATCGGCCGCGGCGGCGTCAACGTGCAGCTGGCCGGAATGTTGGTAGGCCGCGAGATCGAGGTCTGGCGTGAGACTCCAAAGGGAGAGGTCGCAGCGGAGGAAGAGGATGACGTGGCACTCGAAGAGTTCACCGATCCCGAATATGGCCGCACCATCGACGGATGGGTCATCGACAAGCTCAAGAGCATCGGATGCGACACCGCCCGCAGCGTTCTCGCCATCGATCCCGAGGACCTCGCCAAGAGGGCCGACCTCGACATGGAGACCGTGGAAGACGTGCGCAGCATCCTTTCCGCAGAATTTGAAGATTAATCAAGAATACAGGGGTTAAAATATGGCAGAAATCAGACTGAACAAGATAATGCGGCAGTTCAACATTGGACTGCAGGACATCGTTGACTTTCTCAAGACCCAAGGCGCGGACGTCGAGGAGAATCCTAATGCAAAGGTCTCCGACGAGTACATGCCCGCCATCCAGAAGCAGTTCGGGGCAGACCTGAAGGCTGCGGAGGAGGCCAATGAGAGGGCCATAAAGATGTCGGACATACTGGAGAATTCCGGGAAGAAGAAGGAGGAGGCGATTGAGGAGGAAGAGGAGGAGCGCGTAATCGTGCGCACTAATACTCTTTCGCGGAAGAAGGCGGAGCCTAAGCCGGAACCGAAACCGGTTCCTGAACCCGAGCCCACGCCCGAGCCCGAACCCACGCCTGAACCGGAACCCGCTCCGGCACCGGAACCCGAGCCTGTCGCAGAGCCCGAGCCGGTTGTAGAGCCTGCACCCGAGCCGGAGCCGGTTGTCGAACCCGAACCGGAACCCGAGCCCGCCCCCGCACCTGAACCCGAACCCGTCAAGGCCGAACCGACCCCTGCGGCCAAGACCGACGACGGTTTCAAGGTGGTGGGCAAGATAGATCTGTCCCAGTTTGACAAGAAACCTGCCAAGAAGCGTGAGCGCATCGCCAAGGGCACCCAGAAGGTGGACGTGGCGAAGGCCGGAGCCAACATCGAGCGCAGCGCCAAGAAAGACAATAAGCCCGCATCCCAGCAGGCCGGCGGCAAGGGCCGCAAGCGCGACCGCTTCAAGCCCGCCATGACCGAGGCTGAGATGGAAGAGATGCAGAAGGAGATCCAGAAGCAGGTCAAGGAGACATACGCCAAGATGAACGAGGGCAAGAAGAACAACTTCGGCGCGAAGTACCGCAAGGAGAAGCGCGAGCTGGCCGCCCAGCGCAGCCAGGAGGAGCGCGAGCAGGCATCCGCCGAAGGCAAAGTGCTGAAGGTCACCGAGTTCGTAACGGTTAACGACCTCGCCACCCTCATGAACAACACCCCGGTGAACAACGTCATCGGAGCGTGCATGAGCCTGGGCCTGATGGTGTCCATCAACCAGCGTCTCGACGCTGAGGCCCTCGTGCTGGTGGCCGAGGAGTTTGGCTACAAAGTTGAATTTGTGGGCGCAGAGCTTACCAACGAGATAGAATCCGCCGAGCAGGCAGACAAGGAAGAAGACCTGGTCTCCCGTCCTCCGGTCATCACCGTCATGGGTCACGTCGACCACGGTAAGACCTCCCTGCTGGACTACATCCGCAAGACCAACGTCATCGCCGGTGAGGCGGGTGGAATCACCCAGCACATCGGAGCATACAACGTTCAGTTGGAAGACGGCCGCCGCATCACGTTCCTGGATACCCCCGGTCACGAGGCCTTTACGGCCATGCGTGCCCGCGGTGCCCAGATGACCGACCTCGCCATCATCATCATCGCGGCCGACGACGCCGTGATGCCGCAGACGGTCGAGGCCATCAACCATGCGCAGGCCGCAGGCGTGCCCATGGTGTTCGCCATCAACAAGATAGACAAACCCGGCGCATCCGCCGACAAGATCTACCAGCAACTCTCCCAGATGAACATCCTTACCGAGGCATGGGGTGGCAAATACCAGTGCCAGGAGATATCCGCCAAGCACGGCATCAACGTGGACAAGCTCCTCGAAAAGGTGCTGCTCGAGGCAGACCTCCTGAACCTCAGGGCCAACCCCAAGCGCCTGGCATCCGGTGCCGTCATCGAGTCTTCGCTCGACAAAGGCCGCGGCTACCTGGCCACGATCCTCGTGCAGAACGGAACCCTGCATCAGGGCGATATCATGCTGAGCGGCAGCTACTTCGGCCGCGTGCGCAGCATGTTCAACGAGCGCGGCCAGCGCGTGATGGAGGCAGGCCCTTCCACGCCGGTGTCCGTCCTCGGCCTGAACGGCGCACCCGCCGCAGGTGAGAAATTCAACGTGATGACAGACGAGAAGGAGGCCAAGAGCATCGCCGCCAAGCGCGAGCAGCTCATACGCATCCAGGGTATCAAGACCCAGAAGCACATGACCCTCGAGGAGATCGGCCGCCGCATCAGCATAGGCAACTTCAAGGAACTCAACATCATCGTCAAGGGCGATGTGGACGGTTCCGTGGAGGCCCTGTCCGACTCCCTCATCAAGCTCAGCACCGAGAGCATCCGTGTGAACGTGATCCACAAGGCCGTGGGTGCCATCTCCGAGAGCGATATCCTCCTCGCGGAGGCATCCGATGCCGTTATCATCGGCTTCCAGGTGCGTCCGACCGTCGAGGCTCGCAGGGCTGCGGAGAAGGAAGGCATCGAAATCCGCCTCTACTCCGTCATCTACGATGCCATCAACGAGGTGAAGGACGGTATGGAAGGCATGCTCGAGCCTGAAAAGAAGGAAGAAGTCATCGCTACCGCCGAGATCAAGCAGACCTTCCACATCAGCAAGGTCGGCACCATCGCCGGATGTATCATGCGCGAAGGCAAGATGGTCCCGAAGGTGTCCGTACGCCTCATCCGCGACGGCATCGTGGTCTACACCGGCGAACTCGGTTCGCTGAAGATAGGCAAGGACGATGTGAAGGAGGTTGCCGCCGGCAAGGAGTGCGGTATGAGCATTGCCGGATTCAACGACATCAAGGAAGGCGACTTCATCGAAGCATTCAAGATCGTCGAAATCAAGAGGACACTGTAAAGCGCCCCCTGTATGGCAGACGAAAAGATAATATTCTCGATGAACGGGGTGGGCAAGGTCCTGCCCCACAACAACAAGGTCATCCTCAAGGACATCTACCTATCCTTCTTCTACGGAGCCAAGATAGGCATCATCGGCCTGAACGGCTCCGGTAAATCCACGCTCCTGAAGATCATTGCCGGGGTAGAGAAAAGCTACCGCGGTGAGGTCGTGTGGGCCCCCGGCTACTCCGTGGGCTATCTGGAGCAGGAACCGCAGATGAATCCGAACAAGACCGTGCAGGAGGTTGTCGAGGAGGGCGTTGCCGACGTGATGAGCCTGCTTACGCGCTACAATGAGGTGTGCCGCCATCTTGGCGATATTATCGACGACACGGTGATGTATTCCCTCTTCGAGCAGCAGGCCGAACTCACCGAGAAGATCGACGCCTGCAACGGCTGGGAGATAGAATCCAAGCTGAACAGGGCCATGGATGCCCTCCAGTGCCCTCCGGCCGATGCCTTGATAAAGAACCTGTCCGGAGGAGAACGCCGCCGGGTGGCCCTGTGCCGCCTGCTCCTTCAGGAGCCGGACGTGCTGCTCCTCGACGAGCCCACTAACCATCTTGACACCGAGAGCATTCAGTGGCTGGAAGCCCATCTGCAGCAGTACAAGGGCACCGTCATCGCCGTCACTCACGACCGATACTTCCTCGACAACGTTGCCGGATGGATCCTTGAGCTCGACCGCGGGGAGGGTATCCCCTGGAAGGGAAACTACTCATCCTGGCTGGAGCAGAAGACCATGCGCCTGGCGATGGAAGAGAAGCAGGAAAGCAAGCGCCGCAAGACCCTGGAGCACGAGCTCGAGTGGGCGAGGATGGCCCCCAAGGCCCGCCATGCCAAGAGCAAGGCGCGTCTGGGTGCCTACGAGAAACTGGCTTCCGCTGATACAAAGGAGCGTGAGCAGAACCTGGAGATATATATTCCGAACGGACCCCGTCTCGGCAATAAAGTCATTGATTTCAAGGGGGTTACCAAGGCGTATGGGGATAAGCTCCTGTTCGAGAACCTGTCCTTCGTGCTGCCGCCTGCCGGCATAGTGGGTGTAATTGGCCCCAACGGCGCGGGCAAGACCACGCTCTTCCGCCTGATCATGGGCCTGGAGAAGGCCGATGCCGGCACGATAGAGATAGGGGAGACGGTGAAGATTTCCTATGTGGATCAGCAGCACAAGAGCATCGATCCCGACAAGACCGTGTTCGAGACCATCGCCGGCAACTCCGAGTGGGTGAGGCTGGGTGGACGGGACATCAACGCCCGTTCATGGGTCTCGCGTTTCAACTTCTCCGGCGCCGACCAGGAGAAGCTCTGCGGAGTGCTCTCCGGAGGTGAGAGGAACCGCCTGCACCTGGCCCTGACACTGAAGGACGAGGGCAATGTGCTACTGCTCGACGAGCCCACTAACGATGTGGACGTGAACACCATACGCGCACTGGAAGAAGGCCTCGAGAACTTCGCCGGCTGCGCCGTGGTCATCTCCCACGACCGTTGGTTCCTGGACCGCATAGCTACGCACATCCTCGCCTTTGAGGGCGATTCAAGTGTGTATTTCTTTGAAGGAAGCTACTCCGAATACGAAGAGAACCGCAAGGCCCGCCTCGGCGACACCGAGCCCAAGCGCTTCAAGTACAAGAAACTGATGGAGTAGTGATCTTCTTCAGGAATTCCTTCGGCGTGTATACCGGGATGTCGGTGTATGCGCCGAAATCTTTTTTATTACGGGTAATTATGTAATTGCAGTCCACGGATTCGGCGCAGGATATCTGCATGGCATCTTCGAAATCCGGACAGGCTGATTTCAGGCCTTCGTAAAGCATGATTTCCTCGAGGGGAATGATCTTGCAGTCGTTCATCAGTTGTTTCAATACAGGTATGATGCGCTCTTTCCCCACAAGTTTGCAGCCCAGATAAGAGATGTCTGAAATGCTTTTCATGGAAATACAGAGCCGGAAGTAATCCTTGAATGCGGATAGGTTGATGACGTCCTCAGAGCTTTTCCACTCCGGGGTCCTCGCGTGATCCATGGTATCGATCACGACATTCGTGTCTATGAACAGCTTAATCACAGTCAATTTTCAATATACGTTGCAACTTCCAGTCCGCCGCGATCTCTTCTTCGGTAAACCATGTTCCTTCCGGGAATCTGAGTGCTTCCACCAGCGGGCACGGCCCGTCGGGTATTTCTATCTTAGGAAGCTCCGGTTCCAGCGGAGAATCTTTCATAAGCACATTCTCCACATAGCTGTTGAGGCTCTGGCCCCTGGCCCTTGCCTTTCTCTTCAGCCTGTTCAGCAAATCTGTCTCCAGCCTGAATGCCGTCTGAACTTTGGTAGAGGTTCGCATAACTCTAATGGGATTGATTCTCTGCAAATATAAAAAATATATAACAAATTTCAAAAATGTTATATAAATATTTTTATCTTTGTAAACCGGTCCATTGGTACTGGTATATGCATATGACAAAAAAGATGATAACACCTATCTGCGAATTCGACTACAACGAATTACTGCGACAGGCTGTCGCAGAAATCGAGTATGCTCGGCAAACTCTTGCGCGTCAAGTAGCATCCACGATTTCCGGTATTCATTGGAATCTGGGGAAATTGCTATATGAACGAAAGATAGAAAGCGAGCATGGGAGCGGTGTTATTAGGCGATTGTCTTTAGATCTAAAGCAACGATACCCTGATATTGGTGTTTCTCCCAGAAATCTGTGGGATATGAAACGTTTCTTCGAACGTTATTTCAATGCAGGAGCAAAACTGCGACAGGCTGTCGCAGTTTTGCCATGGGGCCATAACCTATTGATACTGAACAAGGAATTGTCTGATGAACAAATAATATTCTATGCGAAGGAAGTGATTTCAAAGGGGTGGTCCAGAAATATGTTGCTGCATGCAATAAAAGGTAATTACTATGGCAACTTGCAGTCCACGCCGCAATCCAACAACTTTGCACAAACGCTACCCGCCCCGGTGGCCGACTATGCCAAAGAAGTATTTCGTAGTAAATACAATCTCGGTTTTTTGG
>JAEENZ010000107.1 GCA_016283985.1 Bacteroidales bacterium | reverse complement strand
CTGCCCAGGAAGGCATAGTACATCTTGAAGATGAGGGCATGGCCGTCAATCAGAAAAAGTTTCATAAGCAACTACAAATTTGAAACTTTTTTCGGAAGTTTCAAAGAGTAGCATGCACTTATTTTTGCTTCTTCCACTCCTGGGGAGTCATGCCGGTGAGGGCTTTGAAGTTGCGGAAGAAAGTGGTGCGGGAGGAGAAGCCGGATTCTTCGGCCACTTCGTCGAGGATCATGTCGGGGTGCTCGCGGAGGAGCTTCTGGGCATACTGCACGCGGTAGCGGGTAATCATCGAGGTGAAGCTTTCGCCGGACATGTTGTTCAGCAGGACGCTCACGTAGGTCTTGTTGGTAGCAAGTTCGGAAGCGACGTCGGTGATGCGCAGGTTCTTGCGGCGATAGAGTTCTTTCTCTTCGATAAGGGCGGACATCTCTTCCATGAGGTTGCGGGTGAGGCGTCCTTCTTCGGCCGACGCATCAGGCTCTCCGGCACGCCTGCTGCGGGTTACTGCGATCACAACGACACAGCCCACGCCCAGAATAATCGCCAGGATGGCCCACAGGGGCATACCAGACCTGGACGGCATCTCCGTATGCAGGATATATGCTGAAGAATAAGCCTTGAAATTATCTACCATCACAGGAAACGTTCCCTCTTTCCAACCACTGCCGCCTGCAAGGATGAATCTGCCTCCCGGCATTAATCGCGCACATGCTGAAGGCGATCCGCCTGGAATATCTGCATAATAGTAAGAAACCGACGCACTGCCTCCATCGAAGGTGGCATCGTAGGCGATGCGAGCAAGGCAAAGACATCCTTTCACCGAATCAAGCCCCTGCACCCAGGCAATACGGAAAGGGCGGTCGACCTGAAGCAGCGTCCAGGTCACAGGGCCTCCTTCCGGGCCCTTTCCCGTAAGAGGTGTTTCCATCTCGAGGAGGGAGATCTTCCCGGAAGCTACCTTGACCACAACTTGTTCATCCGTAGAACGGTTCTGCGCAGGAATGAGATAGGTGTAATCAGCAATCTGCATATCCCCCGGGAAGACGTCGTAGTTGGCACACACGGCATAATCATCCAGCAAGGGGACTTGTTCCGGGGCGCCGTCCAGATGGTCCACCAGGCCACCAGGGTCGTCTCCACGTGGATTCCATGGTCCGAATACAATGATATCATCTTCGGATGCGGGAAGGATGTAAGGTTCTGCCCAACCGGGCGAAAGCGCCTCTCCGGGCACAAAACCGGCTTCTGCGGTCCATGTTTCATAACTGTCCTCTGCACGCCAGTTGCCGGCGATGATTACGCGGCCGTCCGGCAGGGAAAGGGCCGAGGACATTGCCCGCTTGACCGACATTATGCCGGACGAGGTAAAGCTGTGGGAGACCGGATCGTAAATCTCCGTACCCCAACTCTGGCCTATGCCGAAATCCGCCTCGCTGCCGCCTCCAAGTAGTATCCTCCCGTCCGGGAGAGGTGCGGCAAAGCCGTTAATGTGGGCGTAGAGACTGCGGACCGTGTGCCAGGAGCCGCCGGAGTAGTATTCCGCCGTTTCCAGAGGCTTGAACCCGTTGGTCTGGCCACCCAGGAGCACGATTTCATTGCCGACTATGACGGTACGGTGGCTGCCGCGCGGCGTCGGAAGGTCAGGCAGGCGCTCCACCGTCATCTGCTGCCACTCCGTCCCGTCCGGAGCGGCAACGACGTTCCCTCCGGGCTGAGCCGGGGTGCATGATGCCAGAATTGCGGCAGTCACAATTATCTGGAGCGCTGGTTTCACTTTGCTAATATATTAAGTATTACGCAGATAATCAAACCGATAGCTTATAAAACCGTATCCACGGTAGTGGCGCTCAATGGCATTTCCATACGGGAAGTCAAGGTGGCGTTCTTCATGCTGACAAAGCTGCCGTTGGCCTTATAGCCGGCCGGAATGGTCTTGGTACCACGGTAAGAAGCACCATCCCCGTCAACGACGGTAAAGGTAAAGACTTCTGCATTTGTCTCGTCTCCGTTGCGAAGCGCGACGAAAACAGGGTCAAGCGTCCCCGAATCCATCTCGATGATAATATCTCCTTCTGTCAAGGAAGCATCGAACATGCCCTGATTCTGGACCAGATGTCCGTTTGCACCAGAGACTGTCACCATTTTGGCCGAGATGCCTGTCTTGGCTCCTTCTCCCCCTTTCTGGAAGCGGAAACTCATCCTGTAAATGCTTTGGAGAGGAACGAAATAAGCTGTTTCCGTTCCGATATTGCTGGCAAAGGTATCGGTCACCAGCACGTCCTGAGCCATGGTATAGGTAAAGTTCGATAAAACATTGAACCTCCCTGTCTGGCCTGTGTAGTCCAAAGTTTCAGAAGGGCAGATGAAGGATAGCCTCGTGGTACCCGCAATGATGTCGCTGGCAGTAACCGTACCCGACAGTACCGCATAATGCGAATCTGACGGATCCGGAGCAGCCAAAAGGGTACCGATACAAGTTGTCCCAAGGTAAACCTTTACCACATCATCCCAGCCCCAGACTGACTCAAGGTCCGTAGTCTCGTCTTCAGTCTGACCATCGCCGATGGAGATGGCTTTCGTTGTTGGAGAGCCCTTCATGGCCTTCAGGGAAATGGTCCACACAGAGTCTGCCTTAACCGATACTTCCGGATTGAAGGAATCGTCGATCAGTTCTTCCCTCTGGCAACCGGTCCATATGAATGCGCCCAACAGCGCTGCAACAACTATTATTATCTTTTTCATGACTAGTCCTCCTTAAGATAGAATGCTTTCCCTGCCGGGATACTTGTGCCACTGAACTTGTACAGGCCCAGAGTACCGCCGTTGATTCCAAGCACAAACGGTGTGCGGCCTTCCACTTTGCCATCCGTCACTGTAACATCCGTATCGGAGCCGGTAAGAATGTTCTCGGGTTTAGCCCATACCGTAGTGCTTTCCATCTCGGTAAGCACAATGTTTTGGGAATTCGATACGATTATGACCGCCGTATTTGAAGGAATAATGTTGCCGTGATCCCCAACACGATAGAACACCACGTCCGTTCCGTCCAGTTCCACGGTATAAGCCTGGGCGCCTTCGGGCAAACGGTAATTAAACACAGGTGAATAGAAAGTCGTCACATATTTGCTCTCACCCCATACCGTCGCGGCAGTGGCGGGAGCAAGGGCCAGGATGGCAGCATTTGCAAATAGCTTCAATGCAGGTTGATTGGTGATAGGATCCTGCACCCAGATAATCTCTCCGCGTTCCATCTGCAGAAAAGTAGCAACGCTGCCATCGGCCAACTGGCCGGGAGATACCGCCGTCTGGTAGGCTGTCGCCGCTGCGGCGAGATCCCCGTCAGAACCATCCGACCAATATATGTTATGAGTTCCGAGGGCGGTTGATCCATCATTCCATTTCCAGGCAAATGCAGCGGGAGAAGTGATATCGCTCAAAGATGTCATGGACAGGCAGTTGTGTATTTCAAAAGTGCTGCTGTTCGCAACTCTTCCAGTTATGCCCGCGACATATTTGACATTGGTGCCGCCTGAGGCGGTGATGGTGGTCAGACAGTCATTCACCGAAACGGTGGCAGAATACAGTTGGCCAAGGAATCCGCCGAGATACATCTCGGTAAGAGCTGATACGATGCCGGTAATGGATACGCTGGATTTGCATTTCGATATCGTGAGCGTTCCAGTGACTCCGCCTACAAAACCTCCGGCCGAGGGCTGTGTGGTCTCCATCGTTCCCTTCATCCAAACATTCTGTATCGTCGCCCCATTCGTCCATGTAAACAGACCACCGTACGGATGCTGGATTCTGTTGGCACCGGTGAAGTTGACGGTAATGCTGTGCCCCTGGCCGTCGAAAGTGCCGCTGAACGCGACATTGTTACTTGAGTCAGGTCCTACGCCTAAAGTCAGCTCATTGCCTGTCAGGATGATATCTTTCTCCAGATATGCATTGACCGTAGGATCCCCGCGGACGATAGCGGCGAACTTGTTGAAGTCTTCTGCGGAATTGATGAGATACCATCCATATGCGTCTTGCGCAGGAGTTCCCAGAGACTGGACCTGCATTCCGGTTCCGATGGCATTTGAGCCGGGAGGCAGGAGCATCGTCAGGCCCAGATCTTCGAAGTCGGTTCCGGACGCATAATAGTAATCGACATCCCAGCCCCCTTTGTAAAGATCCCAAAGGTCGGAACATGCCCTGAGGTCAAGAGTCTCCAGCTTGGTACAGCCTTGTACGATCCACCTTCCCAAGGATGTCACGCTGCGGGGGATGACCAATGTCCGCAGGTTTGTACAATCCTTGAATACATAATTATCAATAGTCCTGACAGAAGATGCTATGGTAACGTTTTCAAGCCTTGCGCATTCCTGGAATGCATAAGCGCCCATGGTTGAAGCAGAGAAGGTCAGGTCCCGCAGTGATGAGCAATGGTTGAAAACGTAAGTTCCCATACTTGTCACGGAAGCTGGCACATCGATGCTTGTAATATTGGTACACCATGCAAATGCTTCCTTACCGAGTGAAGTTACAGATGACGGGATTGTAAGCGAATTGAATTTGCAGTTGAAAAACGCAAGTTTTCCGATTGTCGTAACACCTGAAGGTATCGTGACAGGCGGAAGACTCGTGCAGCCCCGGAAAGCTTCATCGTCAATGGTCGTAACCATTGTCGGTATAGTGATGCCGGCAAGTTTGGCGCAGCCCTTGAAAAAGGATCCGGGAATGGTTGTCATGTTGATGCCGGGCCCAAAGGTGGCGGAAGCCAGATTACTGCAGTTGCAGAACACGCTGGTTCCCATGGATGTCACGCTGGCCGGGATGGTGATAGACGATAGCGAAGAGCAATCATAGAACACAGAACTACCCAAAGCTGTAACAGTGCCCGGAATAACTACGCCGTCAAGCAAAGAGCAGCCATAAAAGGTGTTGTCTCCCAGAGACGTGATTTTGCCGCCTCCGGCGAATATCACCGAAACGAGTTTTGTATCCCCCCGGAAGATTCCCCCGCCCATTGATGTAACGGTGTTCGGGATTGTTATTTCTGCAAGTTCATAACAATAACGGAATGCGCTGGCCCCTATCGTGGTAAGCATTCCACCCGGTTCAAAAGTGATAGAATTCAGAGCTTCACAATACGAGAAGGCATATTCACCTATGGTTCTGACATTCGATCCAATAACCACCGTAGTGAGATTTTTTTTGGACTCACAAAGGCTTGAAGGAATGTTACGACAGTTAATATTCAGTTCCCTAAGTGCGCTGCATTCGTTGAATATATAGTTGCCGATAGACGTTACGCTAGATGGAATCGTGACTTCTTCCAGGGCCGAGCAATAACTGAATGCATATGTGCCAATTGTAGTAACCGTAGAAGGGATGATGAATTCCGTCAGCAGCTTACAACTCCGGAACGACCAGCCTCCCAAAGAAGTTACACCAGGTTCAATTGTAAGGGATGTTAGACCACGGCAATTATCAAATCCATAATCAGCGATGGTTCTGACAGTAGATGGTATAGTGAGGCTGGTTATACCGTCGCAATGATAAAAAGCGGAGGTGCCAACAGTTGTTACCGATGAGGGAATGGCAATACTCCCAAGTTTACTGCAGTAATAGAAGCATCTGCTTGGAATATCCGTTAAAATAATCCCGTCGGCGAAAGTAGCTGTTACCAACTCACTACAGCTCTCGAAAACGCTTGCTCCTATCGATGTGATTGTAGCAGGAATTGAGACACTCACCACAGTAGTACTCTCCTTGAATGCGTTCTCACCTATCGCCACGACCGACATACCGGCAATCTCATTGGGAATGACAAGTGCATAGTCGGCCGGGGGGATAAAGGCATCCGCAAAGCCCAATATGGTGACTTCGCCAGCTGCAGCAATGTACATAAGGTCCGTTGACGGAGCCGGGCCGGCGGAAGCAAAGAGTTGAGGCACAGGATAGCCCAACACCGGATCCTTCACCCATACCGTTTCTCCCCTGCTTGCCTGAAGTGCTGTAACAGTAGTGCCGTTGCAAAGTTCCTTAAGCGTGGCGGCCGTTCCCTGCGTGGTACCGAGAGCTATCTTGTAATAACAGTTCGTGAAGGTGCAGTTACTATAATTCCTTACAAACGTGCAGCAATCAGAAGTGCCGATATTGACAAGCGTGCCGTACATCAGCGAGTTGTTGATATTGATTGAACCACTACTCCTGTAACAAACGAATCCGGCCGCTCCGGTAGTTGTCGTCCCTCCGGTAAGGGTTCCGTCATAAAGACAATCGTTGATTGTCAGCGTACCTCCATAACAGAAATAAGATATTCCACCCATTCCGCGATGGCTGTCGGTATAAGTTATATCCACCGAACTACGGCAGTTCTCAATGGTTGATGTACCATTTGTATAACCTACGATTCCTGCTACACCTTCATGGGTAGCGGTAATAGTTCCAGCCGTATGGAGATTGCGTATCGTTCCACCATCGACATATCCAAACGGTGCGCAACCAAGATATGTGGGGACGGACCTTCCTGCATCAGTATATTTATCCACTAAAGTCGCCGTCACGTAGTGTACGGTGAGCGTATACCCCTGACCGTCGAATATGCCACTGAAGGGAATGCGATAACCGGCAGTGTTGTAATAGCCGTCGCCAATCATAGTCTGGTCGGTGCCCAGGTCAATATCCGAAGTCATTCTGGCGTTGGCAGTTGCATTGGTCTCTATCAACGCAGCAAAATCCTTCCAGTCCTGTACGGAGCCTATAAGGTAGTAGCCTTCGCCGTCAGTATCTATTGCCCACGCCTGATTGAATGAGGCGAAGAGGGCAAGTATAGTCAATATGTTTGTAATCTTTTTCATACTTCAGTCCTCCTAGTCTTCATCAAGTGAGTGATGCTCATAATCAACAGTTTCATTCGAAACTTCCTGGTCGGTCGTGGGAGTCAGTGTCCAGGTGTCATCGGTGTAATTCTTTGTGGAAACCACCATGTTCAAAGAAGGATCGATGCTGACCGTTCCCACCGTGGAACCGGAGTACCCCTGGCCGATTGGAGCGACCATGCTGGCAGAGCCTTTTCTGGCAAGCACTTTGGTGATCCTTGGCCCTATGGTGATGTTTCCGCAGGTGTAAGCCGCGCTTCCGGTACCAATCCCGGCAGCCGAATCTCCGATTGCCGTCACCGTGCCGCCGGTAATAATGATGTCACCGCAACTGGCCATTCCGTTCCGAATGCCTATGCCAGGGCTGCCCGGGCCACCGGAAGCTTTGACTTTTCCGCCGGTAATCGAAACGGTCCCTGCCGCCAATATCCCCGTATAGTCTTCTGATGAATAGACACAATTGGTTCCTACAGCAGTGATGTTCCCGCCGGTGATGGTTATGTTTCCGCCGGCTCTCATGGCATTCTTCCCCCAGGTGTAAACGGTGCCGGCGGTGATGAGGATGTCCTGTTCAACCTTGACACCGATTCCAACATCTTTAGAACTGCTGCCGCCCTGGATATTGACATCTCCGCCAGTAATCGTAAGGCTCCTTGCGACAAGGCCTTTTGAGGAACCGCTTTCACCGTAGAGGTTGTCGAAGTGGATCGTTCCGCTCTCGATTACCACATCCTTGGTGCCTTCCGAACCCATGCTGTTAGCTCCGTTTCCGGTAAGCGAAGTGAGAGATCCCGTACCTCTTATTATAACGTTACCAGGATAATCATCCTCTACATAAAAAGGCTGGCCGTTTTCTATTTGAATCTGGTTAGTGTGCTCCGCTACTACCGTCATGTCTCCCCTAGAATATAGACGCTTAATGGTTGCGTTGTCCATTATTATGGTTGTATTCCTGCCGACCCGGATAATATAATCCGTATTGCTGCCGGTTATCTTGACATAACTCGCCGGGCCGAACCAGTAATTGTTCGGTGATCCGCTCCAGGGAGAAGGTTGTGAAACGTTGACCGCCGCCAGTGCGTTGTACGACAAGGAAATGTCGGTAATCGTGCTCCTCTCTATCGTGACTGTTTTGTCGGCCTTGAGCACCTTGACCTGGGTAAGTCCTTCGGTTGTATAGAGATGTATCCTCAATCCGGTATAATCTCCCGGAGGAATGGAGAAATAAAAAGATGTTGGAGTCGAAGATATATCGATGCCTTCCGCCCCGCAATCCATGGAAAGGAACCTGTCGTTTTCCAGGCCCGACGTCGGCACCGCAGCATCACTAACTATGCCAAATGCCCCGCATAACTGTTGGTCAGCAAGCAGACCTATGCTGCGCACCTTCTGCCCTGGCATTGTGGTGGTCACGTTCAGGCGAAGTATGCCGCAGAGGTTCTTGAACTGCAGGTCCGTGGTGCTGCTGGTCGCATACGTAGGGGCTCCAACGATGTTTCCGGGGGTATAGGTCTGTATATCCGGAAGTGTGGGCGTGCCACCATTATAGAGGGAAGCCGGATAATATGCCGCATAATCCGGAACGGAAACCTCCGCGCCGCTAGCGTATGTGAAAGTCCCTTGCGCCGTGGTGCTTGTCGTGGAGTAGACCCCCGCATTCGACGCAGCATCGACGATGGTAATCTCATCACCGTTCGCCCAGTTGACCACATACCCTTCAAGGTCATTGCCGGAAAGCGCAGTCTTGGTGACGGGCTCCTCGGTTGTTGCAGAGAAAACGATGGCGGGCTTTTCGACGGGGTCCTCGTGGGTGTCCTCCCTGATGTCTTTCTGGCAGGAAAAAACGGCAAGGATCGCAATGGCCGAGAAGGCCGCATATGTCATGATTTTTTTCATATCCGCGTCCTCCTGTTAATTGAAATCATCATCGTTGAACGAAGTGCCCGACACACCGAAGGACTCGGTAGAGCGTCCACTCTGACAAAGGGGGCCGGTAGATTGCAGTTCCATAACATCGCACTCCGGCACAAAGTACTTTAGTTTCATCGCATTATGTGTTTTTACACTAAACACAAAAATAAAACTCCCGCGCGCATACGGGAGTTTCATATCGGATAAACCGGAGTATCAAAAAAGAAAAAGAAATGACATGGCTTGCATTTTCCCGTCAATCTTGCTAACTTGCCGAGGAATGGAACCAGATGAAAGATTCATGCGCGAGGCGCTGGCGGAGGCCAGGGCCGCTGCGGCCGAGGAAGAGATTCCCATCGGCGCGGTGATAGTGTGCAACGGGCGCATTATCGGCAAGGGGCACAATATGGTTGAGCGGCTTCACGATGCCACTGCCCATGCGGAGATGATAGCAATAACGGCAGCCACCGAGGCGCTTGGAGGCAAGTACCTGCAGGACTGCACGTTATATGTTACTGTAGAGCCGTGCCCCATGTGCGCGGCCGCGCTGAACTGGAGCCAGATCAGCCGCATCGTCTATGCGGCTCCGGATCCCCGCCGTGGCTACAGCCTCTACTCCCCTTCTCTCCTCCATCCTCGCACGGAAGTCCTTTCCGGCGTGCTGGCAGAAGAATGCGGAAGCCTGGTCAGCGACTACTTCAAGACCAAAAGATAGCCTTTACTGATTGCTGATTATTTCCGGTTCGACGGGAACGATGATCATAGCCAGAATATAGGCGATGATGCCGCCACCGGCGCAGAATGCCGCGATTACCCATGCAAGACGGATGATGGTGGGGTCGATGTCAAAATACTTTCCTAATCCTCCGCAGACACCGGCAAGCTGCTTGTCAGTCCTGCTCCTGTAAAGCCTTCTATTCATATTCTTGGTGTATTAGTATCATAGTACACTGCAAATATAGATATAATTCTTGAACTTGCAAATATTTTTTTAACTTTGCAGCCCGGAATTGAGATATGGTGTAATGGCAGCACTAGAGTTTTTGGCACTCTCAGTTGAGGTTCGAATCCTCATATCTCAACCATTTCCTCTTTTAGTTGAATTTTGCTGATTTTTCCATTTCGGTGGAAACGATTTGCAGTAATTCATCTTTAGGAATCAGGTATTGGTATTCCGCAACGCCAATCGGCTTTCCAATATCCTGAAGTGCTACTTCAACCTCCAAATGGTCCTTCTCAGCACATAGTATAATGCCTATCGATGCTTCTTCGTCAGGAGATTTCTCCAATCGGTCCAATAATGTCAGATAGAAATTCATCTTTCCTATGTATTCCGGTTTGAAGTCACCCACCTTAAGATCTATGGCAATCATCCTATGCAAGCCACGGTGAAAGAATAGCATATCAACTTTATATTCTTTTGCGTTGAAATGAAGGACATGTTGATTACCTATAAATGTAAAGCCTTTACCAAGTTCCAAAATAAAACGAGTGACTTTTGCTACTAAGCGGCTTTCTAATTTCAATTCCTTCATTGGTCCCTGAGCATCCAAAAAACCGAGATTGTATTTACTACGAAATACTTCTTTGGCATAGTCGGCCACCGGGGCGGGTAGCGTTTGTGCAAAGTTGTTGGATTGCGGCGTGGACTGCAAGTTGCCATAGTAATTACCTTT
>JAEENZ010000106.1 GCA_016283985.1 Bacteroidales bacterium | reverse complement strand
ACCAGCGCCACGGCAGTCCCTGCCGCGAAACTTCCTATCATGCCTTTCGGCATCCAGTTCCTGTAGTCGGGTTTCATTTCAATCCCTCCGTCTGTTTCGTCAGCGACCGTTCCGCAAGGCGCATGGCCAGGATGGCCACGGGGACGGTCAGGACCAGTACGACGATGAGCACGGGGATGTTATTGATGACCGGGATCATCAGCTGGTCGTAGCCTGCGCGCATTTCCTCGACAGCCGCGGCCAACGAGCCTTCCGTGTCGAACCACCAGTGGGCTGTGTAGGCAAAGAAGGAGAATGCAAAGGGAAGGAAGCTCCAGCGGACGCCCTTCAGCGTATCATACTTGCAGAGGTAACGGATGATTTCGGCCAATGCCGTCAGGATGGCGAAGCCTATGGCAAGCGCCGTGTCCGCCTCGCCCGCGATCAATAACATGATGAAAACGAATCCATTCAGGAGAGTCGCCGCACCGAAGCCTCGGACCGTCGCGCAGGTCAAGAGATAGATGAACGCGGTCAACAGGGGCAGGATCGCTCCGACATACGCGTAGCACGCCGGGTGAATGAGGCCGGTACACGAGCCCAGAATGTAGGTGAGAAGGTAGGCAACAGCCAGAAGAAGAATCTTAAATGCAGGTTTCATATTCAATGATGATTAAATACTTTTGGTACGTTCCCAAACCTCTCCCCTGCGGTGCCTCACGAAGCGGAAATCGCAGCAGTCGCCGCCCTGGCAGAGGGTCTTCGTACGGATGAAATCGATGTTATGAAGGTTGCCGTAATTGATGATGTCGCTGTGGCAGAACATGGAGCCGAAGCGATCCAGCACACCGTGCTTGGAGAATTCGTATTTGTACAGGCACTCCAGCGTCTCGAAGTGATAGTACTCCTTGGGGTCCTCCGGATGCCAGACGTACTTCCAGCCCTTGCCCGAGCCGTACTTGAAGCCCAGCGGGATGATCTTCCGCATCACCGAGAGGAAGAACGGTAGCTTTGAGAGTTTCTGGAACCCCTCCGGATTCAGTGCCGCCCACATGTGTGTGGAGATGAGTTTGAAGGCTTCCTCCGGCGACTTCCCGTTACGCTGAAGCACGTCGTCGATGGCAATGGTTGGAAGGATGTTGCAGAAGTGGCCGTAGTTGCCCTTGTCCTCGTAATCCCTCTCTTCCTCAATGAGTCCGGCCATCCTGGAAAGGACTTCCTTCTGGATGGCCGGGGCAAGTTTCCCATACAGAACGGCGTAGCGGCCGTTCATGATCATGTTCAGAGGTTGGTATTCTTTCTTCATGCTGCCGCAAAGCTACGGGTAATCCCTTGCAACCGGGTTATGATTATTTCTTTCCGAAGAGAATGGCCGATCCGCCGAGTGCCATCCACCTGGCCTCTCTGGGAGACATGAACCGGCCGTCGTCGGTGGGGATTAGTTCGACATGTTCATAGCCTAAGTCCTTGAGTTTCTTCACGAAGGCTTTCATATCACCGTATTTCTCCTTCGAGAAGATATCGTGGATGGCGAAGGTACCTCCCTTTTTCAGCACGCGTAGGGTCTCAAGCAGGATTGCCTGACGGTCACGGCTGGGGATGTTGTGATAGACGTAGTTGGAGGTGACCGCGTCGAAGGAACCGTCCGGGAAGTCCAGTTTCAAGGCATCCCCCTGCGTGAAATCTGTTCTCTCAGCCACGCCTTCCGCCCTGGCATTGTCCTCGCAGAGTCTCTTGCTGAAGGAGGCGTACTCGGCACCCCATCGGTCGATGCCCGTCACCGTGCCCTGCGGGTTCCGCTTGGCCACGGCGTTGGCCAAAGCTCCGCTGCCACACCCAACGTCCAGGCATCGGCCACCATCCGGCAGTTTTACATACTCTGCCACACCTTCGATGATATGGCGGGACATCTGACGCTTCCCGTCATAGGAGAAGGCACGGTACATCAGTATCGTCCATACGGTCACCCCGGTCAGGACCATAGTAAGGATGAGCAGGAGGATCTTCAGCCAGCTTATGCCTACAATCAGCGTCAGCGCCAGACTCACGGCAGTCCCCGCCGCAAAGCTCCAAATCATGCCTTTGGGCATCCAGTTCTTGTAATTCGGTTTCATTTCAATCCTTCGGTTTGTTTCTTCAGCGAACGTTCAGCAAGCCTCATGGCGAGGATGGCCACGGGGATGGTCAGGACCAGCACGACCACCAGCACGGGGATGTTGTCGATGACCGGTATCATCAGCTGGTCATATCCGGCCGGCATCTCCTCTACGGCAGCTGCCAGTGAACCTTCCGTGTCGAACCACCAGTGGGACGTGTAAGCGAAGAAGGAGAAGGCAAACGGGATGAAACTCCATCGGACGCCCTTCAGCGTGTCGTATTTGCAGAAGTACCGGATCATCTCGGCGAGCGCTGTCAGTACAACAGTGGCGATAATGTATGGAACATCAGCCTCGCCCGCGATCAAGAAGACGACAAGCACGAATCCGTTCAGGACCGTCGCCGCACCGAAGCCCCGGATTGTCGTGCAGGTCAGAAGATAGACGAACGCGGTCAGCAGGGGCAGGATGGCCCCGACATAGGCATAACATGCCGGGTGGATAATGCCGGATGTAGCGCCCAGAATGAATGTAAGAAGGTATGCGACAGCCAGCAGGATGATTTTGAATGCAGGTTTCATAAGAAAGTTGTTTTATTCAACTGCAAAGTTACGGAGCATACTTCTAGCGGTAAATCCCCATTTATTGCGATTTGTCTGCCCCAAAATCACGACACCAAGTACGGCTACCCTGTCACTTCGCAAAACAGCAGGCCGACAGAGCCTGCTATCCTGAGCACAGATATGACATTTGGCAAATGCGTTTCGCCACTCACTCTATCACAAAACTGCGAGGATAGTAATCGCTGTAGAAGCGGCCGTCGGTAGCAGTGAATTTGAGGACGCAGTAGTTGGGGTCGGTGACGCCGCCGGGATAGTATTCAGTGTCGCCGTCGCGCCAGATCATCTCCTTTGAGGCGGCATCCGTAAGCACCTCCATCGTGCCGCGCAGCATCATCCCCTTGAAGCCCTCAGCGTCGCAGAAATAAATGCTTGCCTTAGGATTCGCCTTGTAATGGGCTACTCGCAGGGAGAATGTATTGGTGGTGAAATAGAACACTTTAATGCCCTCACGGACGCGCGGTGCCAGCATCGCCTTTGTGCAGGGATAGCCCTCCGCATCCACTGATGAAATGAAGGAAATGGGCAGTGTATCGGCCATTTGGCCGATGAGTTCCTTCACTCCGGCCAGAGCGGGATTCTCCGGCATGGAATCCGTAAGTGTCAGCTCTTTGCGCCAACGTTTCAGATGTGGAAAATACATCTTCATCTGGCCGATGTATTCTTCCTTCGTGACGGGCTGCGGCAGGCCTTTGTTCATCTCGTCCACAAACTGGGCGCAGTGCTCAATCATTTCTTCCATAGTGCAATCCTGCAGGAACTTCCCGTCCTTATAGCAATAGATGCAGTAATCTTCATTCTTGCTTCCATCGGCATTGGTGCCTAAGATTTCCTGAGTGAGCGGCATTCCGCAGCTCTGACAAAACATCTGCTCCATATGATAATATACTTTATATGTGTTTCAAATATAGGAACTTTTTTACATTCTGGCTTTGCTGTCGGCCCCGGCGCCGGTGCCGCGGTACTTGCTTTGAGCGGTGTTGAAGCTGTAACGGATAGAGAGTTTAACTTTCTGCGTGTCCATCATGTTTGTCTGCATAATGGTGTGGCTGCCGAAGTCTGAGTCCACGTCGTAGTGGGCCAAGCCAGCCAAGTCAGCACCCTCCAGGCGCAGCACCAGGGAGCCATCGGCAAGGAGAGTTTTCTGGATGGCGGCTGTGATGTCCACATAGGCATTCTTCAGATACAGGTTCTGCGTGTAGCCCGTGGACTGCACCATACCGCCCAGCTCGAACTGCCATCCGCCCTCTACCGTCAAGGTGTTCAGCAACTGTGCGAAGTAGATGGGCTTGCCGTTGAAGGACGTTACGCGGATGCCGGAAGCCTCGCGCGGGTCAGGAGCGTTAATCGTAAGCCATTGAGGCTGGATGCCGACGGTGTAATTCAGGGTCCAGGGACCCACCGTGGGCGTCAGATTCACAAAGGCCGACATCATCCGGTATGGCGTCTCTATGTTCCGGGGCTTCACTAGCACTACGCCTTCGTCCCCATAGGGCGAGGACCAGGTCATGATGGCATTGTCCGTGCGGGCGTAGTTGACCATGAAGGTCAGCCATTTCCACACCGCCGTAAGGCTCAGATTGTGGGACAGTTCCGGCTGCAGGCCAGCGTTTCCGCTTTGCCAGATATAGCGGCTGTTGTAGCGTATGGCGCTGGAAAGGTTGGCGTAATTGGGCCGGCGCGTCTTGGCGCTGTAATTCATCATCACCTGGACAGGATTCTGCGACTGGGCGCCGATGACACCGGCGTAGGATACATTGGGGAACCAGTTGCCGTAGTCGCGGGCCAGGTCGTTTTCGGGCGTCACAGCATCCTCGTAGGCATAATGCACCCACTCGTAACGTACACCTGCGCTGAACTGCCCGATCTCCGGCAAGTAGCAACCGTAAGAAGCGAATCCGGCGATATTATCTTCCCTCACCGTGGCTTCCGATGCCGGGATGTCGATCCCCTCCACCGAATAATTATCCTTCCGGCGGGAGAAGGTTTCCTCAGTCCCCGCCTGTAGCTGGCCCTTCCAGATAGGATAGGAAAGCACCGCCTTGGCGGCATACATACGCCCGGCATTGGTGCTGCCGCTCTGGATGGCGGCATTGTGGGTCATATCGCTCGTCTCCATAGAGACTGATTTGGAACTGTCGTCCGTCCCGTAATAGTCCAGATTGATGTCGATGCCCAGCTTGCCCGCAACGAGGCCGTTGTAATAGAGGTTGGCGCCAAGGTTGTACGGCGTCCACTCTCCCATCGTGTCATCCGACAACGTGGTGAGGCGATCGACCAGCGCCCCGTTCTCGAACACGTTGTCATTCACCTCCGTATGCACGCTATATGTCAGGTGTCGGCCCCATTCCACTTTACCGCCAAGGAAGTGGTTGTCGGCCATCTGCCAGTTCACGCCGGCATTGCCATAGATGGAACTGCCGATGTATTCGTTCAGGAGCGTCCCCTTGTTCTCGAAGAGCCAGTCGTCCCCAGTGGCGGTCCTTCCGAAGGTTTGCTTCTCCAGGTAACTCTCCTGACGGGAAGTGTTGCGGGCATAGTTGACCCCGCCGAAAAAGTCCAGGCCTCCCGTGCGGTAGTTCACATTGATGGCGCCAAAGGGGTCGTTGCCCTTGGTCCATCGCAGTGACTGGGCATCCGAAGCGTTCAGGTTGAAGCCGAAACCGTCTCCCTGGCGCCGGATGGTGCGAATGCGCACCACTGCCCGCACCGTGGCATCGTATTGGGCCCCGGGATTGGTGATTACCTCTACACTCTGGATCTCATTGCTTTGCAGGCGGTCCAACTCAGTAGGATCGCTCACACGACGCCCGTTGATATAGACCACCGGCGAGCCTTTGCCAATCACCTCCAAGCCGTTCTGGCCCTTGATAAGACCGGGCGTCTTTTCCAGCACGTCGTTGGCAGATCCCGCATTCTCCAATACAGAACCCCGTACGTTGGTTTGCAGACCCTCCCCCGTGAGTTTTGTTTTGGGCATGACGGCGCTCGCTACGGCCCCCTCCAGCATTTGCGTATCGCCGGACAAAGTGATTACAGCACCGTCGACAGGCGCCAGATACACAGTCCTGTAGCCCAGCATAGCAACCATCATTATGCCGTCCGTCTCTTTAGTCACTATATTGAAGGTACCGTCCTCCTGAGTCACCACGCCGCACACGACAGTGGAATCGGTCTTGGAAAGCACGGCCACATTGGCGTAAGCCACAGGCTCGCCTTTCTCATCCACAATCTTTCCCTTCCAGTCACCCTTGGCCAGAGCGGGAATCGCAACTACTGCGAGCATTAACAATACAATCAGTCGTTTCATCGTTTGTCCATATTTTTTCGGATGCAAAGTTAGCGTATCCAGCGTTCCGAAATAAAAATCAATATGGACAATGATGTGGACAATTGAGGATTATTCTTGAAAACTGATTGGACATTCCGGCTTCAATTCTTACTTTTGTTATGTACTGAAACGGAACATCTATTATGGCAAGACCGATTACTGTCACAAAAGAAAGAATCCTTTCCGCAGCCCTTGATTTGGTGCGCGCGGGAGGTCTTTCGTCACTTACAGCCCGCAACCTGTGTGCGTCATTGGGCTGCGGTGCCAATGCTATCTTCTCTTCTTACGGATCCATTCAAGGTGTCCGGGATGCTGTCCGGGATGAAGCCCGGAAACTGTACCGGAAGCGGGTTGGTGACGGCTTTGCGCTCAATCCTCCTTTCAAAGGCTTTGGCGTGGCCTTTATCTGGTTCGCTATGGACGAGCCGTATCTATTCTCCATGATTATGGAATCGCAGACGCAACCTGCTTCTTACAAGGATTACATTGATTCCTACGTTGGCTTCAAACCAGAGTGCCTTTCTGCCATAACAGAAACCTTCGGTCTGCAGGGGGACGAAGCCGAAACGCTTTATTATCAACTCATTCTGGTGGCTCTTGGCCTTGCGTCAACCTGCATTGGCGGCAGAAGTGCTTTAACTATCCCGCAGGTGAGCGAAATCCTCGGCAAAAATGTCAGGGCTTTCCTGATGGTAATCCGCGCCGGAAACGACGAGCGGGAGGGATTCGTCCCGAAGGCAGGCGGAGGTCCTGCCGGTGAAGTTGATTCTTATGTGCTGATGCATGCGCTCGTCGGACAGAATCATCTGCTACAGCAGCTTCGCGCAAAGCCCCGCTATATTCTGGATGAAGAGTGGACCGAATTGGAACGGATGCTCCGGAATTCAGGCGGCCTTGCGCCAGAATCTCTCCGGGAAACGCACCCAGACCTCACGAAAGGTGATATACGCACCTATATCCTCTCGCACCTGCAATTCTCAGTATCTGAGCAAGCCATCCTGCTGGGGATCTCCCCTGCCTCTGTTACCAAGGCACGCCAGCGGCTTAAAGCAAAACTGTTAAAGGAGGTTTGACAGAATTGAGTCGAGGTCCGGGTGTGCGTCGCGGACAAGGATTTCCCCGGTCTTGCAATCAATCAGGTATATGGTCGGAATGGACTCGACTCCATAATCCTCTACAGCCTTGCGGTCTTTGCCCAGAACATTGACCCAAGTCATCCCATTCTCAGCAACGAAGGTTTTCCACTCCTTGGTTTTGAAATCCAGGGAAACGCTGTATATCTCCAGTCCCCTGTCGTGATAACGGTCATACACATCCTTCAGCGTGGGAATTGATTGCACACAGGGGCCGCACCAGGTCGCCCAGAAATCCAGGATAACATAGTGGTTTGCCGGATTGGCAACTATTGAACTCAGGCTGACACGATTGTTATCCACATCCGTATACTCCATATCGATGTATTGCTGATGAAGGAGATTCATACCTTTTTCGGCAGCGATTTTCCTGCGTTCTTCCGCTTTCGCCCGGCGTGCCCACCTTTTTTTCATAGTGGCGATATATTTCTTATAGTCCTTGGCCTGGCCCGGGGACAAACTGTTCAGTATCTCCGATGCTTTGCTGAGATCGCCGGATTCATTATCGGCATATTCTATGGCCAGGAGACTCGTCCGTTCATCCCTGATTGCTTCTTCCCAAAGAACTTCTTTGGCGTCGTCATCCGCAGTCTGGATTTTGTGGTAGGCGTCATTCAGGACCGTTCCTGTCGCACCCGTGTACATATCAGCCTCATCATTGGCGTGGACATCGACATTAATGGTGCCGGGTTCCAGGAAGAAATCCTTCAATTGGCCCCCGTCCAAAGGATTGGCATATACATCATTTGGATCCTTGGCATACAGGTACACGTGGGTGCGAGACTTGAATCTTGGATGAAACTCGAAGGTCCCATTATTGACACTGGCCGTGGCGACAACCTTAAAACTGTTCCAAGCATCCTGCAATTCAAGTTCGGCTCCTTCCTTGACACCTTGGATGGAGCCTTTCACGGTGCAATTATCGGACTGGGACTTGCAACCGACGAGGCTAATAACCAGGACGGACAGGATTGTAATGATGTGTTTATTTTTCATTTATTTCCGATTTTGACAGAATAACAATATCGTGAATGGTAAACAATCCGTTTTCATCAATGGTGATAGGCGCCGACAGCTCTGGCATATCGTCGTAGATTAGCACAAGACCTGTGGTGTATTTCACGCCGGGAGTGAAAATGACCTTTGGCTCACCGCTGCTGACATCATAGAACAACTGTTCACCTATCCATAACGGCTGTTCTTTGTCAAAGCCACCCATATCCTTCACGGAATTGGTTACAGTGGCCAACAGCTTGTCTTTATCATAGAGCGAGATGGTATCACCCTTGATGCTGTAACCCAGGCGCTGCAGCAGTTCTTGCTGCACGCCGTATGGGTTGACCTCTGTTTTCACGTACGCCAGGTCGTTATCGCCAAAGCGGATCTGATGGAGCCACTCTACACGGACGCCCGTGCCTTCCATTGCTGAACTGGTAAGCCAGAGGTCGCCCGTGCTGGCATTGTATTTGGCCTGCGGAGCACGAGTATTGCGGATGTTTGGAAAGGTGGTGGATATTGCCGCTTTAGTGACATTGATGCCATAACCCTCCGTTGAGGTCAGGTCAACCTCGTCAATGCTGGATACGTATATATCGTTTTCTAGGTCGCTCAGCAGGTCGTGGCAATGGTACTTAATCGCCTTCGCGAATGCCTGCTGAACATTATCGGGCATTATGTCCGATGGCAGAGGCTCTTCCATAGTGCCTGCCGCCGGCTTCACTTTCACGCCGGAATTCTTGCACCCAGCCATCATCAAAGCAATAGCTATGATTACCAGGGCAAAACTGATAATAGTCTTTCTTTTCATATTCATTGGTCAGCGCCTGACTTATTTGTACCTGCGGAAGGAATAGGTAGTCATGCCTTTCTGTATGACCAGTTTCGTGCGGGTCATTTCCAGTACTTTGTATGTACCTGACAGGCGCATCTCATAGTTTAGGCCTTGCGTGAGCCAGAGGGTCTTCTCAAAACTGATCAGTTTCTTGGAGGCGTTGTAAGAGAACTGGGAGCCATCGACATCTACATCTTTGAGGTCGAACATCGTGAAACTCCCTTTCTTGGCAAGGGCGATGCGGGGTTCACTCAAAGAGAGATAGAAGTGGACTCCGGAGTAATCGACTTGATTTCTGGACTCGAGTGCCCACACGCCGTAGATGGTTCCCGTTGAATCTCCGGTGTGACCGACACTCACGCCGCAGGATGTAAACAAAGACAGGCTGGCGATAAGCGCCACAAATAACAACTTTTTCATATAGTTCATTTAGTTTCCATTATTACAAATATAGTTAAAACTGCTTACCTTTGGTGAGGTTATGACCTGCATTCCGATGAAACTCTCACATCTTATATGTATGCTGATGGCAGTTTCCCTCTCTTTGGCCGCTTATGCCCAGGAGCCTGAGCTGCAGCACAGCCTTGTTTTAAACCTGGGCGATATAACACCGGACGATGTGGAGCCAAGCGGCCACCCGCAGGGATTGTTGGTGCGTGACGGCTATGTCTTCGTATTCCATCACGGCGGGCAGGTCCTGGTCTACAATATCGATACAAAAGAGTTTGTTTCGTGCTATTACCTGCCGGGCAACAAGTCACACTGCAACAATGCCTCCTTTGGAGTGAAGAAGTATTCCCGGGCTTCACAGTTCCCGATGGTCTATATCTCCGACTGCACCTGGGACGGCTCCTGCTATGTGTATGACCTCTATACAGACCATGCGGTTGAGGTTCAGAGAATATTCCTAACCGACACTCCTGTCCCTGTAGAATGCGGCACTGGCTGGTTTATTAATGAGAAATCACGCCGGCTGAGTATGCACTGGAAGGGAGAGGTATGGGACTTCCCCATCCCATCCAGACATCGCAAAATCGTACGCCTTTCGGTGAGAAACAAAAAGGCTTCAGGGCTTATGAACAACCCCGTCGTGCATCAGGGCGCCTGTGCCTGGAAAGGATACCAATTCTTCCCCTGCGGATTTGCCGCAGAACCAACTTGCCTGACTGTCAACGACATCGCCACCGGCCAGACCTGGAGTTTTCCCACAGACAGCGTTGTGGGTCCCTTCGAGCCCGAAGGAGTATGCGGCTGGAAAGGCGGCATATATGTCACTTATGCCGGCCCATGGAAAGATCTGTACCTGTATCGGTTTGAGCTTAAAAGAAACGGATTACCTTTACTGCAAGAATAATTCACTACCAACGACAATAAATATGATCAAGAAAAATAACCTTCTAGCCATTGGCATGGCTGTTCTTGTTTGGATACTCCTGCCCTCCTGTACCAAGGACTATCCCGAGAGCGATGTCACGATCCAGGGTAAGATCTCGTCCTATAACGAGTTTGGCGCGGCTATGCTGGACTTCACCGAGTCCGATATGTCGGAGGCTGGATTTACACTTGGCGATGTCGTGACCATAATCGTTGACGGCAAAACAATAGAAATGCCCTACTACGATGGTTACTATACGCGCACCGGCGAGTTTCTGTGCGTGGCATACCCCACCTACCCCAGCATCTGCTTCACGGCCAACAACACCGGGCTGCCGGCAGAGCTGACCTCTCTTGAAGGGCATAAAGTAGTGATTAAGTTGAAGGAAAAGGGCGGCAGCATAGATGTGCAGGAGGCCTTGAGTATGACCTACACCAACAGCCGCACGGACTACTCATTTTTAAGCGATGCAGAGTTTGCAAATGCCCGTGCCGTGAAGGCGGGGAACATTAAATACGGCAAATTGCACCGCAGCTCTTCACCGTTCAGCAACGAGATTGGCCGTGCCTGGTTTGTGTCGGATTATCTTGAAGATGCCAATGTCAAGACTGCGCTCAACCTTGCCGATACCGAAGAAAAGATGCTCTCTTACGATATGCCTCCCTATAGCAATACATTATGGGAAGATGGCGACGTGATTCTTTGCCCGCTCAAGGCCGACCCCACGGCAGAGGACTACAACAACCGCTTGATTGAGGCTCTTAAAGAGCTCCCCTCGCACCCCGCTCCCTATGTGGTGCATTGTATTGAGGGCAAGGACCGCACCGGATATGTGTGCGCGCTGCTTGAAGGATTGTGCGGGGCGACTTACGACGAGATAGTGGCCGACTATCTGATCACATACGACAATTATTACCAGAAAACGCCTGAAACACATCGCGATGTATGCAACGCACTGGTGTCTTTAAGGCTGAATACCTGCCTGATGTATTACACCAGCGTCACCGACGAAGCTCAACTGAAAAACATTGACTACGCCAA
>JAEENZ010000105.1 GCA_016283985.1 Bacteroidales bacterium | reverse complement strand
AAACCACGAAGGTGCTCAGCGAAGCCGCCATCCGCGGCCGCGTCGACCACCTCGAGGGTCTGAAGGAGAACGTCATCTGCGGCCATCTGATTCCCGCCGGTACCGGCCTTGCCGATTACCAGGATATTGTGGTCGGCAGAAAGGATGAAGCCGTTCAGGATCAGTTGATGGATCTTTAATTGGTGAAGCGGCCCGCTCGGTTGAGCGGGCCGCTTTTTTTATTCTATTACCAATTCCACCGGACAGTGGTCGGAACCGAATATTTCGTTATGAATGTCGGTTGAGGCGATGCGGGGAGCGAGGTTTTCCGAAACCAGGAAATAATCTATACGCCAGCCGACGTTCCTTTCGCGCGCAGCCATGCGGTAACTCCACCAAGAATATTTGGCTTCGGAGGGATGTTGCGAACGCCATGTGTCGATGAATCCCGCGCCGAGAAGTTCCGTCATTTTTGCACGCTCTTCATCCGAGAAGCCGGCGTTCATGTGATTGGTATCCGGATTCTTCAGGTCGATCTCTTCGTGCGCGACGTTCATGTCTCCGCAGATTATAACGCCCTTCTTGGCGGCCAGCTTCGACACATAGGCACGGAATGAATCCTCCCAACGCATTCGGTAATCCAGTCGTCGAAGGCCGTCCTGGGAGTTGGGAACATAGGTATTGACCAGGTAGAAATCAGGCATTTCCAGAGTAACGGCGCGACCCTCGTGGTCGTGTTCGTCTTCGCCGAGACCGTATGACACGGAAAGCGGAACATGCTTGGTCCAGATTGCGGTGCCGGAATAGCCCTTCTTGTCGGCGTAATCCCAATAAGAAGTGTAACCAGGGAACTCCATGTCTATCTGGCCCGCCTGGAGTTTGGTTTCCTGCACGCAGAAGAAGTCGGCGTCGAGGTCCACGAAAATGTCCGCGAAGCCCTTTCCGGCCACGGCCCGCAGGCCGTTCACGTTCCAACTTATAAACTTGGTCATAGCCCTTTTTCTGACAGTACGATCGTAGCGAAGGAACCTACTCTATCGTCCATTCTACCCCGTCCTTCGTATCCTTCACGGTGATACCCAGCGCCTTGAGCGCATCGCGTATGGCATCCGAAGTAGCCCAGTCCTTGTTGGCCTTGGCCTTGGCACGCTCGGCGAGCACCATGTCCATAAGGCCGCTCACCACCTTGCCGGAACCGGCCTCGGCGGCTTCTTCGTCGCGAAGTCCGAGCACGCCGAACACTATGTCGTCGAAGATCTGCACCAGAGTGTCAACATCACCCGCGGCGAGCTTTATCTGCCCGGCCTTGGCGGAGTTGATTATGCGCACGGCTTCGAAGATGTGGGAGATGGCGACGGGTGTGTTCATGTCGTCGCAGAGGGCATCGTAGACGCCTTCGAAGACGGCCTTCACTTCCGGCAGGACTGCGGGGCAGGTGTCAGGCGCAACGGCATCCGAGAGCTCTCCGTAAGGGAGATCAGGAGCGTGCTTGCCAGCCATCGCATAAAGGTCCTTAGCGGCGGCCATCACCTTCTTGTAGGCCTTCTCGGAGGCCTGCAGGGCATCATTGCTGAAGTCCAGCGTGCCGCGGTAGTGGGCCTGAAGGATGAAGAAGCGTATGGTCATCGGACTGTAGGCACGATCCAGCTTGGGATGGTCGCCGGCGAAGAGCTGCGGGAGGGTGATGAAGTTGCCGAGGCTCTTGCCCATCTTCTGCCCGTTGATGGTAATCATGTTGTTGTGAACCCAGTAATGTACGCCCTGGGTGCCGCGGGAAGCCACGTTCTGGGCGATTTCGCACTCGTGGTGCGGGAACATCAGATCCATGCCGCCTCCGTGGATGTCGAACTCCTCCCCGAGGTACTTCTCTCCCATCACCGAGCACTCGAGATGCCAGCCGGGGAAGCCTTCGCTCCAGGGGGACGGCCAGTGCATGATGTGCTCGGGCTCGGCCTTCTTCCAGAGGGCGAAATCGAATGGCGCGCGCTTGTCGGACTGCCCGTCCAGGCTGCGGGTTCCTTCGAGGGTATCGTCGAGATTGCGGCCGGAGAGCACGCCGTAGTGGAACTTTTCGTTGTATTTGGCCACATCGAAATAGACGCTGCCGTTGCTGATGTAGGCCAGGCCGGCGTCCAGAATCTTCTTCACCGCCTCTATCTGCTCGACTATGTGACCGGAAGCGCGGGGCTCGATGGACGGAGGCGCGACGTTAAGCTGGCGCATCGCTTCGTGATAGCGCAGGGTATAGGCCTGCACCACCTCCATGGGCTCCAGCTGCTCCAGGCGGGCCTTCTTGGCGATCTTATCCTCACCTTCATCGGCATCATGCTCCAGATGCCCCACGTCGGTAATGTTGCGCACATAGCGCACCTTGTAGCCGAGGTGGCGGAGGAGTTTGAACAACACATCGTAGGTCACGCCCGGACGTGCATGGCCCAGATGGGCGTCTCCATAGACGGTAGGTCCGCAGACATACATGCCCACATGCCCCGGATTCACGGGCTTGAAGACTTCCTTGCTGCGTGTAAGAGTATTGGTGAGGAAAAGTGTTCGCATAGTGGATACAAATATAAGCATTATTCTGGTTATTTCTTTGCACAAACTTTGCGCAAGTTTTATTATCTTTGTGGTCATGAAGGAAATCAAACTGCAGGATATTGCCGGGAGGTGCGGTTGTTCGATCACGACGGTGTCCCGGGTGATCAACGGGCAAGCAAAAAAATACCGGATCGGAAAGCAGACGGCCGAGAGGGTGATGGCGGAGGTGACGGCGTGCGGATACATCCCGCCGTTTACGGCGCAGAGCCTGCGGCGGGGCGGGTCCGGCATGATAGGGCTGCTGCTGCCGTCCATCGCCAACCCCTACTTCGCCGACATGGCGGGATCCATCGTTCCCGAACTCTACAAGAACGGTTACACCGCAATCCTCATGGATACCATGGAAGACGAGACCCGTCTGGACGAGGCGGCGCGGGACCTGCTGCTGCGGCGCGTGGAGGGCATCATCGCCGTTCCCTGCGGCGATAAACCCGAGACCCTGGAGCAGATCAGCAAGGAGATTCCGGTGGTGCTGGTGGACCGCTACTACGAGCATTCTCCCCTCTCCTACGTATCTACAAACAACTTCAAGGGCGGAAACGACGCGGTGCGGCTGCTGATAGAGGCAGGGCACAAACGCATCGCCTGCATCCAGGGCGAGCGAGATTCCATGCCCAACAAGGAGCGCGTGAACGGATACATGCAGGCGATGAAAGACGCCGGCCTGAAAGACAATATCAAAGTCGTTGGCAACGAGTTCTCGGTTCAGAACGGATATCTGGAGACCAAGGTGCTGCTGAACGGGAGCAACCCTCCGACGGCCATCTTCGCCCTCAGCAACACTATACTGCTGGGCGCGCTGCGCGCCCTGAGGGAGTCTCCGTTCTCCGTGCCGGAAGACGTTTCGCTGGTGTCATTCGACGACAATATGTATATGGATTACCTGACTCCGCCCATAGCGCGGGTGAGCCAGCCGGTGGAGAACATGGCCAAGCTGGCGGTAAAAATCCTGTGTGACATGCTGGCCCAGCCTGACGAGCGGACGGCCAATTCCCAGATACGGCTGATGCCCACGGTGATCCTCGGAAACTCCGTCGCAAGGCCCAAATAGCACAAATTTTGCGCAAAATTACAACGCGCGCGCACTTGTTTTTGAATCGGCTCGGTAATTCTTTACCGGGCAAATTCATATATTCGCCCATACCGTTGAAATTGATAATCAAAACTATAACTCTATGAACAAGAAAATCCTCGTTATCGGCAGCAGCAACACCGATATGACAATCAAGGGGGACCGCCTGCCCGTTCCCGGAGAAACCGTGACAGGAGGAACCTTCTACATGGGTCCCGGCGGAAAGGGTGCCAACCAGGCAGTGGCGGCAAAGCGCCTCGGCGGCGATGTGGAATTCATATGCAAGGTCGGGCGCGACATCTTCGGTGACAACGCCCTTGCCGGATATGAGAAGGAAGGCATCGACATCTCGCACGTGATGCGTTCCGACAAGGCTTCCGGCACAGCCCTCATCCTTGTGGACGAGAGCGGCGAAAACTGCATCTCGGTGGCTTCGGGCGCCAACGGCGACATAACCCCTGCCGACATCGACAGCGTGGCGGACGTCATCCGCGCCGCGGGCTTCCTAATCCTCCAGCTCGAGATTCCCGTGGAATCCGTGCTCCGCGCGGCGAAGATAGCCCACGAGGCCGGCGTCTACGTGATCCTGAACCCGGCACCGGCGTGCGAACTGCCCAAGGAACTCTTCAAATATATTTCCCTGATGACCCCCAACCGCACCGAGACAGCCTCGATGAGCGGACAGGAGATCATCGACGAATACAGCCTCGCCCAGGCTGTGGAGGTCCTCCGCGGCTATGGCGTGCAGGATTTCGTGGTCACCCTCGGCAGCAAGGGCTCGCTGGTGTTCAAGGACGGCAAATCCGAGATGATTCCTTCGCTCAAGGTGAAGGCCGTGGATGCCACCGCAGCCGGCGACACCTTCTGCGGCGCCCTCTGCGTAGCCCTCTCCGAAGGCCTCAGCCTCACAGAAGCGGCGAAGTTCGCAACTAAGGCCTCTGCCATTACCGTGACCAGGCCGGGTGCCCAGAATTCTATACCTACCAGGGACGAGATAGAGTAAAAACGTATTTCCTTCGCGCTTTCTTATGGTATAGACAAATCTAGACAAATGTGAGGGATGTCTCCCCGTCGGCGTTGACGGGACCGGAACACCAGAACCACCAGGCCACTACCTGCAGGAGGCCGATGTTGAATTTGTCGGTACCGGCAGTGGCCTTGAAAGCGAATTCGTGATTCATTACCACCAAGTTGTCGTCGGTGAAGCGACCGAAGTAGTCGCCTCCGCCCTGATGGTAGGTAACGTCGACCGGAATCCAGCCGTATCCGGCCACGCAGAACTCTGCCCTGACGTGTGTGAAGTCGTCGGGTGAATACATCACCAGAGGACGGGCCGGCACGCCCTTGGCGCGCATCAGGGACAACCAGATCGCGTGCTGGTTGCCGCAGTCGCCCGACATACGCCCGATGATGGCGTTCACTGAATTGTCTCCGTCGTATATTCCGTAGGTGAAGGTATTTGCCACGAACTCATAGCAGCGACGGGCATACTCAACCACATCCTCACCACTCTCTGCCCAGAGAGCATTCGCGTTATTGACGACCCACGAATGGGTAGGATCTACCATCTGGGAGCCGTCGGCCTCGGTGCTCTTGCCGGTGTAACGCTTGTACCATTCCTTGTCCGTGTCGTATGGGATGTCGTGATGGATGATATTGCTGAAATCGGTTTGCAGCACCTGGAAATCCACCGTAAAATCATGCTGTATTATGTTGCTGCCGGACGGCGGGAAGTTGCTCTTGCCTGCATAGTACAGATACTTCACCCCATCCGGACTGGTTGCCAGGGTGGCATCGCCGTATTCCGACTCCCTTATTGTCTGATACTGGTCGGTTTCGGCATAAGGCAGCATGACAATCAGTTTGGTGATGTTGTCACCAGTATCATAGTTGAACCGGAAGGTGTGCGAGAGTCTGCGGGTCCTGAGTGTGGTGGAATAGAAGATGTTTCCGTGCTGGACTATCGTGAGTTCCTTGCTTCCTTCGTCCGATTCGAAACGGATGACGGCCTGGCGGTCTCCTGTTCGGTCGTTGGGCTGCGTGGAGACGACAATGTCGGCGTTTACACCGGTGCCGGAAGACGGGGAGATGTTCAGCCAGGGCTCATCGCAACTCAAGGTCCAGTTGGATGAGCTCAACACTCTGACCTTGTCTTTGCCGCCGAGAGACCAGGCGTACATCGGGTCCGAGCCGACGGAATAAACTCCCGCGTACTGGCCGGCCGTGACGACTATGGCGCAACTTGCGCTCGCGCTGCCGCATCTCGCGACTATGAAGGCGGAGCCGATCTCGTGAGCGGTCACCAGCCCGTCACCGTTCACCGTAGCGACCGATTCAGAAGACGACGACCAGCTGACCGTCCATTTTTTATCCGGGTTGTTCGACGTGACCGTAGCCGTGAGCTGCACGGTTTCTCCCATCTCGACGCTTGCGCTGCCCGGGGTTATCTCTATCTGGACTTTGTCCGCCGGTGTCTGGGCGGGTTTCTCCTCTTCCGGTGCCGGATTGCACGCTGCGGCCAGAAGAAGAAAAAGAAGACTTAACCTATTGTGAGTCATAGCGAAATGGCTTTACAACCCACAAATATAAAGAATAGCTGCGAAAATGCAAAAGTCTATATCAAGCCTCGTTCAAGCTTCTTTAAACAAATTGCCCGGCCTCAAAAGCCGGGCAATCTCTTTATTCAATTAACGCTTCGAAGTAACCTCGCGTTCGTATTTCTCGATGGCAGGAATGAATTCCTCGCCGACGGGAACTCCGTTCTTGAAGTTGAAGTAATCGAACACTGCACCGAAGGGCAGGGTCTTGGCCTCTTCGAGGAGGGCGAGCTTCTGGAAACCCTTGCCTTCCGCTTCAAGTTCGCGGAGCTTCGCGAGGGGCTCGAGCAGGGCGCTGAGGATGCACTTCTGGGTGGCACGGGTGCCGATGATGTAGGCGCCGATGCGGTTGATGGAAGCGTCGAAGTAGTCCAGGCCGACGTGTGCGCGGTGCAGGGCCTCGGAACGGACAAGCTCCTTGAAGAAGTCGAGCGTCATGTCGTTCATGATAGTCACGTGGTCGGAATCCCAGCGGACGGGACGGCTGACGTGGAGCATCAGCTCGGGCACGTAGAGCAGCAGGGAACTGACCTTGTCCGCAACATTCTCGGTGGGCTCGTAGTGGCCGGTGTCGAGGGTGTAGATGACGTTGCGCGTCGCGCAGTATCCCTCGTAGAAGTCCATGGAACCGACGGTGTAACTCTCGAGGCCGATGCCGAAGAGCTTCGCCTCAACGCAGCTCTTCATACCGGGGAGATCCTCCTTCAGGATCTCATCCAGCGAAGCAGCGAGGATCTCGCGGTACTTCTTGCGGTTGACGGTGTAGTCTTTCTGGCCGTCGTGAACCCAGATGTTCATGATGCAGGGGTCGTTCTGGGCCTTACCCATGGCGTCCGCGATGCGGCGGCAGCGCTTGGTGTGCTCGATCCAGAAATCCCTGATGCCCTTGTCGGGGTTGGCGAGGGAGAGGTCTCCGCTCTTGGGATGGGAGAAGGAAGTGGAGTTGAAGTCCAGCTTGAAATTGTTGGCCTTTGCCCACTCGATCCAGCTCTGGAAGTGCTCGACGCCCACTTCGTCGCGGTCGACGAACTTGCCGCCGAAGTCTCCGTAGATTTCGTGGAGGTTCACGCGATGGTTGCCGGCGAGCAGGGTCTTCACGAACTCAAGGTCTGCACGGACCTCGTCGATGTTGCGTGCGCGTCCGGGATAGTTGCCGGTGGCCTGGATGCCTCCGGAGAGGGCGTCGTTGCTCTCGAATCCGCCCACGTCGTCGGTCTGCCAGCAATGCAGGGAGATCTGCTGCTTCTCAAGTTCGGCGATTGCCTTGTCGGTATCTACACCGAGGGCGGCGTAGCGCTCTTTCGCATAAGCGTAGGCGCTCAGGATGTTTGCTTCTTTCATATATTAAAATGTTTTGACTTTGAATTCTCTGGATATGATTTCGCGCATGGCCCAACGATCGCGGACGATGCCGGCGGCCTTGGCCTGCATCATCAGGTTACCGATTGCGGTGGCCTCGGTGGGGCCGGCAACCACTTTTACACCGGTGGCGGCTGCGGTGAGGCGGCTCATGGTGTCGTTGGCGGATCCGCCTCCGATCACGTGGAGAGTGTCGATGGTGAAGGATGCCTGCGCGCGGAGGATTTCCAGCACCTCGTGGTACTTGGCGGCGAGGCTGCAGTAGATGCAGCGTATCATCTCTGCATCGTTCTCCGGAACGGGCTTGCCGGCCTTCTGCAGCAGGGCGCTGATGGCCTTGGGCATGTCGGCGGGGTTCGCAAGGGTGGGATCGTCCGGATCGATTATGCCCTTGAAGTCGGCGGCGGCGTTAGCCATGGCCTCGATTTCGGGATAGGTGTAGGTGCGGCCTTCCTTCGCCCAGGACTTGCGGCTCTGCTCGAGCAGCCACATGCCCGTGATGTTCTTGAGGAAGCGCGTGGTGCCTTCGATTCCGCCTTCATTGGTGAAATTGAGACGGCAGGTCTCATCCGAGATGAGGGGCCGGGGGGATTCTATTCCCATCAGGCTCCAGGTGCCGCTGCTGAGGTACGCGAAGTGGGGATTCGCGGCAGGCACGGCGGCAATTGCGGAGGCGGTGTCGTGGCCTGCGACGGCGATCACGGGCACCTGCCCGATGCCGGTTTCGTCGGCTATTTCCTTCTTCAAAACTCCAACTTTTGTTCCCGGCTGCACTATCTCTGGCAGGATGTTCGGGTTGATGCCCAATCTTTGGGGGAAGGGCTTC
>JAEENZ010000104.1 GCA_016283985.1 Bacteroidales bacterium | reverse complement strand
CGAAGTCGAAGCCTGGTAGATGCGGCAGGTGTCGGCAAGTCCTGCGATGCGGACAGCCTCTAACAGGCGCAGCGTGCCCATAGCGTCGGCCTCTGCAGTGAACTCCGGCACATCGAAGCTCACCTTCACGTGGCTTTGCGCAGCAAGGTTGTAGATCTCGTCGGGGCGAACCTCGCTGATGATGCGTATGAGGCTCGAACTGTCCGTCATATCGCCCCAGTGAAGGTTCACCGAGCGGGGCTGCTTCATATCGCGTACCCACTCGTCGAGATAGAGATGCTCTATGCGGCCGGTGTTGAACGAACTGCTGCGGCGCAGCACGCCGTGCACCTCATAGCCCTTTTCGATGAGGAATTCCGCCAGGAACGAACCGTCCTGGCCGGTTATTCCAGTGATGAGTGCTTTCTTCATTATATGCTTTTTTAGCGATATAAAAATAGCTAAATATCAGTGTTTATCAAAGAAGTGTGGAATGGAAGTGGGCGTAGATGGTTTCTGCCTGCTTCTTGCCGACTGCGGCGGTGAGTTCTTCGAGGCTTGCTTTCTTCACGCGGGCCACGCTGCGGAAGCGGCGGATGAGCTTGGCTTCGGTGGCCTCGCCCACGCCTTCGATCTCGAGCAGTTCGCTGCGTATCTGGCCTTTGCTGCGCAGGCTGCGGTGGAAAGTGATGCCGAAGCGGTGCGCCTCGTCGCGGATGTGCATCATCACCTTAAGCGAACTGGAGTTGCGGTCGAGGAAGAGGGGGTGCGGATCGTTCGGCACGATGATTTCCTCGAGGCGCTTTGCCAGGCCTACGATCCTGATCTTGTCATCGATGCCCAGTTCCTGCAGGGCCTCCAGGGCGCTGTGCAGCTGTCCCTTACCGCCGTCCACCACAATCAGGTCGGGCAGTTCCTCGCCCTCTGCCATCATACGTGAGTAGCGGCGGTTCAGCACCTCCTTCATCGAGGCGAAGTCGTTGGCCCCGACCACGGTCTTGATCTTGAAGTGGCGGTATTCTTTCTTGCTGGGCTTGCAGTCGCGGAACACCACGCAGCTCGCCACGGGGTTCGTGCCCTGGATGTTGGAGTTGTCGAAGCACTCCATATGGCGCGGGGGCTTGTCGAGATTGAGGTCTTTCTGCAGCACTGACACCAGCTTCTGCTGATGCTCCTCGGGGTGCAGGTGCTCCTCCTGCTTGAAGCGGTCGGCCTTCATTGCGGCGGCGTTGCGGCGGCTGAGTTCCAGCAGGGCTGCCTTGTCGCCCTTCAGGGGGATGTGGACGTTGTGGCCTTCGAAGTCTCCCTCGGGCGGGAACGGCACCACGACTTCCTTCGACAGTTCGCCGAAGCGGCTGATCATCTCGGCCATAAAGAGGCCCAGCAGGCGCTCCTGGCTCTCTTCGATGCGGCTGCGCAGCTCCATATTGAACGACTGCACGATGCAGCCGCCCTTGACGCGCATAAAGTTGCAGTAGGCGTCGCCGGCTTCCTCCACCATCGAGAAGACATCCACATCGTCTATGGAGGCGCTCACCACCAGGCTCTTGGCATAGTGGCGCTCGAGCATCTGGATGCGCTCCTTGTAGACGTTGGCTTCTTCGAAGCACAGTTCTGCTGCGGCCTGTGCCATCGCGGCCTTGTTGTCGCGTATGATCTGGGCCACGCCGCCTTTCAGGATTGCCGTTATGGCGTCGATCTGCTTATTGTATTCTTCTTCGGAAATCTGTCCCACGCAGGGTGCAGAGCATTTGCCGAGGTGGGCGTTGAGGCATTTCTTGAACTTGCCTTCGGCGATGGCTTCGGGGGTGAGGGCGAGTTTGCAGTCGCGCAGCTTGTAGAGGTTGCCGAAGAGTTCAATGAGCGAGTGGGCGTAGGTGGCGGAACTGTAGGGGCCGAAATAGCGGGAGCCGTCTTTCACGAATCTTCTGGTGAGGAAGACACGGGGGAAGTGCTCGTTGCGGATGCAGATCCAGGGGTAGGTCTTGCCGTCCTTGAGGAGGATGTTGTAGCGGGGTTGGAGTTCCTTGATGAGGTTGTTCTCGAGCAGGAAGGCGTCTTCTTCGGAGGCTACGACGGTGTGCATCAGGTCGGCGATGTGGCGCACCATTGCGCGGGTCTTGCGGTCGAGGGACTCGGGCGGGCGGAAATACTGCGACACGCGGCGCTTGAGGTCTTTGGCCTTGCCGACGTATATGACTGTGCCTTCGTCGTTCAGGAACCGGTAGACTCCTGGCGAATGGGGCAGATATTCAACTTTCTCGCGTACTTCCATATCTTCACAAATGTAGGGATTTTCGCAATAATTCTTACTTTTGTGATTTGCACATATGCGCGCGTATGAAGAGTAGACTTCTGAACATAGCGAGAATCGTGGCGGCGATGGTGGTGCTGACGGCATTGTTTCCCTGCCGGCAGGCGTATGCGCAATACTACACCATCGGCTCCGACCCTGCGTTCGTCCAGTGGAACAGGATGAAGTCAGAGCACTTCAGCATAGTCTATCCCAACTATATGGACTCCCTGGCGCGCGTCTACCTCTTCAACTTCGAGAAGAACCGCAAGCTCTCCGACGAAGGAATGGGCGTCGAGATGGTGAACATCCCCCTCGTGCTGCACCCCTATACCTCAGTCAGCAACGCCACCGTGGTATGGGCCCCGAAGCGCGTCGACATCCTCTCCACCCCTGAGTTCAAGGGCGGCTACGCACAGCCGTGGGAGCAGCAGCTCTCGCTCCACGAAGCCCGCCATATCGACCAGATGACACACTACACCAAGGGCTTCTTCAAGTTCCTGTCGTACCTGATGGGCGAGCAGAGTTGCGGCCTCGGAGTGGGTATGTACCCTTCCGGCTGGTTCCTCGAGGGCGACGCCGTGCACAACGAGACCAACTTCAGCAACGTCGGCCGCGGCCGCGACCCCAACTTCCTGATGGACATCAAGGCTTCCATAATGGAGGGCGAGAACCGCAGCTACGACAACTGGCGCTACGGCTCGTACCGCAACTACGCCCCCAACAAGTACACCCTGGGCTATATGATGCACTCCACGGCGATGTACTACAGCGACAACTACTACTATCCCGGGGAGATCCTCAATGCCTGGACCCACGAAGTCGCCAACCTCGGCATCTACAATGTGGCCTTTATGCGCTACTCCAACAACACCGCCCGCAAGCACTTCCGCTCCGGCGTGAAACTCTTCCGCGAGTACTTTACCCAGGACCTTGCCCAGCGCGGAGAGACCAACTATATGGAGTGGCTGAGCAACAATCCGAACAAATACTACACGACATACCACTCGCCCGTGAAACTG
>JAEENZ010000103.1 GCA_016283985.1 Bacteroidales bacterium | reverse complement strand
CCGGACCGGACGACGCTCCAGCGGTAATCTTCGTTACCCTCCCAGAACTTCCATCGGTATGCACCCTTGCGGGCGAAATTATAAGTGAGGCGTATGCCCCAGATGGTAGCAAGTACGGCCATTACCACCAGGCGTGTTGAGAATCCGCCCTTAGATGCAATAATCCAGACATAAACGAAAGGAAGCAGGCTCCATAGCTTGTCCATCTGAGAATTGTTGCCGGTGAGTTCCCCTGCGATGAAACAGAATGCTGCGCTGCAGGCGGCTATTATTCCCAAGGTCTTGAGGGTGTCGAGTTGTCTCGGATCCAAGGCTGGCCCGACCGTAAAATACAGTATAGGACAGACAATCAGAGACAATCCGATAAGAGTCCCCATGAGGGGAATGTTCATTTTCATATCTGTTCAGATTTTAATACTCATTATATAATCGTTCATATAGAATCCGTGGCCGATGGGGAAGTCTCCCTGGCGGAGGATAGTCATGCCAAGTTTTTTGTAGAAACCAACGGCGGGGTTGTTACGGTTGACGTTAAGTTCCAGCCTGGCTGGAGTGTTATTCACGGCATCGCGTACTGCTGCCACGGCGGTTTCGGAAAGGGCTTTTCCAAGGCCGCTGCCCTGGGCTTCGGGCATAACGTAAATCTTTTCCAAATGGAAAACCGGCGTGCCATCCGCATCCGTGCCGTCCGGGCGTATGGAAACATAGCCATGTGGGATGAGGCCCTCCTCAGCAATGAAAAACCTGTGTCCGCCATTCATCTGCGCAGTGAGGTTCTCCGGGGAATACATCCAGTCCATCATAAACTCCATCTGCTCAGGAGAAAGGATGCTCCGATAGGTCTGACGGAACACCACCTGCGCCATCGCGTTGATGGCGGGAATGTCGTCGTATGTGGCCGGGCGGATAGTCATCGTTTGCAAATATAGTGTTATATTTGCTCATTCTAAACGCGAGCAGTATGAAAATCCTTTTCGTGTGCCACGGCAACATCTGCCGCAGCCCCATGGCGGAGTTCATCCTGAAGGACCTCGTTCAGAAGCGGGGGCTGGAGGGGGAGTGGCTGATCGAGTCTGCGGCGGTGTCGTCGGAAGAGACGGGGAACCCCATCTATCCGCCCGCGAAAAGCTGCCTGTACCGGCACGGAATCCCGTTCGACAATGGGAAGACGGCGCGGAAGGTGCGGCTGGAAGACTACGGCCGCTTCGACCTGATCATATGCATGGACGAGTCCAACATGCGCCTGATCCGCCGCATAATCCCGGAAGATCCGGATGGGAAGATCCGCCTGCTGATGCCCTACGCCGGCAAGAACCGCGACGTGGCCGACCCGTGGTACACGGGAGATTTCGAGACCACCTTTCAGGACATTCTCGAAGGCTGCGAGTGCCTCTGTCAGTGAGATACGTCCAGGAGTTTGGAGAAATCATCTATTATGATGTCGGCTCCGGCATCCTCCAGAGCCTCCCGGGAGGCGTTCCCGTAGGTTACGGCGACGGTTTTCGCACCGGCGGCCCTGCCCATCTGGATATCCACGGGCATATCTCCCACCACTACGGCCGCGGAGGCATCTACCCCAAACTCGGCAAGCGTCCGGAGCACCGGCTCCGGATGCGGTTTCGCCTTCTCCACATTATCCGCCCCAAGCACGAAGCTGATGCAGTCGGCGATGCCCATGTCGCGAAGGAAGCCGTTCAGCGAGGCCGATGAGCGGGAGGATGCGACGGTAAGGATGTAGCCACGATCCTTCAGGGCGGCCAGCGTCTCCTTCACATGCGGGAAGAGTGCTGGCACCAGATCCTTCTTGTTCTCTTCGAAGATGGCCCGGTACGTTCTCGTGCAGAGATCTTCCTGCTCCGATGTCAGATCCGGGAACATCTGCAGGAACCCTTCTCCCAGCGGGATCCCGATTGTGGCCCCGATGGTATCATCATCCTTCTCGGGAAGCCCCAGCTTGCGCAGGGTCATCCTCATGGTCAGGAGGATGTTCGCCCGGGTGTCGCCCAGCGTGCCGTCGAAGTCGAAAATGATTATGCGAGTCGTGGCCATCATTGCAAAGATAGCAATAAAAGAATTATCTTTGCCGTAGATGGATTTCAAGGTATTCGGAAAGGAAGGTGGCAAGACGCTGCTGCTGATCCCCGGGCTGGGGGTCTCCTATGAGATATTCCTGCCGCTGATCAGCCTGTTGGAGGACCGGTTCCGCATCATTGCGGTTCAGGTGGACGGGTTCACGCTGGGCATGCATACGCGCTTCACGTCGATTGACGACCAGGCGGCACAGGTGATAGCCCATGTGAAAGAACGGTACGCCGGCCATCTGAACTGCGCGTATGGCCTTTCCCTGGGCGGAAAGATCCTCTCCCGCGTGCTGGAGCGGAACGAAGTCACGATAGATCATGCCATCCTGGATGCCGCCCCGCTTCTGCCCCTGCCCAAATGGCTGGAAGGGCCGTTGCGTTACTACCAGTGCGCTAACGTGTGGACCTGCTACCACTGGACGGGCTTCTGGAGATGGGTGTTCCATTCCCACTACTTCGACGTACTTCTGGATGAATGCCGGAAAGTGTATCCCTTCGGAGGGGGACAGGCGGTTTTGGACGGATACAAGTCCGTCTATACCAACAAGTTGGAAGAGATCCACGGAGCCGACATCCATTTCTGGTACGGCACTCTGGAAGCCTTTGTGGCCAAGCCCCAGGCGAAGCACCTGAAAGCCATCTTCCCGGATGTTCACATAGAAATCTTCCCCAAATCCAACCACGGCCAGCTGCTCGTCGACCATCCCGACGAGGTGGCAAAACGTATAGAAGAGATTACCCTTCCAGAATCTGGGTAGCGGCGTTCTTGGTGTCCACTTTTTCGATGATGCGTTCGAGGATGCCATTGGAGTCGAAAATGAACGTGCGGCGAAGGGTGCCGAGCACCGCCTTGCCGTACATTTTCTTTTCTCCCCAGGCGCCGAAATCCTGAAGCATCTTCGTGGAGGTATCGGCCAGAAGCCTGAACGGTAATTCGTACTTTGCCCGGAATCCTGTGTGGGATTTTGCACTGTCTTTACTGACACCGACTACATTATATCCGGCAGCGGTCAGTTCGGCATAATTGTCCCTGAACGAACAAGCCTCGGCCGTGCAGCCGGAGGTGTTGTCTTTAGGGTAGAAATAAACAATGGTCTTTTTCCCGTTGCCCAAAAGGTCTTCGCTTTTGACTATGTTGCCATCCTGGTCCTGGACCTCGAAAGAAGGCATCTTGTCTCCAATCTTTAGCATAATTCTATTTACTGAAAAAGAAATATAAGGCCGCCCAGCGTAGGGGGATTCCGTTCGCATGGCCAATGGTGTGGTATGAGGCGTCCTGCACGGTGCCATCGGATTTCACGTGGCCGATGGTGCGATAGCCGCTGTCCTGCACGGTGCCATCGGATTTAATGTGCCCTATGGTGCGGTAGCCGCTGTCCTGCACAGTTCCGTCGGACCTTAGGTGGCCGATCGTGTGGTATGATGCATCCTGGATCGAACCATCGTTCCTTATGTGCCCTATGGTGTGGTAAGATGCGTCCTGGATGGTTCCGTCGGACTTGATGTGCGCAACAGTGCGGTACGACGCATCCTTGATGGTCTGCGCGCCGGCGCTTCCGCATACCAGGCAGAGAAGCAAAGTAAGGAAGAATCGAAATTTCATATCATTCTAAAAGCTTACTGCAAATATATGGAAAAGAGTTATATTTGAAAAAAGAATCAAGCAATGACAGAGTCTGCACATCGCCCGATTGTCCGCTGCGAGTGCCGCCGGCAGTGGCGGGACTGGCTCGCCGGGCATTTCGAGTCGGAGCCCGAGGTCTGGTTCGTTTCTCCTACCAAGGATTCCGGCGAGGAAGGGGTGTCCTACAACGACGCGGTGGAAGAGGCGCTCTGCTTCGGCTGGATAGACAGCACGGCCGGTACCCTGGATCCTACGCACCAACTTCATCGACAGGACCAGAAGGAACAAGCTGATAGTCGGGTATGGGGGCGTAGACAAGTATTATTAGCAAAAACCAAATATTATGGCAAAAGACAGATTCGACATCAAAGAAAAGGAAGGCGTCTCCTTCATGACCGACGCCATCGTTATTGTTGACAAAGAGACAGGCGTGAACTACCTTTTCGTCTGCCGCGGCTACGGCGGCGGCCTCACCCCGTTGCTCGACGCAGACGGCAAGCCCATTATTACCAAGGACGGCTACAAGAAGTAGCAGGGAGGGGACTCCATTTCATAGACCAATCTATGCTTCTGGGATATACGCCTGGACCATTGGCCTACCCTGTCCCCGGAGAGGGGCTCTGGCTTTCCTATTTCAGTTTCGACAAGTCCTCAAGTGCTTGAGGTGCAAATACCAATGAATACATCTAGAGCTTTGCCAATAAAGAATCCAACTCGTCTTTCCCCGATACCGAGGTGCCCTTACCTTCGGCAATACTCTTGCGAGCCTCATCAATACGGGCAAAGAACTCCTTTTTGCTGATAAGGCTATCATCTTCCGTTATGGGCACAATCTTGAAACTGCCTGTGCGGGAAGTCAAGATAACGCTTTCCCCACCGGCGGCCAGTCCAAGATACTTGCTTTGATTTGCCCTGAAATCACGTACGCTGACAACAGTCATAATTACATCTTTTTTGCAAATATAGTGAATACCATTTTGGTATCCAAATTTTATGCCATAAAAAAACGGGGAATTGGCGCTATCCAACGCAACAGCCGGTGTCATTTCTCCTCCCCCGCGGCGCGGCTTCGTCCTACGAGCACGCCGGCGAAGCTCAGCGCCACTCCCCCCGCTTTCTTTCAAGATCATAATCTTCTCGCTTTAATTAAACGCTCAACCTCTCCACGTCGGCCACGACGGTCCGCGTATCGGAACAATGCCTTATTATTCACCTCGTAAGATGACATAACAGTGTCATAGATTGTATTGAGTTCCGCCCCTTGGGCAAAGGTGAACTCAACATCACCAATAATATCGACCATTATTTTTTCAAGGCTTGGCATAAGAATGCCTCCCCAATGAAACATTGGGGCTTGAGATATCAATGGCTTGACAACAATGCTTGGGTAGCCTGAAACATAATGAGCATAATCCACCGAGGAAGGATTAAATATAACTCTTAAATTTGGCACATTGGCTTGGAGGAGATTAAATGCCGGTTCCATAGCAACACGTTCAACCTCTGCAATCAGTAACTGTATGTTAGGAATATGCTGCATAAACGGAACGATAATCCGGGGATCCCACACACACATATTTGTGTATGGAAACTCATCCTTCAACAACTGGTAAATCCCCTTGATATCATCATTGGGTATAGGAAAGAATGGGCGTTTGCTTCGCTCCTTCACCGAATACTGCCCCCAGGCTTTTTTGACTAATTCCCCACATTGAAGCATACGGTTTAAGGAAAGGCTGATGGCTGAATCTGTAATTGATTCTGACAGGCCCATTTCCTGCACCCTGGATAGCAGGCCTTTCCGGGAGAAACTAAGTCCAGGTTGTGACCATGCGTAGCACCGTATGATTTCTTTCGTTGTCATTCTTGCACAAATATATATCAAATTTGTCAATAACGCAAAATAATGACAAAATATATATAATTTGTGCGGCGCGTTTTATTGAGACCGAGGACACCCTCACTAAATCATCGCTGAATCTATGCAGATGGTCACGGGGCCGTCGTTGACCAGGGCGACTTTCATATCGGCGCCGAATTCGCCGGTGCCGACTGGTTTGCCGATCGCGGCGGACATCCTGCGGCAGAACTCTTCATACAGGGGGATGGCCTTTTCATGCCCGGCTGCCTCGATGTAAGACGGCCGGTTGCCTTTTTTGGTGGATGCCATCAGGGTGAACTGGCTTACCACCAGAACTTCGCCATCAATATCCAGCACGCTGCGGTTCATCACGCCGTTCTCATCATCGAAGATGCGAAGCCCGGCGGTCTTCTTTACCAGATAATCGATATCGGCGGTATCGTCATCGTGGCCCACGCCAAGCAGCACCAGCAGCCCTTGACCGATCTGCGACCGGACGACCCCGTCAATCGTGACGGAGGCGGAGGATACCCTTTGAATGACGACTCTCATCAGTACCCGAAGCTATAGTCATATTCTTCACCGCCGGCGCCGATGCGGAAGGTATGTACCTCACGTTTTGCGGGCTTGACGGCCACGACGTCGATGCAGAGGCACTGGCGGTAGTCGAAGTAGGCGTGCTTGTTGGTGGGGAGCAGCATCTCGGGGCCGTTCCACCCGTAACCCTGTGAGATATAGTAGTTTACTCCGTCGGTGCAGTCGTAGTCGTTCACGTGGCTGTCACCGGTGAACATGCCCACGAGTATGCCCTTGGCGGCATAGTCGGAAAGGACCTTCATCACCCGGGCGTTGTTTTCCTTCAGGTAGTTGAGGTTCATGTTAGTCTGCCAGCGGCCCATCGGATCGGGCATGAAGTGCGCGAGCACGATCACGTGCATGCCCTCGGGGGTGGCGTCCAGGGTCTCCTTCAGCCATGCCTCCTCCTCTTCATCCACCAGATAGTAGGTACCTCCAAGCGTGCGCGT
>JAEENZ010000102.1 GCA_016283985.1 Bacteroidales bacterium | reverse complement strand
CTCTTCATAATACTGCAGGGAGAGAGCATCCGAAACCGTGCAGGCCATCTTGAGCCCGCCGCTCATGGAAGGTTCTGCGTTGAGGGAGAAACTAACCGACGAGGGGAACTGGCTGAAGGATGACGTGTCCGGGTATGCCGGGGAGTTCTTGATGTCTATCACGTTTTCCATCAGCGCATATTCTTTTGCAACGCCGGCATTGAGATCTCCGAATTTACTCTGGATTTCGCTCTGTGCCTTGGCAATGAAGCCGTCAGATATCTTGGTAATCTGTGGATTGAACACCGGGTCCATCTTGTCGAACTGGACATTCATTTCAACCCTGGGGGATTTCCCGGGAAGAAGTGCGTTTGCAAAACTGTTGGCCGTAGCCTGGCAGCGCTGCTTGCCGTTTGCATAGAAGCGGAAAGCATAATTGTCGGGGGAGTATTTGGACAGGAAATCCTTCTTTGTCAGCCATTCTTTGAAAAAACCGCCCATGATGGTCTCCAGTCTTTCTCCCTTGGCCGTAAGCGTGCTGGGAGATCCCGTCCAGGCAAACCATTGATAATTGCTGTTCGTCAGCCGGGTAAGTACGGAATTCTTGCTCACGAGGGGAGAGCGGATATTGTGCCGGCTCAGAACCACCATTTGGTCGAGGGTGTATTTCCCGTCAAAACCATCCGGTCTCGAAATCCACTCCGTATCAGGCTGTAGTTCCGGGATATTCTGTTCCGGCTGACAGGCAAAAGCAACAAAGGCAATAAGCCCGAGAAGAAGAAATCTATAATTCTTCATAATCATTCAAAATCAAGTTCAGCAAAGTATTCCGGGCGGTGGTAGTCCGGTTTTTCGGTGGCGATGGGAGCCCAGGTCACGAAGTGGGGCACGGTGAGACCGTCGCCGCACTTGTAAAAGTTTGCCCGGGCCTGAAGGCCGCGAAGGCTCTCAAACGGAGTCTTCCATAATGCCTTCAGCGGGATGAAAACCTTTAGTGTCCAGGGTCCCTTGGCCTGCCTCTCGCCGAAAGGCAGCAGTCCGCAGGAAGCCTCGGCCCGCACCAGTTCATAAACCGTTCCGGGTGCCGGTTCGGCATCGAAGCGCCCGGTCCTCCACGAAACGCAGAGGTTCCCTATCGCGTTCCACTCGAAGTTGTAGTAGTGGGGATCATCGGCCGAAGGCTTGAAGAAAAACTCCACGCAGGAATCCTCGTAAACCTCCCCGCCGGGTAATCCCTGAAGCGCGCGTATCGTCTGCTCCTCAACCGTCCACTCCAGGCGGATCCCGTCATCGTCGTAACCGATGCGGAACTCCACGGAGGGCTTGTAGGGCCATGCAGGCCAGTTGAGGCAGTCGAGCCGCTGCGGCTCCGATAATCCGCCGAAAGGAACCTTAAGCATCTGTTTTTACGGTTGAGGCCAGGCAGAGCTCGTCCATCTGCACGGCGTCGATAAGGGAAGGAGCGTCTATCATCACGTCGCGGCCCTGATTGTTCTTGGGGAATGCGATGTAGTCGCGGATGGTCTCCTGCCCGCCGAAGAGGGCACAGGTGCGGTCGAATCCGAACGCGAGGCCTCCGTGAGGCGGGGCGCCGAACTTGAAGGCGTTGATGATGAAGCCGAACTTGTAGTCGGCCTCTTCCTTGCCTATGCCGAGCACCTCGAACATGCGCTCCTGCACGGCCGCCTCGTGGATACGGATGGATCCGCCGCCGAGTTCGTTGCCGTTCAGCACGAAGTCGTAAGCATTGGCGCAGACGCGCTCGAGGTCCTCCTTCTTGTCGGAGTAGAACCATTCCATATGCTCCGGTTTGGGGGCTGTGAAGGGATGGTGCATTGCGTAGAAGCGACCGTCCTCCTCGCTCCATTCGAGCAGGGGGAAGTCCACGATCCAGAGGGGTGCGAAGACCTTCGGGTCACGAAGGCCGAGGCGTCCGCCCATCTCGAGGCGCAGTACGCCGAGCTGGGTCTGGGTCTTGCGCTTCTCGCCGCAGAGCACCAGGATCATGTCGCCTGTCTTGGCCTCGACGGCGCCGGCAATCGCCTTCAAATCTTCCTCGGAGAAGAACTTGTCTACAGAAGACTTCACAGTTCCGTCCTCGTTCAACTTGATGTAAACCAGGCCCTTGGCGCCCACCTGCGGGCGCTTCACCCACTCGGTGAGCTCGTCTATCTGCTTGCGGGTGTAGGCCGCTGCGCCGGGTACGGAGATGGCGCCCACGTAAGGCACGCCGTCGAATACGCCGAATCCATGGCCCTGGGCGAGGCCGGTGATTTCGTGTATGGTCATGCCGAAGCGGATGTCCGGCTTGTCGGAACCGTAGTTGTCCATCGCGTCGTACCAGCTCATGCGGGGGAGAGGATTCGGGATCTCCACGTCGAGCACGTTCTTGAAGAGGGTGCGCATCATGCCCTCGAACATGTTCAGCACGTCCTCCTGCTCAACGAAGCTCATCTCGCAGTCGATCTGCGTGAACTCGGGCTGGCGGTCGGCGCGCAGGTCCTCATCGCGGAAACAGCGCACGATCTGGAAGTAGCGGTCGTAGCCGGCCACCATCAGCAGCTGCTTGAAGGTCTGGGGGCTCTGCGGCAGGGCGTAGAACTGGCCGGGGTTCATGCGGGAAGGCACCACGAAATCGCGGGCGCCCTCGGGGGTAGACTTGATGAGATACGGGGTCTCAATCTCCAGGAATCCCTTGGAATCCAGATAGTTGCGCACCTCGTGCGCGATGCGGTGCCGCAGCTCCAGCGCCTTCTTCAGGGGGTTCCTGCGGAGGTCGAGGTAGCGGTATTTGGCACGCAGGTCCTCGCCTCCGTCACTCTGGTCCTCGATGGTGAAGGGGGGAGTCAGGCTCTTGTTGAGGATATTTATGGTGCTCACGCGGATCTCTATGTCTCCGGTGGGCATCTTGGCATTCTTGCTGGAACGTTCTACCACCTCGCCCTTCACCTGGATTACGAATTCGCGTCCCAGGCCGGTCGCGGTCTCCACCAGTTCAGCAGGGGCGTCAGCCTCCACCACGAGCTGGGTGATTCCGTAGCGGTCCCTTAAATCTATGAATGTCATTCCGCCGAGTTTACGTGAGCGCTGCACCCACCCGGCGAGGGTCACAGCCTTTCCAACATCACTAATGCGGAGTTCTCCGCAGGTTGCAGTTCTGTACATATATGCTTATTTAATCTGTTTCACTAGGTTTCCGGCCAGTTCCACGAACGCCACCCCGTCGGGGCGGGAGGACATGGCGGCGGGGGTGCCGTCGTCGCCGTTCTCGCGAATGCTCTGCACGAGCGGGATGCGCCCGAGGAGGGGTATGCCGAGGGCGGATGCCATCTGCGCACCGCCGTCGCGGCCGAAGATGTAGTATTTCTCGTCCGGATGCTCCTCCGGGGTGAACCAGGCCATGTTCTCTACCAGGCCGAAGACCGGCTTGTCGATGGATTCCAGGCGGAACATGTTCACACCCTTCTCCACATCCGCCAGCGCCACCGTCTGGGGCGTGGTCACGATCACGGCCCCCTCGATGCCGATTTCCTGCACCAGGGAGATGTGGATGTCGCCGGTGCCGGGGGGCATGTCTATCAGCAGATAGTCGAGCGGCCCCCAGTTGACCTGGAGTACCAGCTGCTTGAGGGCGTTCGATGCCATCGGGCCGCGCCACACCAGGGCCTGCCCCTTCTCCGCGAAGTAGCCTATGCTCATCCACTTCACCCCGTATTTTTCCAGGGGGATGATGTAGTCCTTGCCGTTGATGTTCTCCGCCTCCGGGCGGTATCCTTCCGTTCCCGTCATCACGGGGATGGATGGGCCGTACACGTCGGCGTCGGCAAGCCCGACCTTGTACCCCAGCCTCGCCAGGGCCACCGCCAGGTTCACCGCGACGGTGGACTTGCCCACGCCGCCCTTGCCGGAGGCTATGCCGATTATGTGCTTCACGCTCAGCAGCGTCTCCTTGGTGAATTCGGTGCCCTTCTTGGCCGGAGTTTCGATCTCCACTTCCCGGACTTCCGCCTGCACATCCTTGCCGAGATGCCTGATGAGGGTGGCCCGGGTGGCCCCCACGATGTATTTGCGCAGCGGGTCGCGCTGCTTGGGGAAGCCCAGGGTGACGACCACGGAGCCGTCCCCGATTTCTATTCCCTGCACCATCCCCAGGTCCACGATATCGCGGTCCTCCTTGGCGGGATGATGCACCTCGCGCAGGTATTCCTTTATCTCTTCAGCGGTCATTTCGCAAATTCAAGTTCATCGATGATGTTGTGGGCCTCGCCCCATTTCTCCACCATCCAGAGCACATAGCGTATGTCTACGTTGATGCAGCGCTGGAGGTCCGGTTCGAACATGACGTCGCTGGACATGCTCTCCCAGTTGCCGTCGAAGGCCAGGCCGATGAGATTGCCGTCCGCGTCGAGCACGGGGCTGCCGGAGTTGCCTCCTGTGATGTCGTTGTTGGAGAGGAAGCAGGTATGGAGCTGCCCGTCCTTATCGGCATAGCGGCCGAAGTCCTTCGCTACGATGAGATCGTGCACCTTGGCGGGCACGCGGAACTCGTAGTCATCCGGATTCTCCTTCTCGAGGATGCCGTTGGCGGTGCACCAGTACCAGTAGCTCACGCCGTCCTTGGGGGAGTAGGGTTTAACCGTACCGTAGGTCAGGCGCATGGTGAAGTTTGCGTCCGGATAGCTTGCCTTGCCCTTGTTCCAGGCGAGGAGGGCGGCTCCGAAATTCTTCGTGGCCTTGGGGAAACTCTCCGGCATTTTGGAATTCATCTTCTCTTCCATCACGACGCTTATTGCTTCTTCGAGATCCTTTGCGCCCTGCTCGTTCTCGCCCTCGAAGAGCCAGTCAATGTATGCATCGATGTTCTCCTTGGTAAGATCCCAATCCTTCGGCTGAACCTTGTATCCGGGGGTGACCTTGTCGAGATAGAAGCCCATCACGGCTTTGGCTATCTTACGGTCCACATCCTTGTCGTAATCCTTCTCCAGGAAGCCCTTGGAGCCGGTCAGCTTGTCTATCAACTCTATTCTGCCTATCGTTTCGGTGATCAGCAGGAAGTTATAGTAGTCGGTCTTGCGGTCGGCGATGTACTTCTCAATGTCACCGATGGCGGATCCCCAGGCCTCGCGGCGGGATTTCTTCTTGTCTATCCATTTGGTGAGGGCCTCTTCCTTGGCCTCTTCGCGGCCGATGATGTTCAGTTTCCTGAATGCCAGGTCCTCGCCCTGCCATTTCTTCCATCCGTTGGCGCTGCCGGCGAACTTGTCGGCATATTTCAGGCGGACGACCGGATCCGCCATCATCTCTTCCCACATCACCTTCTGGCGTACCGTGCGTGCCTCCACGCGGAGATTGTTCATCTCCACCATATCCTGCAGCTGGGCTGCGGTCTGGAAACGCTGGGTGCGTCCGGGGAAACCCATGATGAAGGTGAAATCCCCTTCCTGAACGCCCTTGAGGGAGATTTTTAGAGATTTGGCCGGAGTGTAGGGCTTGTTGTCCTTTGAGTACGTGGCCGGGTTATTGTCCTTGTCGGCGTAGATGCGGAAAAGCGAGAAGTCGCAGGTGTGACGGGGCCACATCCAGTTGTCGGTCTCTCCGCCGAACTTGCCCATCGATGCCGGGGGCGCGCCTACGAAGCGGATATCCTTGAAAGTCTGATAGACTATGAGATACCAGACATTGTTGTTGTAGAAAGAAGTAACTTTGGCAGTGCAGCCGGGATTGGCCAGGATGGCGGCTTCCTCGATTTCTTTCTTCGCATTGTTGAACGCTTCCCCATCGAGCTTTTCCAGCTTGTCGGTCACGTCCTCCATGCTTTTCATGAACTTCACCGTGAGGCCCGGAACGGGGATCTCCTCCTCGAAGCTCTTGGCGAAGAATCCGTCCTCCAGATAGTTCTTTTCCGGGGTGGAAAGGCGCTGGATGCTGCTGTAGCCGCAGTGGTGGTTGGTGGAAAGCAGGCCCTGCTGCGAGATTACCTCGGCGGTGCATCCGCCCCCGAACTGCACTATGGCGTCCTTCAGGGATGCGTGATTGATATTGTAGATGTCTTCGGCCGTCAGGCGGCAGCCGATGTTGCGCATCGCTTCTTCGTTGAACTTCTGCAGCATGGGCAGGAGCCACATGCCCTCATCGGCCCAGGTGGACAGGGCGCCGAGAATGCAGGCCATTGAAATCAATAACTTTTTCATCGTGTAGGTTTTTAACCTACAAATATAACAAAGAAAAATCAGAAAAGCCATTTAAGTTTATCATTTGCATATTGTAAAAAAATAGTTAATTTTGCCTATACATTAACAATTACTATCATGAAACGTTTTTATTGTTTTATCTCTTTTCTGACTTTGATTTTTGTTTCTTGTAGTAGATACACTTCTGTGGCAAATCAGCCGAATTGGAAAAATCAACTGGAAAAATTAATTATTGAGACACAGACCGATAGTTTAGTGCTTGAGGCATATTCTTATCGTGCTCGTATTTCTTCCGAAGAGGATTTTGATAGGTTGATAAAAGAACTGTTCAATGAGAAAGCGGTAGTTGCTTTTGGCACCATTGAAAGACCCTTTATTACCACAATGGGAGAAGTCTTGGTGAGACAAGAAGGCGAAGAAGCCTCTTTTAAGTTGGAAGAGTATTTAAGGAAAGGGACGGGGATAGTTGACACGAGGTGGCGTTGTGGAGACAAGACATATAACACGGCAGCCGTGGTATCTGATGAGGGGGTTATATATGATAATATTGGATGGTATCTGATCAAACACGGAAATACAAACACCAAAGCGGAAAATGATAGCACAAACACATACAGTGGATCTGTTGATTTTTCCCTTTCAGATGAAGGTACGAATTCCTTTGGGATGACTTTATATAGATATGTGATATGGTGCACATCCGTTTTTGGAGAAGATGGTGTTTTGATCTCTAAAGATTTATCGGCATCTTCTGAACAACATTTTGGATGGTATTGCGATGCATCTATTGTTAGTGTTGCCGGAGAACCGTTCGTATCGCTTTATCATACCTTTTCTTGGGCTTATGCCTATAATTTCGGGTCAAGTGTTTCCATTTCTTATAATGGGGTAGGGTTTAGTTTTCATGGATCCGGACATAAAGCAAGTGGGACGGAGACCCATATAGCTCCTCCTGCAGATTCTTTAGCTATTGAAGATTAAATCCTTAAAATAGGGAAGGTTCGAGAGCCGCGGGGTGGAAGGATTTCCGGTGTTCGGGGGTGTAGCCGAGGCGGCGGATGGCCTCGATGTGTTCGTGGGTAGGATAGCCCATGTTACGCTCCCAGCCATAGCCCGGATACTGTTGTGCGAGGGCTTTCATACGGTCATCCCGATATGTTTTTGCGAGCACGGATGC
>JAEENZ010000101.1 GCA_016283985.1 Bacteroidales bacterium | reverse complement strand
GGCCGATGTGGATCATCTTGGTGCCGGTGTCCGCCTGCTGGTAGTTGTTGGTGAGGGCCACTGAGTAGAATTCGCTGCTGGAGTTGTCCCCCTGCAGGACGGTGGAGGGATACTTCCACGTGATGGCGGATCCGGTTTCCACCTGGGTCCAGCTGAGATGGGAGTTTTCTCCGCGGCAGAGTCCGCGCTTGGTGACGAGGTTGAGGATGCCGCCGCGGCCCTGGGAATCACCGGGATACCAGTTCTGCACCGTGCTGTAGCGCACGTCCGCATCCTTCTCCACTATGATCTCCACCACCGCCGCGTGCAGCTGGTTCTCGTCCCGCATCGGGGCAGTGCAACCCTCCATGTAGCTCACGCTGGCGCCTTCGTCGGCAATTATGAGCGTGCGCTCGAACTGGCCGGTGCCGCTGGCGTTGATGCGGAAGTAACTGCTTAGGTCCATGGGGCACTTGACGCCCTTGGGGATGTAGCAGAAGGATCCGTCGGAGAAGACCGCGGAGTTGAGGGCGGCGTAGAAGTTGTCGCCCACGGGAACTACAGTGGCGAGGTACTTGCGCACCAGGTCCGGATGGTTGTGGACGGCCTCGTTGAAGCTGCAGAAGATGATGCCTTTCTCCGCCAGGGTCTTGCGGAAGGTGGTGCTGACGGACACGCTGTCGAAGACGGCATCCACCGCCACGGTATCCTTGGGCTTCACGCCCGCCAGAACCTCGCGCTCGCCCACCGGGATGCCCAGTTTGTCGAAGGTCTCCTGAAGGGCGGGATCTATCTCTTTCGGGCGGTCCTTGTCGCTCTTGGGGGCGGCGTAGTAGATTATGTCCTGGAAGTCTATTTGTGGCAGGCGGCTGAGGTGGCCCCACTTGGGCGGAGTCATGGTTTTCCACTTCCGGAAGGCCTCCAGGCGGAATTCCAGCAGCCACTCGGGCTCATCCTTCTTGGCCGAGATCATTTTGATAATGTCCTCGTTCAGGCCTTTGGGGATGAACTCCTGTTCTATATCTGTAACAAAACCCTCGCTGTATTCCTTCTCCACGGCCGATGCGAGGATATCCTTTTCTTCTGCCATAGGATGCAAAGATAGCAATTAAATATTATCTTTGTGAGGTATGAACACATTCGGTCAGTATTTCAAAGTTTCCATCTTCGGGGAGTCCCACGGGCCGGCTATCGGCGTGGTGCTGGACGGGGTGCCGGAGAACATTCCTCTGAGCGAGGCGGATTTCGAGGCGGATATCGCCAGGCGTGCACCAGGTGCAGTAGGAACGACCCCCAGGCGTGAGGCCGACAAACCCAAGATCCTGAGCGGCGTGCTGGACGGATACACCACCGGCGCGCCCATCACCATAGTATTCTGGAATTCCAACGTGCAGAGCCAGGACTACGAGCAGTTCGCGTCCATCCCCCGGCCCGGGCATGCGGATTTCGTGGCGAACATCAAGTACAATTTCGCGAACGATCCCCGCGGCGGAGGGCATTTCTCCGGACGCCTGACCCTGCCCATAGTGGCTGCGGGCGTGGTGGCCAAGAAGGTGCTGACCGCGGAATACGGCACGGAGGAGGCTCCGCAGAAACTGGATGTGGGCATATCGGCACAGCTGGTGGAGCTAGGCGGCGAGACCGATTCCTCCAAGTGGGAGGGTATGCTGAAGGCCGTGGCGGCTGAAGGCGATTCCCTAGGCGGCATCGTGGAATGCACTGTGACCGGCCTCGGCGTGGGCGTGGGCGATCCTTTCTGGGATTCGGTGGAGAGCTGCATCTCACATGCCATCTTCGCCATTCCCGGCGTGCGCGGCATAGAATTCGGCGACGGCTTTGCGGCTGCGCGGATGAAGGGTTCCGAGCACAATGACCCGTTTGGCCCTGACGGCCCAGTGAAGAACGGCGCCGGCGGAGTGAACGGCGGCCTGACCAATGGCGCACCCATTGTGTTCCGCGTGGCATTCAAACCTACTTCCAGCATAGCCAAACCCCAGAAGACATGGGATTTCGAGCACAAGAAAGAGGCGACTCTTCAGATTCGCGGCCGCCACGACGTCTGCTTCGCGCAGCGCACCCCGGTCATAGTCGAAGCCATGGCCGCCATAGTGCTGGCGGATTTGCTGTAATTCCTGATTATTCCTTTACTGCATCCTGAGGAAGTGACTGACAGGCATTTTGGGGAAGGTGGCTTTTTAGGGCCGGGACCTTCCCCATCAATATTGCATTACATGGGTCTGGGAGGGCATTTCCATGGGGAAGGTCTGCCACTTATAATTCCACCTTCCCCACGTTTACATTACCGTATTCCCGGATGAAGAAGGGCGTGAATCCTCTGCTTCTCCAAGCCAAACACCCGGGCCAACTGAGATTCGGTCGTTCTGTTTGTACGATAAATGTAAGGAATCAATCTTGTTTTCCCTTCAAGAGACAATTCCCCGATACCTCTCTTGAACCACCGCAAACATATTTCATTCACTGTTTTATAAAAATCCGTATCAGTCTGCATTGTCCTGGGGGCATCAACCAGTCGGTTTTTCATATCCGCGGCATTCAGGGTTCCGATCGTTTTCAAGAAGAAAGCAGGATCATTATCGAACGCCTGCTCCAAATACGCCGAATCGCAGAAACTTGATGGCACCAATTCGCCATTGGCATCTATCAGCCATTTCACCCGTCTCAAGTCATCTCCAGTATGGAGAAACTTCTCCCGATCTCTTTTAGTCAGCATGCATACTTTGCGGCAACCTGCTGGAATGAAAGAAGAGAACATCGCCCGGTATCCCGACCATCGATATTCACTTACGTTGCATCCATTATCCAAGGCGTTGCGCGGAATATATGCCAAAGCATTACGCAAATACCAGTCATTATCCAAGCAAATTGCAACAGCATCCGTGTTTTTCAATATTTTATTGTCCCCGTACTTCTTCTGTATCCACATGGGTATCATCCTTTTCACCTCATTGGAGTAAGCGTCGGCAATCTCCTGGGATTCTGCCAGAACTCCTATATGACAGTGATTCGAGACAACGGCATAAATAATGACTATTACGTTTTTCCTGCGCGCTGCAACACAAATGATTTTTACTGTTGCATCATAATCCTCGTCATCCCGGCAAAGAACCGCAGTTTCCATACCCTCCAGACTGACATGAAAGGGTTGGACATAAGCTATGGTTCCATCGGGAAGCATTCTCTGAACAATTCGTCTCATAGCGTTTTTTGCTTAAATATGGAGACAAAATTGCCAGTTGCCAAATATTATCGGCAAACATATAAAACAAAAACTTATAGAAGTTTATTTTATGTTACAATTCCTCAAACGGATTCTCCTTAGGACCGCCTTTCCAGCGAATCTGGCGGACGGTTGCGGTCTGCATCTTGCCGCGGAGTTTGGTGGGGGTGGAGACGAACCAGGTGCCGTTGCCAAGTGAGCAGACACCGGTGGTGGCATCGGAGAAGCGCCAGCCGCGAATGCCCTTTACCGTGCTCAGGAGTCCCTGTTGCCATAGCGCCAGGGAGAGATGTTCGCCATCATCTTCCAATCCGCGCAGCACCTTCTTCACGGGCTTCTGGTTCACCGGCACGGCGAACAGGCTGAAGTTGGGGAACTCGGGCTTCTTGCCCATGTAGCAGGCCATAAAGATGCACCCGGTCTTTGCGTCATAGCAGAGGTTCTGCACGCCCCATGAGGTGTTCCCGGTGTAAATGAAATACTTGGCGGAGTGCTTGGGGGTCTTCCCGGCCTTGAACTGGTCCAGCTTGAACTCCAGCAGGATCTGATGGTCGTTGTCGCGCCGTGAGATATCCCCGTATATGCCATAAGCCACATAGAGATGCGGCTTGCCCTTTTTCTTTCCAATCTGCGGGGCGATTGTCACGCCGTCTATCCCTGCGCAGCCGTAACGCGTCTTGTAATCTGCGATAGCCTCCGTAACCGCAAAGGTCTGCATCGCCTTCTCCCTGCCTTCCGCAATGCGGTCCACGTTGAACACGGCGATATAGAATTTCGACACGTCCTCGGTGTAGTCCGCCGACTTCAGGCTAGCAGCGATTCCACGCCCGATCTCATCGTCCTTGCACTCCAGGGACGCATAGAGCTTGCGGCTGGACGGATCGAAGGTCATGCAGCCCAGATGGCCTGGGATGGAATCTATCTGTGCGAGCACGTTACCCTCGTAGTCTGCCTTAACGAGACTGGTCGTGAACGAAAGATAGAAACAGCGGGCGGCGGTGTCTATGGCCATTCCCTGCACGTGGAATTTCGTGCGTATCTTGACATCGAACTTTGTGGGAAGCGTCTGCGCGGCCATGCTTAGAGCGGCAACCAAAACGAAAATAAGGGCGGCAATCTTTTTCATATCTGCAAAAATACTATCCGGATGACACAAAAACAAGGCCGTTTTATTAAATTTGTAGGACAATCCATACGAATATGACTTCAGAAGAAAGAATTGCAGCGGCCCTGAAGGTGGCGACGGACACCAAGGCCTTCGAGCTCGGACAGGGCATTCTCGGGCGCGTGCCCGTATTGTTTAAGGAATACTTCCCCGGCCGCGAGGCCGTAGTGGTTGCGGACAAGAATACCTGGCGCGTGGCCGGAGCCAAAGTATTCGAGGCACTTACCGCCGCCGGCATCCCCACGGGCAAGTATCTGTTCAAGGAAGATGAATTCCATGCCGACTGGGACCATATCGAGGAACTGGACCGCGTGCTGGACGAGACAGGCGCGATAGCCGTTTCGATAGGATCCGGCACCATCAACGACCTCTGCAAACTCTGCTCCCATCATCATAAGCAAAGCTATCTCACCGTGCCTACCGCGGCTTCGGTGGACGGATACACCTCGTTCGGCGCATCCATCACCTACCAGAATGCCAAGCAGACCTTCGAGTGCCCGGCTCCGGTGGCCGTGGTGGCGGATGTAGACGTGATAGCCGCTGCTCCCAAGGAGATGACTGCTGCGGGTTATGCGGATCTGGCCGCCAAGGTGCCCGCAGGTGCGGAATGGATGATTTCGGACCTTGTCGGCACCGAGCCCATACAGCCGGCCGCCTGGCATGTGTTGCAGGATTGCCTGGATGATCTGCTGTCCAACCCCGCCGGAGTGGCCGCAGGGGAAACCAAGGCTGTTTCCGACCTGTTCGAAGGCCTGATCCTCAGCGGTTTCGCGATGCAGGCCGCACGCTCCAGCCGCCCCGCCTCATGCTGCGACCATCTCTTCTCCCATATCTTGGACATGACTCACCACCGTTACAAAGGCAAGTTCGTCTCGCACGGTTTTCAGGTGGCCATCGGCACCCTCACGATGTGTGCGGTGTTCGACGAGTTCCTGAAATACGACCTTACCAAGATAGACGTGGATGCCTGCGTGGCCGCTTGGCCTTCACTGGAAAGCGAGCAGGCCAGGGCGCTGGAGATATTCAAGGACTTCCCCGCTCCCAAGCTCGGATATGAGCAGATCACTCAGAAATATGGAGATGCCGAGACAGTCCGCCATGAACTGACGGCCCTGCGTGAATCCTGGCCCGAACTCCGCGAACGTATCGCCGGGCAGGTATGGTCGTTTGCCAAGATGCAGGAAGCATTCAAGATTGCCGGTGCTCCCTATGAGCCCGAACACATTGGCATTACGCGCAAGGATATCCAGGCCATGTTCCCCAAAGTGCAGTTGATGCGTTGGCGCTACAATGTGCTGGACCTCGCCAAGCGCGGTCAGTTCTATGATCAGCTGGTTTCCGCCGTATTCGCTCCCGGCGGAGGGTGGGAACTATAGAGCTTTTGGGGAAGGTGGAATTTTAGGTGGCAGACCTTCCCCGCCAAAATTGGCCTACAAGGTACTGCAATGCAATATTGATGGGGAAGGTCCCGGCATTAAAAAGCCACCTTCCCCATTTTCACCTTCCCCATTTTGATTGCTAGTCAAACATCTCCCAGAAACCGGGGAAGGATTTGGCGACGCAGGCGGTGTCGTCGATGGTGATGGGGCCGGCAAGGCCAGTGGCAGAGCCAGGGCCGGCAGCAGAAGCAGAGCCGGCGGAAGAAGCGGGGGCTGATCCGAGGGAGGCGATCTTCAGGGCCATGGCCATGCGGTGGTCGCCGCGGGAAGTGAAGGTGCCGCCATGCAGGAGCCGGCCATTCAACAGGCGCGAGGTCAGGGTCTCGCCCACGATATGAAGGTCGTCCCCAACCACAGAAGCCTCCACGCCCAGCCCGGAAAGCATCTCCAGAATAGCCTCGCAGCGGTTGCTCTCTTTCCCGACCAGCCGTCCTACTCCCGAAATCACGCTCTCGCCGGCACAGAACGCGGCCAGCACGGAGACTATCGGGAAGATGTCCGGGGCGTTGTTCAGGTCTGCAGCGAAAGCCTCCAGGGGTGCCCGGGACACGCACACGGCATCGTCCAACTCGGACACCACGGCCCCGGCCTCGACCAGAATATCCGCAATCGAAAGATCCGCCTGCAGCGAGGATGTATCCAGCCCGGAGACCTCGGCCTTCCCGTACAGGGCGCCGGCCACCAGGAAGGGCGCCGCGCTGCTCCAATCTCCCTCTATGTCGAAGTCCGCAGCATGGTACTTCTGCCCGCAGCGTATCTTGAAGGTCACGCCCGTGCATCCGCTCCAATCCTGCTCCTCCAGCATCTTCTCATCCCCTTCCATCTCGGAGGAAATCTTGATGCCGAAGCGCTTGAGCACGTCGCAGGTGATGAACATGTAGGGGATACTCTTGGGGTCGGTGACGATGAGGGTGGATGGCTTGTCGAAGAGCGGCAGGGCGGTCAGCAGGCCGGAGATCAGCTGCGAGCCGTCCTTTCCGGAGATCTCCGCCACGCCGGGGATGATGCGGCCGTCCACGCGCATGGGGACGGTGCTTTCGCGCACGATCACCCCGAACGAGGCCATGATATCGCTCACCCCCTTCAGAGGGCGGTGTGTGAGGGTTTTCTCCCCAGTAATAGTGACCGGGCAATCGTTGATCGTGGCCATTAGAGGGATCATCAGGCGGGTCAGGAGCCCGGATTCACCGGTGTGAAGGGTTTCGAGGGATGTGTGCGCTCCGCCGATGCCGTCGATGGTCAGGGTGCTGCCGTCGATGCGGACCTTGGCACCAAGGGCACGGGCGACTGCCAGGGCGGATTCGCTGTCGTCGCAGGGGGAATATCCGCGGAGATGACTGCGCCCGTCTGCCAGGGCGGCGGCGATGATGGCCCGCTGCGCAAAGCTCTTGGATGCGGGCATCTGCAGGCTATTGCGGAAGAATCCGCGCCAGTCGCCGTAGACCTCACGGTGCATGGTGAGATAGTCGATCTGCCCGGGGGCAGTGGCTTCTTCGGGGAGGCAGGCGTAGCTGAAAGGTGCGCCGGCTTTCAGGCACTCGATGCGGGTTTCGCGGCCTTCAGGGCCCATTGCAAAGGCGACGAGCGGATGGCCATCGTATAATTCTATGATTCGCGTAGCGTCTTCCGCGTTATGTGCCGTAACCACAACTTTCGCGATATCGGCACCATAGCGATAGCAGCGGTCACGCACCTGCTGAAGGTATTCCAAATCGGGAGTGCCCTCAAAGTCATGGAAAGAACGGATTATCTCCGTGCCGCACTCCTCGCACATAGAGCGGAAGCGCTTGCTGAAACCGGCATCGGCCTCAACTTCCAGATCTGCGAAACGGGCGCCCGCACGAACAGCCAGGCCAAGCAGGCGTTCAGCCTTCTTCTCCCCCACTTCGGCGATCCGGCACGTCGCTATAAGCGGCGTATCGGTATTCGCGAACAGGTCTTCTATCTCCTCGTCCGAGAGCTCGCAACGGTCCAGGCGTATCTCCGCCATCTCTATCCACGGATCGTCCAGAAGGGCGAGGATCTCCTCGTAGCTTTTATGCTGTATGCTGG
>JAEENZ010000100.1 GCA_016283985.1 Bacteroidales bacterium | reverse complement strand
GGCTCGTCACATCCTGGGGCTGGAGCAGGTTCCAAGGGTTCGGCTGTTCGCCGATTAAAGTGGCACGCGAGCTGGGTTCAGAACGTCGTGAGACAGTTCGGTCTCTATCTGTTGTGGGCGTTGGAAACTTGAGCAGGACTGACCTTAGTACGAGAGGACCGGGTCGGACCAACCTCTGGTATACCGGTTGTGGCGCCAGCTGCACCGCCGGGTATCCACGTTGGGTCAGGATAAGCGCTGAAAGCATCTAAGCGCGAAGCCGTCTGCGAGATGAGGTTTCCTTTGAGGGTCGTGGGAGACTACCACGTCGATAGGCTGGAGATGTAATGCCGGTAACGGTATCAGTCGACCAGTACTAATAGCCCGAAATCTTTTGGTGAAAGGAGTTTTCCAAACCGATTCGATACATCCAAGTGTCTCTCAAGAAAAATACTGCGGTGGTTTTAGCAGTGTGGACCCACCTCTATCCATTCCGAACAGAGAAGTTAAACGCACTTACGCCGATGGTACTGACCGACCAGTTGGGAGAGTAGGTAGCCGCCGTTCTTCGAAGGCCCGATCGCGAAAGCGACCGGGCCTTTTTGTTTCCTTCGGAAACCGAAGAACGGCAGCTACCTACTTCGTAGTCGGTCACCCCCAAACCCCCTCTCCGGGGGCTTAGTCGCTTCGCTCCGAATATCTTCCAAAGTCATGCAGCAGTTAATGTGCTGATAGTCAGGGATATACTAGAAAGAGAATCGGTCATTTTCGCCGATTCTCTTTCTGGGAACTGGTTGATAATCAGCTATTTAAATGCTGCATGTACGAAACTTAGCTAAGGCTGGCAGTTATCTGCCTGGTAATCAATGACTTGCTGAAAACAAATCGGTCAAATCAGACGATTTGTTTTCAGGAAAATACTGTGAATCAATAACTTAGGTGCCCGGCGATCAAGGTTTTGAGGGCGTTGCAGGAGGTGAAGCGGATACCGCGGATGCCGACGGCTTCGGCACCGGCGGCGTTAGCGGGGTTGTCGTCGATGAACACGCAGTCCGAGGCTTTAAGGGAATACCTGTCCAGCAGCAATTGATAGATCTCAGGCTGGGGCTTGGTCACACCTTCATAGCCGGAAACCACCATCCCGTCCAACAAACCCAACACCGGATAATCGTCTTTAATCAAAGGGAAAGTCTCTGTAGACCAGTTGCTTAGGCCATAAACCCCATGACCGGCGGCCTTCATCTCCTGAACGAACTCCAGCATCCCTGGGATCGGTCCGCCAACCATCTTGATCCAGTCGCGGTGGAACATCTTTATCTCCCGTGCCCACTCCGGGAACTCCTCCGTCAGTTCGGCCACTCCCTGTGCAAAAGGCTTGCCCCCGTCCATCTGGATGTTCCAATCCATTGTGCAGATATTCCGGAGGAACCAGTCTGTCTTGGCCCTGTCTCCGAAGTAAGGGTCGTAGAGATGATGCGGGTCCCAATCGATCAGGACTCCGCCGAAGTCGAATATCAGGTTCACGCTGCGAATCCTGCGAAGTAGCTGGCAAAGAGCACGTTGCAGATGAGATAGCCCACGACCGTTGCCACAATCGTGCTGATCAGTCCCGGCATCATGAACGAATGGTTCAGCAGGTATTTGCCTATCTTGGTAGTGCCGGAACGGTCGAAGTTCACGGTTGCAATATCGGAAGGATAATTCGGGATGAAGAAATACCCGTACACGCTGGGCATCACTCCGAGCAGCACCGGGCCGGCGATTCCAAGGGAATATGCCAGCGGGAGCATGGCCACCACCACGGCTCCCTGGGAGTTGATGAGCACCGAAACCAGGAAGAAAACCACCGCGATGGCCCAAGGAGCGGCTTCTACCAGACTCCCCAGCATGGCCTTCATCTCTTCCATGTAGTTGGAGAAGTAAGTGTCTGCCATCCAGGCGATTCCATAGATTGCAATCACTGCCACCATGCCCGATTTCCAGACCGATCCGGACACCGTGTTGGGCAGGTTAACCTTGCAAAGTATTATATTTAGCGCAGCCGCACAAAGCATGATGATCTGGATGCAAAGGTTCATCTTTGGCAGATTGATCCGCGTTGCAAGCGACTCGCCGTCAACCTTGATCATCTGGCAGAATGCGAACGCCACTATCACCAGCAGGGCAGCGAGGAAGATGAAAACGGAGAGTTTCGCCTCGCGGGTGATGGTTTTGTCGAGGGTGGTCGCGGTGTTGCCGTACATGTATTTATTAATCTTTGGATCTGCGACCCTGGCCTGGAATTCCGGGTCCTTGTCCAGGTCCTTTCCGCGTTTGTAGGAGGCGGCAGCCGCGCACATCAGCCCGATGAGGCAGGCGGGGATGGTGACCATCAGCACCTGCGGAATAGAAACCATATACCCGTTCGCATTCGAAATCGTAACAAACGCTACCACGGCCGCAGCAATGGGCGAGCAGGTGATACCCACCTGGGATGCCACCGAAGCCACTCCGCATGGCCTCTCGGGGCGTATCCCCTGTTTAAGAGCGATGTCGCAGATGATGGGCATTATTGTGTAGACCACGTGTCCGGTGCCCACCAGCACGGTGAGGAAGAAGGTGGTCAGAGGTGCGAGGAAGGTGATATGATCGGGGTGTTTCCGGAGCATGCGTTCTGCCACCTGGATCATCCAGTCCATGCCTCCCGAGGCCTGCAATGTGCCCGCGCAGGTGACTGCGGCGATGATAATATAGATGACATCCGTGGGAGGAGTGCCGGGCTTGAGCCCGAATCCGAATACGAGGATGGCGAGGCCGATGCCTGAGATGGCCCCGAGCGCGAGGCTGCCGTAGCGGGAGCCCACATATAGGGCCGCCAGCACGATCAGCAACTCGATGATCATTGTAAAGGTCATAGTTTTTAAGCGTTTGCGACCTTAAAGTTAATAAAATTGAAATAATTTACCTATCTTTCGGAGAAATAACACAAAACTAACTAATAATTAAGCAGTTATGAAAGCCTTTGGTAATAGTGTCATAGTATTGTTAAGCATTTTTGCAATCATTTCCTGCGATGAAGCAGGCAATGAACAGAAAGGCATCAAGTTCCTGGACGGTTCGGCGGAGAATGTCGGAGTCCAGGTAGGTGAGCCTCATACTACGGTTTTCAAAGCAGAAGGAGAATGGAAGGCTGAACTTGTCGAATCGCCCGATGCGTCGGACTGGCTGGAGATCTCTCCTGTTTCCGGCCCTGCCGGCGAAGAGAACCGCATAGTGCTTACTGCCACCAAGCCGAATCTTTCCGATAAAACCAGAGGAGCCCATGTTAAGGTTTCCCTGCTGGACAACAGTATGCCGGGGGATCGCTTTGATGTCATGCAGGACATAACTCATGTCTTCATAGAAACCATCAAGACCAATCCGTCTGGGAGTATGGAATTGAAAGTTGGAGAAACCAAAACCATCAATACAACCTATACCCCGGACTATGCAAATACGGAATTGCAGATGACCTGGTATAAACACGGCGGGGAAGATCTTTACGATGTCACTCCCAGCAAAAACGGGCACAGCGCATCTGTCAAAGGTCTGAAAGCGGGCGGCCCGGCGACTCTCGCCGTTTGGGCGACTGCTGACCCAAAAGGTTCTGCGAGTCCCATGGCTGAAATTAAAATCACTGTCATAAACAACTAATACTTTGAGAACCACTTGTCAATATTGTTAATAATGAATGGATCCCAGCTTCCATGTTGATAAACCGGACGGTACGGCAGCTTTCGATATCCATTGTCCTTTCGAAGGGTCCAAGGAGAAATTCCAAATTATCGCCATGCAAGCAGGCAAAGGCGTAGTTAACATCACCGAAGCTTCCGGCTTATCTGCCACGATGGAAGTGACTGTAACACAATAAAAAAGAGCAGCGGTCATCCGCTGCTCTTTTTGTCTGGAACAAGTAAAACTTACTTGATCTTCTTATAACCGTAGGCGGCGGTGTCGCCAAGTTCCATCTCGATCTTCATGAGGCGGTTGTACTTGCAGATGCGGTCGGTGCGGCTGAGAGAGCCGGTCTTGATCTGACCGCTGTTGGTAGCAACTGCGATGTCGGCGATGGTGGTGTCTTCGGTTTCGCCGGAACGGTGGGAAGTGACGGTGGTGTAGCCGTTGCGGTGTGCCATCTCGATGGCGTCCAGGGTCTCGGTCAGGGAACCGATCTGGTTCACCTTGATCAGAATAGAGTTACCTGCACCCATCTTGATACCCTTCTCGAGGTACTTCACGTTGGTCACGAAGAGGTCGTCACCCACAAGCTGGCAGCGGTCGCCGATAGCCTTGGTGAGTTTCACCCAGCCTTCCCAGTCTTCCTCGGAAAGACCATCCTCGATGCTGTCGATAGGATACTTGGTGATGAGCTTCTCGAGGTACTTGATCTGCTGCTCGCTGCTGAGCTTCTTGCCCTTAGGATCCTTCTTCTTACCGTCCTTGAGCTGCTTGTAGTCGTAGAAGAACTTGCCGTCCTCCTTGAAGCAGAACTCGGAAGCTGCGCAGTCCATGGCGATGGTGATGTCCTTGCCGGGCTCCAGACCTGCGGCCTTGATGGCCTCGATGATGCAGTCGAGAGCATCGTCGATGCCCTTCAGTGCGGGAGCGAAACCGCCCTCGTCACCTACTGCGGTGGAGCATCCGCGGCCCTTCAGAACCTTCTGCAGAGCGTGGAAGACCTCTGCGCCCATGCGCACGGCCTCGGCCTCGTTCTGAGCGCCGACGGGACGGATCATGAACTCCTGGAATGCTATAGGAGCATCGGAGTGTGCACCGCCGTTGATGATGTTCATCATAGGAACGGGAAGCACATAGGTGTTGGTGCCGCCGATATACCTGTAAAGAGGAATGTCGAGGTAGTTGGCTGCCGCGTGAGCAACTGCGAGGCTGACGCCGAGGATGGCGTTTGCGCCGAGCTTGCTCTTGGTGGGAGTGCCGTCGAGCTCGATCATGGTCTTGTCAATAGCCCTCTGCTCGAGAGCATTCATGCCGATGATGGCGGGAGCGATGACATCGTTCACATTGGCAACTGCCTTGAGAACGCCCTTGCCGCCGTAGCGCTTCTTGTCGCCGTCGCGGAGCTCGAGAGCTTCGTTCTCACCGGTGGATGCACCTGAAGGAACAGCTGCCACACCCTTGATACCAGATTCGAGGATAACCTCTACTTCGACTGTCGGATTTCCACGTGAATCGAGGATTTCGCGACCTGTAACTTGAACAATTCTCATAATTTTATACTAAAAAGTTGATAATTTGCCTTAAATGCGGCACAAATTTACTAAAATCCTCCGGATTTTTCAATTATTCCGCAAAAATCGTATATTAGCAGAACAATGAACGCAATTCTTCGCCACATTACACTATGGATAACCATGCTTTTGCCTGTTTTTCAGGCATTTGCAGAAGAATTGCACTTTCATGTTTTCCAGGATGCATCATACAACGGAGGGATCCACAGCATAGCTAAAGACAGTGTCGGCCGCATCTGGTTCAGCGGTGCGGATGCGGTATTCATGTACGATGGCAGTCGCTTCGTGAAGCAGAACGAACTGATGACCTGCCAGAATCCTTCCAATTACTGGAGTTATGGACATCTGGCTATCAACGGGAAAGGGCATCTATTCGTGGCGACGAACCGTGGCTTGCAGGAGTTCGATTACCGCACCCAGACCTTCAGTGCGGTGATGACCGGCAACATCGGTCCAATAGAGGCAACTAAAGACGGAACCCTGTGGTTCATCCGGAACGGCTCGGTTTATTCTCTCGACGTGCAAGGAGAAAACAGGATTTATCCTCTTCCGCCAGAGGAAAACCCCGATCCCAATCATCTCACGGTTATGTGTTCTGGGGATTCCGTGTGGGTGGCTGCCTCACGCCGGCTCTTGCGACTAGACGGAAGGTCGGGAGAATACGGCTTCTTTGCTGAGCTTCCGGACGAGATTGTGGATTTGGTTCAACTTGATGGGAGCCTTTTCGTGTTGACACAGTCCCAGGGCCTTTTCCAATTCGGATTCGACGGTATCAGGGCCCGTACCTTCCGCTTTCCGGGAGAACATGGCGCCACTTCGAATGCAAAGCAACTGTTTGAAGACGGAAAGGGAAACATCTGGGTGGCCACCCAGCAGGGACTGATGACCGTAACACCCGCCAGTGCCACGGTTTCCCTGATCCGTGCGAACCCGGTGCGCTCCTGGTCGCTTCCTAATAATTCCATTTGGTCGATCTACCGCGACCCTGACGGAGAAGTTTGGATAGGTACCTATGGCGGCAAACTCGTTATCGCCACCACTGATGATAGCGATGCGGACTATTTCAAGGCAACGCAGGGTGGCCTTTCTCATCCCATAGTCAGCTGTTTTGCAGAGGATCCTGGCGGTAATCTCTGGATAGGAACGGAAGGTGGAGGTATTTCTTACTGGGACAGGAAGACGGACGAGTTCACCTACTATATCCAGCAGGGGCCGGAAGGCCTGAACTCCAACCTGATAAAGAATCTAGGCTGGTCGGATGGCATGCTTACAGTGTCGATGTTCAACGGCGGCGTGCAGGAATTCAACCCACGAACCGGCAGGTTCAAAGACATCTCTATAACAGGTAATTCTTCCAGAAACGTGTATGTGAACGAGAAGGAGGGGAATAGGGGAATATGGCTGTCCGATCCGGATGCGAACCTGCTATATGGTGACCTCTCGACCGGGACGGCTACGGCGGCTGAATTCATGGATATGGATGGCCGCAGCATACGGCTTCGCTGCGAGGATCTTTTTCACGATGCCGATGGGGCCCTCTGGATCTTGTCCAGACGCGGACTGTACAAGACAGATCCATCCTCAAGGCGCATCCTACAGCATTATTATTACCCCGATGCAGCGTACGCAAAAAACAATTTAAGTTGCTTCTGGAGGAACCACGAGGGAGATATCTGGGCGGGTACCAGGGGCGGTGGGTTGAATCATCTTTCCGCAGAAGGGAAGTGGTCCAACATATCGGAATGCAGCGGCATCAGTTTGGAATCCCGCAACATCCTTTGCATCGAGGCGGATGGGAATGTGCTCTGGATGAGCACGGACGATGGCCTATACTGCTACGACACTGTTGCGGATTCGTTATGGAAATCCTCTGTGAACGTGCCGAGCCAGTGTGGAGCATATTATGTTCGGTCTGGGTTCCGCACTTCGAAGGGAGAACTGTTGTTCGGAGGCACTGACGGATTCATCCTATTCAATCCCAAGCAGTTACGTAACAGTGAGCATAAACCCAGAGTGTTTTTCGTGGACCTGCAGATCAACGATCGCAGTTGTTCGCCGGCCGACCTGTTCGCCGCTCAGGATAAAGCGGTAAAACTCTCTCACAAGCAGTCGAATATAGGCATACGCTTCGCTGCGGATAGCTATCATAATAGCGAGAACAATCACTTTGCCTACAGGATGATCGGCATCTCTGATGCATGGTCGGATATACCACCTCGCCAGACTGAAATCCATTTCTTCGACCTGACTCCGGGGCGCTATCGTTTTGAGGTCAAAGCCGCGAACAGCGATGGCGTGTGGGGAGACGATGTCTCTGCCTTGGAGTTTGCCATATCGCCGTCGCCCTTCCTGACATGGTGGGCAAAACTGCTCTATGTGCTGCTGATGGCAGGGATAGTATATATGGTGATTCGCTATTCCATCGACCGCAAGCTTTTCGACAATCAGCAGAAACTCACAAAGGCGAGGATCAATTTCTTCACAAATATCTCCCACGACCTCAAGACACCGCTGTCCCTTGTGGTGGATCCTCTTAAACAGTTGCGGAAGCAGGTAATGGCGGGGTCCGAGGCTGAGACCTATGCCTCTATGATAGAACAGAACGTCAGCCGCATCCAGCGTATGATCAGCCAGCTGCTGATGTTCCGTCAGATCGAGAGCCAGAAGATAGCTCCCGACTCAAAGCCTGGTGAACTAGTGTCCTTCCTGAAGAACCTGTTTGAACTGTTCCGTCCATATGCGGAACGCAAGGATTTCAAGATGCATTTTGCTGCTGAACCGGAAGTATGGCATACGCAGTTCGACCACGATATGGTTGAGAAGATTTTCACCAACCTCCTGTCAAATGCGGTCAAGTACACTCCGGATGGTGGTGAGATATGGATGGATTTCCGGGGGGACGGGGCAAACGTGAAAGTGTCCGTCATCAACACCGGGGACGATTTGAATCCGGATATCAGTTCACGGATATTCGAGGCATTCGAGCACGGCAGCGGCCGTGGTTCTGATTTCGAATCCAGCACAGGACTCGGTCTGGCGATAGTAAAAGAGCTTGTGGAAGCTCTGGACGGATCCATAAAAGTCGACTCTGCCGGAGGTACGGTTGCTTTTTCCGTGCAGTTGCCAATGAAGCCGGGCAAGGCAGAAGACGCTACTGTTGAACCCCAGTTCAAATTCACTGCCGGAGAAATCAATGATCTCTTGTCGGACCTAAAAGACAAGGATGAACCTCATGGCAGGAAGGCAAGGAAATCCCATTCCGTGGTGATAATCGACGATAACGACGATTTGCGCCGTTATCTGGAAATGCACCTGAGCCGGAAATACAATGTATATAGCGCGGATAACGGAGTCTCCGGGGTCCAGAAGGTAAGGAAGAATATGCCCCAGGTAGTGATTACCGACCTCAAAATGAGCCAGATGGATGGGTACCAGGTGTGTCGCATCCTTCGCTCGGACGAGAAGACGGCACACGTGCCCATTATAGCACTCTCCGGAAGCACTCAGGAGAAAGCATCAGCCCTTGATGCGGGAGCCAACCTGTTCATGGAGAAACCTTTTGACATGGCCCATCTCCTGAGCCAGATAGAAGTGCTTATCCGTACGGAAGACGAATACCGCCGCCATTATAGCAAGCAGTACATAGTCGACCCCGGCAAGGAGGAAGTGCCCGACGCCGATACGGAACTTCTCGCGCGCGCCATGTCTTATATAGAGGAGAATATGGACAATTCGGATTATGATGTAGATGAGTTCGTGTCCGATATGGGCATTGGCCGCACGGTCCTGTACCAGAAGATAAAGAACGTGACCGGGATGCCTGTCAAAGAGTTCATACTCGACATACGCCTGCGCCGCGCCGCCCAGCTCCTCAAGGATTCCGACCTTACCATTTCCGAAATAGCATACCGAACCGGATTCTCGAACCCCAAGTATTTCAGCGTCTGCTTCAAACGTCGCTTCGACAAGACACCTTCCGAGCATAGGGGTTAATTTTTGTCCGTCCGTACAAAATGAAACCATTTCCGTATAACAGGCGGAAGTGGAAGTGGTTCGTTTTCGCCAACTTTGCAAAAAGAAAAACCACGCAATAACACGGAAATGAACAAGATACGTACGATAGTCCTTCTTCTCGCCACCACTCTGCTGGCCGCCTGTGGTAAAGAGCCCGGGTCAGGTTCAGGAGATGAAAGCGGAGCGGAAAACGTTACAGTGAAGATAGTGCCGGATCGCACATCCTTCATCAACAATCCTCTCAACGGTTGGGTGATGTATCTGGGCCGCAGCTGGGATGAGAATTTCTGGACTTCTCAGGGTTACGATGCTATCAAGACATCCGAAGGCAATACTGTCAAGGTTTCCGATTATGCCGGAATCGCCTATCTCCGAACTAACTGGGCTATGCTTGAACCCAGCGAAGGTAATTACGCCTGGAGAAATCCGGATTCGCGTATCTACAAACTTTTCAAGAGTTGCACCGATCGTGGGATGCGTCTTGCTTTCCGCATAGTCATAGACGGAAGAGACCAGGGCCAGAATACTCCTCTTTATGTTATCAATGCCGGTGCAAAGTATTACACTGAAGGTGGCGGCACCCACAAGACTCCCTATCCCGAGGACCCCGTATTCCAGGCCAAATTCACCAAGTTCATACAGGAATTCGCCAAGGATTTCAACGATCCTGCCAAGGTTGACTTCATCGATGGCTTCTCCCTCGGAAAATGGGGAGAGGCTCACGCCCTTATTTTCCAGGATAACAGTCACAAGCGTGAAGTGTTCGAGTGGTTCACTTCTCTCTACGCCGAAAACTTTACCAACATCCCCCTGTTCGTAAACTACCACCGCCTCGTGGGAGACCCCAACCAGAACAGCTGGACAGACACAGTTCCTTCTGACACCGAACCTATGCTCGAAAGCGCCATCGCCAAAGGCTACAGCCTTCGCCACGACGCATTCGGAATGACCGGCTACTACAAGAGCTGGGAGAAAACTTTCGTGAAGGCCTGGAACTTCAAGCGCCCCGTCGCCATGGAAGGCGGATGGATCACAGGAGGCACTCACCGTTACTGGATCGATCCGTCCAACGCCTATCGCGAAGGCCATCCCGAAGATGTGCGTCAGGGCGAGTACGATGCTTCCGCGGAGGCGCGCGTGAACCTTATGGATTTACGCGTGGGCGACGAGACAGCATCCTGGTTCGGCAAATGCTTCAACCTGATGCAGGACTTTATCGGGAAGGGAGGATACCGCCTCTATCCCGACCAGGTCTCCGTTCCCGAAAGCGCCAAGTCCGGTGCCAAGGTAACCCTTTCGCACCGCTGGCTCAATCTCGGATGGGGATACTGCCCCACCAACATCCCCCAGTGGAACCAGCGCTACAAGGTCGCATTCGCACTCTTGAGTGCAACCGACCGCCCTGTGAAAGTCTTTGTTGCGGAAGATACAGACCTCTCCACATGGCTCAACGGTAAGCCAACATCCTATAAAACTCAGATCGAACTGACCGGAGTTCCGGCAGGGGACTACAAATGGGCCGTTGGCCTTGTGGATACAACCCGGGGGAACGAGCCGGGCATCCGGATGGCGGTCGAAAGCAACAGATTAACCAAAGAGGGTTGGGCCCGCCTGAACCCTGTCACCATAAAATGATGATACGCAGAACAACAATAATCATATTGATGTCACTCCTGTTCGCGGGGGTGGCATCGGCGCAGCAGGAAGTCCGCTTCGAGCCGGATACCGTCAGCGTCTATCGCAATCCCCTCACCGGCTGGGTGATGTATCTTGGCCGCAGTTGGGACAGCGATTTCTGGGAGAAGCAGAATTACGATGCGATGCCCACGTCCGAGGGCACTACCGTCAGGGTTTCCGACTATGCTGGCACTGCTTACGTGCGCACCAGCTGGTCATCCCTCGAGCCGGAGGAAGGAAAGTATCTCTGGAGAGATCCTTCCACACGTATTTACCGCCTTCTGAAGACCGTGGCAGACCGAGGAATGCGATTCGCCTTCCGCATCGTCGTGGATGGCCGGGACCAGGGTCAGAACACTCCTCTCTATGTTATGGAGGCAGGAGCCGAGTACTTCACTTCCGGAAACGGTAATCATAAGACTCCCTTCTCCGACGATCCGGTTTTCCAGGAGAAATACACCCGATTCATCGAGGCTCTCGCCGAGGATTTCAACGATCCCGACAGAGTTGAATTCGTGGATGCCTTCGGCCTTGGAAAATGGGGAGAATCCCACGCCACGGCGTACAAGGATCCCGCCAACAAGGTAAAGGTATTCGACTGGATTACTGCCCTGTACTCCAGGGCGTTCAGCCGAGTTCCCCTGCTTATCCACTACCACCGCCAGGTGGCGGACCCCAACAAGACCAGCTGGGGAGACGTCGCTCCGGAAACGGAAATGCTCCTGGACCTCGCCATCGCCCGCGGATACAGCCTTCGTCACGACGCATTCGGCATGTTTGGTTACTACAACGGTTGGGAGACAGCCTACGCCGAGCGCTGGCGCTTCAAACTTCCCATTATCCTTGAAGGAGGATGGATTACGGCCGCGCATCACCGCTACTGGAACGATCCCTCCGGCCGCTATCGTGAGGGCCATTCCGAGGATGTTCGCAGGGGAGAATTCGACCATGCCCGCGAAACCCATGTGAACATGATGGACCTTCGCATCAACGACGAGGTCCGTTCGTGGTTCGGAACTTCTTTCGACCTAGTGAAACGTTTTGTCGCCGAAGGCGGATACAGGCTTTACCCCGATCTTGTATCCGCCCCCGTCAAGGCCCGCCGCGGCGAGTCTGTGGTCGTGCGCTCACGTTGGAACAACATAGGATGGGGATACTGCCCCACCAACATCCCCCAGTGGAATCAGAAATATAAAGTCGCGGTCTCCCTGCTCGATGAGGCGGGCATCCCGGTCCGTACCGTTGTGGATACCCACAGCGATCTTTCCAAATGGATTAAAGGCACTCCGGATATTTGCCTTACCGAAGTGCCCCTCGAGGGGCTTAAACCCGGCAAATATACCTGGGCCCTTGGCCTCGTGGATACAGCGAAGGGCAACGTCCCCGGTCTCGAAATCGCAGTCGCAGCCTCTCATAAGGCCGGTGGCTGGCTCAAAGTCAATGTAATATCTATCAAATAATTCAACCTTTTATGCAACACCAACATTCATTCATGGGAATTATCTCCCGGATGGCAGTAAGTCTGCTTACCGCCATTCTAGTCTGCATGCCGGCTTTCGCGCAGCAGACCTCCAAGGTGTCGGGTGTCGTCGTGGACGAGAACGGTGAACCCCTCATGGGCGCAGCCGTCCTGATCAAAGGAACGACAACGGGCACTACGACCGGGCTGGATGGCGATTTCTCGCTTGAAGTCCCCCACGGGGCAACCCTCACGGTGTCGTTCATCGGTTTTCTCGACGAAGACGTGGTCCCTGGCAACAGGAGCCATATCGAGGTGTCCCTGAACCCCGACACCAAACTGCTCGACGAGGTGGTCGTCATCGGTTACGGCACTGTCAAGCGCAAGGACCTCACCGGTTCCGTGGCATCCGTTCGCGGCGAGGATATCGAGGCCAAGAAGACCACTACCCTTTCCACCGCCTTGCAGGGAGCCCTGTCCGGCGTGATGGTCACCCGCGACAACTCCGCTCCAGGTGCATCCGCCGGGTCCATCCGCGTACGCGGTATCACCACCATCGGTACCTCCGACCCCCTCATCATCGTGGACGGGGTGCAGGTCAGCAGCATGGACTATGTGAATCCTTCCGATGTTCAGAGCGTATCGGTACTGAAAGATGCAGCCGCTGCCTCCATCTACGGATCGAAGGCTGCCGCAGGCGTCATCCTCATCACCACCAAGCGCGGTGACCGTTCCGACCTCAGCATGACCTACACCGGAGAGTTCGGCCTGGAGATTCCTACCGCCGAGCCCGACATGGTCGGTGTCACCCGTTTCCTGGAGATGTCCAACGAACTTCTCTACAACGATAACAACACCGCCGGCTTCTTCCAGCTCTATTCTGCCGACCAGATCAAGAACTGGGTGAAATACAATAAAACCGATCCCAACCACTATCCTATCACCGACTGGCGTGGCCTGATGATGAAGAAGTCCGCTCCCCGCCAGACCCATCAGGTTTCAGTATCTGGAGGCAACGACCTGGTCCGTACCAAGGTTTCCCTTTCCTATGACGAGGTAGACGGCCTATATGAAGGACGCGGATTCCAGCGCTATATGCTCCGCACCAACAACGACTTCACCATCATAAAGGACAAGCTGAACGCCAGCCTCGACATCAACATCCGCCGTGGCAAGAGCCGCAGCACCGTTTATGGTCCCTTCAGCGATATGCGCAAGACTCCCGCCGTCTATGCGGCGATGTGGGAGGACGGACGCATTGCGGAAGGCAAGTCCGGAGCCAACCCTTACGGACTTCTGCTGAACGGTGGCCGTTCTACTTCCTGGAGCACCCAAATCGGTGGTAAAGGTACCATCGAGTACAAACCGGTCAAGGAGCTCAGCATCCAGGGTGTCATCTCCCCGTTCATCAACTACACCAAGCAGAAGCAGTTCAAGCTCGCTACCTACTACACCCTGATGGACGATCCCGATGCGTTCGGTGGCTGGCTCGAAGGCGGCGGCACTTCCTATGCCACCAACAAGCTCACTGAGACTCGCAACGACAACTACAATGTCACCGCCCAGGTGCTGGTCAACTACCATCACACCTTCGGCAAGTCTCACAACTTCAGCGCGATGGCCGGTTTCGAGAACTATGTTTCCAAGAGCGAGAACCTGACCGCAGCACGCGATCAGTATGAGCTCACGCAGTATCCTTACCTCAACATCGGTCCCGAGGACTTCCAGGAGAACTCCGGCAGCGCCAGCGAGTACACCTCCAACTCCTTCTTCGGCCGTGTGATGTACGACTACGACGGACGCTATCTCTTCCAGGCCAATGTCCGCCACGACGGATCTTCCCGCTTCGCTAGCAAGTACCGCTGGGGAACCTTCCCCTCCGCATCCGCGGGCTGGGTGATCAGCCAGGAATCCTTCATGGACGGCCTCAAGCCCGTTCTCTCCTTCCTGAAACTCCGCGCCAGCTGGGGTATGCTTGGTAACGAGCGCATCGGAAGCAACTACTTCCCTTACCTCGCCCTCATCAATTTCGGCGACGCCCTCTTCTACAAGGACGGCGAAGTGACCTCCAACAAGACCGCTTCCCAGCGTGCCCTCGCTGTTGAGGACATCACCTGGGAGACCACCACTTCCACCGACCTCGGCCTCGACGCCACCCTTCTGGACAGCAAACTGTCCGTAGGATTCGACTACTATTGGAAGAAGACCGACGGTATGCTTCTCTCCATCGAAATTCCATGGGCTATGGGTTACAACAACCCCAGCACCAATGCTGGTAAGATGTCCACCAGGGGATGGGACCTCGAACTCGGATGGCACGACCGCAAGGGCGACCTTGTCTACAGCATCAGCGCCAACGTGTCCGACTTCCTCTCCAGGATCGACTACCTGAACGATGCCGACATCATCGGCAGCAGCACCATTCAGCGTGCGGGTGAGTACTACAACGCCTACTACGGATACGTTTCCGAGGGTCTCTTCCTCACCCAGGAAGATGTGGACAACTCCGCCAAACTCAACAACTCCGTGGCAGTCGGTGATATCAAGTACAAGGATATCTCCGGTCCCGACGGAGTTCCGGACGGAAAGATATCCCCTGAATACGACCGCGTGGTTCTGGGCAATCAGTTCCCCCGCTTCCAGTTCGGCGGCAACATCAACCTCGCCTACAAGGGATTCGACTTCTCGATGGCCTTCCAGGGCATAGGCAAGAAGAACTCCTATATGGGTTCGGCAATGGTCCAGCCTCTGCGCGACAACTATGGCAACATCCCCGCCATCATCGACGGCAAGTACTGGAGCCCGTTCAACACCGATGCTGAGAATGCATCCGCGAAATATCCCCGCCTCACCAAGGTCGGCATCTCCAACAACTACGCGATTTCCGATTATTGGATGTTCAACGGAGCATACTTCCGTCTGAAAAACGTCACCGTAGGCTACACTCTGCCCGAAAAATGGACTTCCGTCATCGGAGCCAGGAAAGTGCGCGTGTACGCAAGTGCGTCCGATCTCTTCTCAATAAGCAACTATCCTAAGGGCTGGGACCCTGAAATGGGATACACTTCTTATCCTATTACGACTTCCGTCCTGATGGGTGTTTCCGTAAAATTCTAAACGCGAGAGTCTTATGAAAAAGAATATCATCATTATAATTGCCGCCGCGCTTGCATTTGCATCCTGCGTGTCCATGGATATGACTCCCAAGAGCCAGGGCAACAGCAACTCCTGGTATACCACGGAGACCGAACTCAATATGGCGGTGAATGAATTCTACGTGCTAGGCTATTGGGATTATCTGATTGCCCAGGAGCAGTGGTCCGACAACTTCACCTACCGCAACACCAACCGCAACGCCATCCTCGAAGGCACCGTCAACGGCCAGACCTGGGATGCCTACACCATCTGGCAACAGGCCTACAAGCTGATCGCCAGGGCAAATTCCCTCCTCGACAAGATCGACCGCGCCCGCAACGCCGGAATGGATGAATCGCAGGTGCGCCGCTACGAAGGCGAGGCATATTTCGCCCGCGCCTGCAAATACGGCGATCTCGTTTTCTTCTTCGGTGACGTTCCCTACATCGACACCTATCAGACCATTCAGGAGGCCGAGAAGAACGGCCGCACCCCCAAGGCTGAGGTGATTGCCAAGATGTATGCAGATTTCGACCTTGCGGCCGAATATCTCCCTGCTGACTGGGGTGTGAACGCAGTTCACTTCACCAAGGGTGCTGCTTATGCGATGAAGGCCCGCTATGCCCTCTACAACGGCGACTGGGCAGTTGCCGCGGAGGCAGCCCAGAACTGCATCAAGCTCGGCAACTACGCCCTCGAGGCCGACTACGCCGACATCTTCTGGCAGAGCACCGGATTCATCAAGGAGAAGATCTTCGCCATCCCCCGTTCCATCGAGAACAGTGTAGTGCTGGATCCGTGGTATGTGAACAACTCCCTGCCCCGCAACGCAGGAGGATACGCAGCCTACACCCCTTCATGGGATCTGCTGGCGGCATATCTCTGCACCGACGGCAAGCCCATCGACGAGAGCCCTCTCTTCAACAGCCTGAAGCCTTTCGAGAACAGGGATCCCCGCTGCACCAAGACCATCGTGGAATTCAATACCATGCACTGCGGTTTCGAATTTGATCCTTCCCCTGCTGCAAAGAAGGTGACCAACGCCGTCACCGGTGCGCAACAGGACAATCAGGACAGCCGCATCGTCAACCAGTATGCTTCCTACAACGGCCTTCTGCTCAAGAAGGGCGTGGATGCCACCTGGACCGAGAACGGAAAGCAGGTGCAGTGCGACTACACCATCATGCGCTATGCAGATGTACTCCTCATGTATGCCGAAGCCAGAATCGAGCTAAACCAGATCGACGACTCCGTGCTGGATGCCATCAACCGGGTGCGCGCCCGTGCATATCAGGTCAGCCCTACCGCAGTCGCCCTCTATCCTGCAGTTACCGCTACCGATCAGGCCACTCTCCGCAAGACAGTGCGCCTGGAGCGTCGCGTCGAACTCGCATTCGAAGGCCTGCGCTACCGCGACCTCATCCGCTGGCGTCTTGCGGAAAAGGCCCTCAACAAGTTCAACTACATCAACCTCGCTCCTCAGGACTGCCTTGACAAGGTGGTTAACAAGAGCCTCTGGTTCTGGGGCATGGTTCCGGAGATAGACGAAGACGGAATGGCCGACTTCGCCCCTCTCAAGGCCGCTGGCCTGTGCGAGGAAGGCGCCAAGCGCATCTTCCCTGCGCGTCAGTATCTCCTTCCCATCCCGACCCACGACATTGAACTGTCGGGTGGCAATTTGAATAACAACGAAGGCTATTGATCGTATGAAAAAGATATTAGGTATAGCCCTTATGGGCATCGCGGTTGCACTTACGGCGTGCAACCAGCACGAGATCGACAATTCCAAGTCGAACTACAACGCCACGATGGAGATCTCGGCATCCGCCGAATCCGTCGTGCTCAATGAAGCTGCGCCCAACGAGGTGGCTCTCACAATCACGTGGACCCCTGCATACGACTATGGTGACGACTTCATCATGACCTATCAGTATTCCGTCGAGATGCCTACCAGCAAGGCTGCGGCTATCAGTGAATACGAGGACGGTGGCAACTTCACCCGTTCCTACACCAACAAGCAGTTGCAAGATATGATGGTCGACCACTTCGGCCAGTTGACGAGCACGCGCGGAGAACTCCGTTTCAGCATCGTCGCGACCTACACCGGTCCTCGCGTGGTAATCCCCGACATGTCTACCGTAGTGGTCCCTATCAAGACTTATGGCCCCAAGCAGTTCGCTGCCGACAAGGTGTTCATGGGTGGCACTGCCGTGGGGGACCAGATCGAGATGTCAGCAAGCGCAAATAACTCCAGCCTGTTCGTGTATAACGGCAACCTGAAGGCCGGTAAGCTCAACTTCCCCGTCATCTTCGGCGACGAGAACAACGTGATCGTGCCCGCCGGCGGCAAAGACCTGCTAGTGAACGGTGAAGCCCAGGCGGCAAAGGCGGTCGACAAGAGCGAAGAGTGCTTCTGGACTATCGCCAATGCTGACAGCTATCGCGTAAGCCTCAATTTCACCACCCAGACCGTAACCGTTATCCCTACCTCTCAGATTTTCGAGGTCGATTCCCTCTTCCTGGCGGGCAGCGCCATTGCGGCTGAGACCAAGATCGAGCCCACTTTGGAGAATCCTGGAGTGTATGCATGGCGCGGTGAACTCGCTGCAGGCAAACTCTACATCCCTGTGTCCTTCAACGAAGCAAAGAACTTGTCCATCGTTCCTGCAGGAGACAGCCACGAGATTTCCGACGGCACCGCCGTTGCATTCGGCCAGGCTCTCACTACCCAGACCGGTGCCAAGTATTGGGAGATTGCGACCGCAGGCATATACCGTATAGTGGTAGATACCGATGCCAAGACCATCAAGATATACTCGCCCGCGACCGATCCCAAGAACAAGCAGGTAAGCTTCAACAACACCGTAGACAAGATCAATCCCTACACCATGGAGGTTACCGAGCTCTGGATGTGGGGTGGATTCAACGCAGCGGACAAGGACTCCGACCTCAAGGCAGGTTTCCAGCGTAAGTACACTCTTAAGCAGAGCCTTGCAAATCCCGCCGTGTTCGTTTACAAGGGTGATGCCCTGCCTCGCAAGAGCGGGAACTACAACTCCAAGAACTCTGTCACCGGCGCAACCTCCGGTGCCGCCTGGCTCACCTTCCTCGTGACCAGTCTCGAGAACAACGTCTATGCCTTCGGTTCCACCGCGGACGCCAAGCGTAACGACCACACCGGCACCGTAGAACCCGCCCTCGGTGAGACCGTAGACGGAATCGGCGGCCAGGGAGACCACCGTTACTCCTACTTCGTGATCCCTGAAGGCGCGAACTTCGTGATAGTAGACCTTTCCGAGATGTCCGACGAGGTCAGCCCCGCAAACAACACTGCAGTAAATGCGAAAGTTACATTTGATAAACGATAACCAAATCATGAAACTAAACAATTACATGCCTCCCTGCACCGAGGTGGTAAAGGTGCAGCACGCTGGAATGATATGCCAGAGCGTTGAACTCAACGCTGCTCTTTGGAGCGAGGATATTGATGTCGTGGACGCAACTTTAGATTTTTAGTGTTATGAAAAAGAGTATTATTGCTATAGCAGCCCTGCTTGCCATTGCAGCAGCCTGCACCAAAGAAGAAGCTCAGATCAATAACACTGAGTTCAATGGAAATGCTCCTGTGTTCACCGCTTCTGTGGGAACAAAGGCAGAGCTGAGCGGCACCAAGGTTAACTGGGTTACCGGAGATCATCTTGCAGTATGGAATGGAGCGGCAAAGGCCGATTATTCCACTACCGGTTCCGGTGCAACCGCAGACTTTACTACAAGCGACAGTTTCGCATCAGCATCCGAGTATGTTGCCCTGTATCCTTTCAGCGCGGGCGCAAGTTGCACTTCGGGAACCGTTACTACCGAACTCCCTGCAACTCAAACCGCAACTGCATCCGGATTCGACCCTGCTGCGCACCTTGCCGTTGCAACCACCACCTCCACTACGCTCTCTTTTAAGAACGCCGTAGCATATCTCAAGTTCACCGTTCCTACCGGAATGGACGATCTCACGAGCGTTTCCTTCAGTGGAAACAGCAGCGAGAAGGTTGCCGGTGCATGCACCATCAACGCCTCGACCGGTGCCCTTACCGCCACCGGCAGCGCAACCGCCACACTTAGCGGAACATTCACTGAGGGTACTGATTACTTCATTGCAATCGCCCCTCAGGAATTCGCCGCAGGATACACCGTTGCAATCGAGCGCACCAGCGGAAACTACAATATGGTTTCCAGCAAGGACGTGACCTTTGCACGCTCCGAAGCCCGCAACATCGGAGAACTCTGGAATGGCCAGCCCGTCGTTATGATGGAAGGCACTGCATTGGACGCAGTGACAGAGATGTCAGTAATAGGGAAACCGGCTAATTTCAATAATATTGACGAAGTGTTTACTTTCCGTGGATCATTAAAAGCGGGAACGCTTTCAGTACGTGAGAAGTATTCCGGGAACACTGTTGTTTCTAATGTGTCAATTCCTTCTAATGGGACATATCATGTCATGTACAATAAAAGCACTGGCAGATTCAGAGTATATTCTCAGGATATAATGACCCATTTAGGGAAGAATACTCCAATGAACAATGGCACAGGGACCAGTTATTATCCGGAAGATTTTACTTTAAATCAGTTTGTCGATAATACATATAGTCCTCTTGCCCTTTCCGATTATTATGGAAATGCTACGGGCGTCAGCATTTCATTGGATGCTACATCGGTTTCTGGAACCGGCACCTTCAACTATTCATATGATAATGTTTGTGGAAATTCTGGCACCCGGCCCAACTACAGCCCATGGGTAAACGACGATTTTTACCCTAACTACGGATGGGGCAGGGCATGGTCTTTCTCAAATACGGATAAAACATCCAACTCGGGTGATATTCTTTTCACTATTTCAGGATTGGATAATTCTGCCGTATATGATGTTCGTGTTCTGGGAACAAGATATAACAGCTCGACAAATATCCGTTGTGCATCCTTTGCAATAGGATCTGATGAAATAATAATAGATAATGCTACCCCTAGTTCCGGCACCTATTCTCTTGCCGAGTTCAAGAACAGGATTGCCAATTTTGATGGAGTGTCTCCTACTTCCTCCAACATTGTTATCAAGATGCACACCATTACCAAGCATAGAGATGCGCAAAATGATGACTTCTCTGAAGGATATATTAACTTCATCTATATCTCCAAAGTAGTTTATTCTCAGAATTAATTAAATTTGTTTTCGGACCCGGTGCAAAAAGGCCCAAAAGCGCACCGGGTTCTCACAAATAAAAGAAAACAATGAGATTTTTCAGAACAATAGCCTCTATCGCCCTGGCTGCCATCACACTGGCAGCCTGCGGCGAGAAAGGCGGTGGCGGCGGGGACAAACCCAAGACGCCCGAGAACACTGCGGTCAGCATTGCGCCGGACCGCACCACAATGTACCGCAATCCTTTTAACGGCTGGGTAATCTACTCTGGCCTTGGAGACGGTCTTGCCGACAACTTCTGGGAAATCTACGACAACTTCCCGTCCAAGGTCGGCAACATCAAGGTGTCCGATTATGCGAACACCCTGCTGATCCGTTCGTATTGGAGCCAGGCTGAGCCCGAGGAGGGTCTTTACTTCTGGGACGAATCCTGCAACACCAAGCCTGCACAGCGTTTCCGCATGCTTCGCGAAGGCGCCCGCCAGCGCGGCCTGAAGCTGATATTCCAGCTTCGTGCCGACAGCCGGGATCTCCACGTGAACGCCTGCCCGGACTACGTGAAGACAAAGGGTGCCAAGGGCTTCGAGTCTACCACGGGATCCACCAAAGTATGGACCCCGTACCCCGATGATCCCATCTTCCAGCAGTGCTACGAGAAGTTTCTCCGTGCCTTCGCCAAGGAGTTCAACAACCCGGACGAGTTGGACTGGATGGGCTCCTGGGGCATTGGCAAGTGGGGAGAATACCACTCCTGCATCTATTCGACCGGTGACGAGAAACCCCGCGAACCCGTGTTCGATTACTTTACGGACCTCTTCCTGGAGATATTCGACAAGGTGCCCATCTGCATAAACTTCCATAAGTCCATAGGTACGGGTAGCGGCGACAAGACCGATCCCGACAGCCAGCGCCTGGTGCAGAAAGGCATCGACAAGGGCCTCTGTCTCACCAGCGGGGCTTTCGGCATGCACGGCTACTACGGCACCTGGGAGAAGAACTTTATCCACAGCCAGAAATGGAAGGTCCCCATCCACGCCGAAGGCGGATGGGTGAGGGCTTCCCATAGCATGACTGCCATCAACAACGACGGTTACGCAGACTGGGCGGAAGTGCGCCGTGGAGAGTTCGATGATGCCCGTGACGGCTGTGTGAACACCATGGACTTCCGCTACAACTCCAACTACACCATGGGTGAGACCTGGTCGTGGTTCAACGAAGCCTACGACCTGGTGCAGGAAGCCATCCGGACCCAGTTCTACAGGCTTTATCCGGACCGCATCTCCGTTCCTGAAAAGGCATACGCAGGCGGCCCCGTGATCATTGTGCACCGCTGGAACAACCTTGGCTGGGCATACTGCCCCACCAATATCAAGCCTTACAAAGACAGGTTCAAAACCGCATTCGGCCTTCTGAATCCTGCCAATGGCCAGCCTGTACACATCTTCTACGACGAAGATGCAAAACCCTGCGACTGGACCTACGGCACGCCCAAGTCCTATACTTTCAGCACTACCCTTGCCGGAGTGGAGAAGGGGACCTATGTCTGGGGTGTAGCCATCCTCGACACGGCCAAAGAAAAGCCAGTGCCCGGAATCCAGATTGCCACAACCCGCGAGAAAACCGATGAAGGATGGGTGAAGCTCATCCCAGTAACGATCGAATAATATGAAAAGAATCGCCATCCTGGTTCTCCTTCTGTGCCTGGCAACGCTTAGCGCCCGGGCACAGGTTGTCATTTCCGAGTCCGACAAGGCCCGCGCCGCCGAACTCGTGAAGCAGATGACGCTCGACGAAAAGATAGACTACATAGCAGGTGCAAGATCTTTCTTCACCCACGCGATACCGCGTCTCGGCATCCCCGAGATACGCATGGCTGACGGACCCCAGGGCATACGCAACAACACCGTCAGCACCCTCTTCCCCTGCGGAATCCTCACTGCATCCACCTGGAACCGGGAACTCGGCCGCAGGCTCGGCCATTCTCTCGGGCAGGATGCCAGGGCCAGGGGAGTGAGCATACTGCTGGGCCCCGGCGTGAATATCTACAGGGCACCACTCTGCGGGCGTAACTTCGAGTACTTCGGGGAGGATCCCTACCTCGCAGGCGAGACCGCGGTGCAGTACATCCTGGGAGTGCAGGAGGAAGGAGTGATGGCCACGGTCAAGCACTTCGCCGCCAACAATCAGGAACGCTCCCGCCACCGGATGAGTTCGGATGTGGACGAGCGTACCCTGCAGGAAATCTACTTCCCTGCCTTCCGCAAGGCCGTGCAGGAAGCGAAAGTGGGCGCCGTGATGGACAGCTATAACCTCGTGAACAGCGTGCACTCTACCGAAAATGCATGGATGAACATCGAGGTGCTTCGTAACCAGTGGGGTTTCGAAGGCATTGTGATGTCCGACTGGACCTCGGTCTATAGCACTCTGGGTGCGGTGAACGGCGGCCTCGACATGGAGTGCCCCAAGGGCGTGTTCTTCACCCGCAAGGCCATCAGGCCCCTGCTCGAGAACGGCATCATAGCCGAAGCGCAGATAGACGAGAAGGTGCAGCACATCCTGCAGACCTTCATCGCCTTCGGCTTCTTCGACAGCCCCCGCAAGGACGCATCCATTCCGGAAGATAACCCCGAGTCCCGCCAGACCGCACTCGACATCGCCCGCGAGGGTGTGGTGCTACTCAAGAACGAGGGAGCCCTTCCTTTCGCACGCAAGGCAAAAGTGCTGGTGATGGGCCCCAATGCCGGGCGCATCCCCACCGGAGGCGGCAGCGGATTCGTAACCCCGTTCTCGTCGGTATCCATTGCTGACGGGCTCAAGGCTGTCCTTGGAGAGAAGCGCGTGACCGTGCTTTCCGACGACACTCTCTTCGCCTCCATCCTTTCTGATATCCGCACCGGTGCTCAGGCAGGATTCAGGGCAAGATACTACCTTGGCGAAAAACTGGAGGGAAATCCCCTTCTGGACACCGTGGAACCCGACCCCAGCCACCGCTGGCGTTTTGGTTCTCCCATGAAGGAACTCCCTGACGACGGATTCTCCGTTCGCTGGGAAGGCACCTACTGCCCCGTGACGGACGGACTTCTGCGCTTCGTGCTTTCGGGAGATGACGGCTATCGACTATCCGTGAACGGCAAGCGTCTGGGCGGAGACTGGGGCAACCACGCCCTCAGCACCCGCACCGTTTTCCTGAACGTCGAGGCCGGCAGGGACTACGACATCTGCTTCGAGTTCTATGAGCACGCCGGCGAGGCCACGGTGGGCTTCGAGGCCGGAATGCTGGATGAGGCCTTGCTTCAGAAATCCCTTGCCGCATGCACCGACGTGGTGTACTGCGCCGGCTTCCACAGCGACATCGAGGGTGAAGGTTTCGACCGTCCATTCGAGCTCCCGGACAGCCAGCTGGACATGCTGGAACGCCTGGGCGGCAAGCGCCTCACCGTCATTATCAATGCCGGCGGCGGAGTTGATTTTTCCGGATGGTCCGATCGTGCGAATGCAGTAATGATGGCCTGGTATCCCGGCCAGGAAGGCGGCACAGCCATAGCGGAACTGCTTTCCGGCAAAGCCTCGCCTAGCGGCAAACTCCCCATCTCCATAGAGAAGAAATGGGAGGACAACCCCGTGCACGACAGTTACTTCGACGATTCCGGCCGCAACCGCACCACCTACAGCGAAGGCCTCTTCGTCGGCTACCGCGGATACGACCGCAGCGGCATCGCGCCCCTCTTCCCTTTCGGATTCGGCCTCTCCTACACCAGCTTCAGCTACAGCAACATCTCCGTGGAGAAGGTGGCAGACGGGGTTGAGGTGAGCTTCGATGTTACCAATACCGGCAAGAAGGATGCGATGGAAACTGCGCAGGTTTATGTGCACGACGTAGCCAGTAGCGTCCTCCGTCCCTACAAGGAACTCAAGGGATTCGACAAGAAGATGGTGCAGAAAGGCAAGACCGTCCGCTTCAGCGTGACACTTGGCCCGGACGCCTTCTCGTTCTACGATGTGGCATCCGGCTCATTCAAGCTGGAACCGGGTGAATTCGAGATACTTGCAGGCCCGTCATCTGCCGACCTGCCACTCAAGATAACCATTGTATTATGAAAAAGATAATCCTTCTTGTCTCGCTTCTGGCTGCAGGCCTCTGTGCCCGTGCGGAAGGAGTTTTCGTGGAATGCGAATCCTTTGCCGAGAAAGGCGGATGGGTACTGGACCAGCAGTTCATGAGTGAGATGGGATCTTCCTATCTGCTTGCCCATGGCATGGGAAAGCCGGTGGCGGATGCATCCACCACCGTGAATATCCCTGCAGAAGGCTTTTACACTGTCTGGGCAAGGACCTACAACTGGACCTCTCCCTGGTCGGAAAAGCCAGGCCCCGGCAAGTTCCAAATCAAGATAGGCAAGAAGACCCTGAAGCCCGTGCTCGGTTCCACTGGCAAGTGCTGGGAATGGCAGAATGCCGGGCAGATACGCCTGAAGGCGGGGCAGACCACCCTTACCCTTCATGACCTAACCGGATTCGAGGGGCGTTGCGATGCCGTATATCTTACATCCGACGGAGATGTGCCCCCGGCGGATATGGAAGCCTGGCGCAGGCAGCAGCTTGGTCTGACCGACTCTCCCGCTGCATCTGCGAAATTCGATTTTGTGGTGGTGGGAGGAGGAATATCCGGCATGTGTGCTGCTGTGGCTGCGGCTCGCCAGGGCCTGAAAGTGGCCCTCGTGAACGACCGTCCTGTGCTGGGCGGAAACAACAGCGCCGAGATCCGGGTTCACCTCGGCGGCACTATAGAAGTAGGCCCCTATCCGGCCCTGGGCCGTATGCAGAGGGAATTCGGCCATAGCAAAAAGGGCAATGCCCAGCCCGCAGAGAACTACGAAGACGGCAAGAAGCAAAGTTGGATAGAATCCGAACCCAACGTCACCCTCTATGCCTCCAACCGCGCGGTCGCCGTCCGCAAAGACGGCAGCAAGATAGCTGCGGTCATCATCCGCAACATAGAGACCTCCGAGGAGATTCTTCTGGAGGCACCTCTGTTCGCGGACTGCACAGGCGATGGCACCGTAGGATATCTGGCCGGGGCGGACTACCGCTATGGCCGTGAGGGCAAGGCGGAATTCGGCGAATCTCTGGCTCCGGACGAGCCCGACAACTTCGTTCTGGGTGCCTCAGTGCAGTGGTATTCCAAGGCCGCAGGCAAGAAGAGCAAGTTCCCTGTCTTCGACTACGGACTGAACTTCAGCGATGCCAGCGTGCAGAAAGTGACCATGGGAGAATGGACATGGGAGACCGGTATGCTGCACGATATGACTGCCGAATTCGAATACATCCGGGATTATGGCATGATGGTGATCTACTCCAACTGGAGCTATCTCAAGAACCGGCTTGGAATGTATCCCGACCGCGAACTTGACTGGGTGGCCTATGTTTCCGGCAAGCGTGAATCCCGCCGCCTGATGGGGGACTACATCTACAAGCAGGACGACATAGAGAAGGCTGTTTTCCACGAGGATGCGACTTTCGCCACCACCTGGAGCATAGACCTGCATTTCCCCGATCCGGAAATCACCCCTTACTTCCCGGGCGAAGAATTCAAGACCAGGACGGTGCACAACCGCATTTACCCCGCTGCGGTTCCATACCGCTGCCTGTATTCGCGCAACGTGGACAATCTGTTCATGGCCGGGCGCGACATATCCGTCACCCACGTTGCCCTCGGTACAACCCGCGTCATGCGCACCTGCGGCATGTCGGGTGAGGTCGTTGGCCTGGCGGCCGGAGTCTGCAAGGCCAGGAACGCCAGCCCCAGGGATGTGTATCGCTACTATCTCCCTGATTTGAAGACCCTTATGAAGAGGGGTGCGGCGGTGGACGGTCCTCTCCCCGACAACCAGCGTTTCAATGAGCAGAAGCCTCTGAAACAGCCGCGGTTGCTTAATCCTGACGCAAAATGAGAAAGATACTACTTAGTCTGATACTCTCCACCCTGTGCTTGTCTGCTTTGGCACAGGCGGAGAGTTGTTATGCCCGGCTGGAGGGGGATACCCTCCGGCTTGGCAATTCTTTGATAGAGCGGGGTTTCCTCTGGAACGACGGAGCGTTGGAAACCTTGAGCTTAAGCAGTAAGAACGATGCTTTCGTGCTGAAAACCAAGGGCTTGCGCCCGGACTTCAGGATGGGAAAGGGTGACGTGACGGATGCCAGGATGGAGCAGACCCGCGTCCCCGCCACCGGAAGGAATCCGGCTTATCTTCTTGTGAGCGTACAATTTACTCAGGGCGAACTTGAAGTCAGGCGCGAGTACCGACTCTTCGAGGGCGTGCCTGCGATAGGATGCGACACCTGGGTCCGCGGCAGTTTCCGTGGCATTCTTGATGGCGGCCGCGTGAACGCCGCCGACCATAAGAATATTGAGTCTTCCGCCGACATGGTATCAAAGGCCGTTTCCGGTACCGTTCTTGACCAGCTCAGCTTTCCGGGAGCACACTGGCATGGGAAAGTGGTGCGTTTCAGGGACGTGACCGACTGGAATAACAATCTCGTGCAGGAGGAGGATTTCATCGCCTATCGCAAGCTTAGCTACAAGGGCAACCTGCTTTTCGTGCGGGACGGCATCTCCGGCAACGGCTTCTTCTTCCTGAAGGAGGCGCCCTGCTCCGATGTGCAGCTGGGCAACCCCTCCGGTGACTTCACCGCAGACTTCGGCCGCTTCCAGGTAACTGGCGCAGGCATCCTTCCGGAGGATATAAAGAAGGATGAGTGGACTCGCCTCTACGGCTGCGTCACCGGGGTATTCGGCCCGGGAGAACTGGCCGCGCTGAGTGCGCTCCGGGCCTGGCAGAAGACCGACCGCCTCCATCTGGATGTGGTAATGATGAACACCTGGGGCGACCGCAGCCAGGATTCCAAGGTGAACGAGGAGTTCTGCCTGAACGAGTTGGAATTGGCCTCCCGTCTGGGTGTCGCCGTTTTCCAGATCGATGACGGATGGCAGAGCGGCAAGAGCCCTAATTCCAAGGTAGCAAAGGGCTCGTTCCGGAACATCTGGGACAATCCCGATTACTGGACTCCGGATCCGGTCAAGTATCCCCGCGGGCTGGACCCTGTGGTGGACCGTGCGAGAGCACTCAGGATGGAGGTTGGCCTCTGGTATAATCCAAGCGTGCAGAACGACTTCGCCGATTGGGAGAAGGACGCCGAGGCAGTCATCGGCCTCTGGAAAAAATACGGCATACGCATATTCAAGATAGATGGGCTCCAGATACCCACGAAGCAGGCAGAGAATAATCTCAGGCGCCTTTTCGATAGGGTTCGTGAAGCTACGGACGATGCCGTTGTTTTCAATCTGGATGCAACTGCCGGACGCCGTGCCGGATACCACTATTTCGGGGAGTACGGCAACATTTTCCTTGAAAACCGCTATACGGACTGGGGAAATTACTACCCCTACCATACCCTGCGCAATCTATGGATGCTGAGCCGTTATGTGCCGGCTGAGAAGCTCCAGACGGAGTTCCTGAATCCCTGGCGCAATGCTGACAAGTATGCGGAAGGGGATCCTTTCGCTCCGGCGAACTACGACTTCGGATACCTGGCCGCAATCTCCTTTGCTGGCCAGCCCCTGGCGTGGATGGAGGCATCCAACCTGCCGGAAGAAGCTTTCGCCACTGGTGACTTGATCCGCGCATACCGTGAAATATCCCCCGAATTCCATTCCGGCATCATCCTCCCTATCGGGGAGGAACCATCCGGCCGCTCCTGGACTGGATTCCAGAGCATTATAAGTCCCAACGAAGGCTATCTCCTGATATATCGTGAGGATAATCCTGCCAAAAAGGCAAGAATCCGCACCTGGCTCCCGGAAGGACGTCGCGTTCACCTCGTCCCCGTTGTTTCCCGTGGTGCAAAAAAAACACGGAAAGTCAAGGCGGGCGGGTTTATAGACATTTCACTTAAGGACATTAATAGCTATATAATATTAAAGTATACCATAAAATGAAAAATCTGATTATGAAGAGAGCCTTCTTTTTCGGCCTCTTGTTTTTTGCTTTTGGTTGTAACCCTGAAAAACCGGAACTTGAAGTACCGGAAATTGAGGGAAAGGTTACTTTAGGACAGAATGTTCCCGCTACGGGACTGGCAGTAGAAAACGGAGGTGGCACTACAAGTTTCACCTTCTCCGCCAACAAGGCATGGACCGCATCCGCATCCGTGAACTGGCTTAGTGTCAAGCCTGAAAGCGGAGAGGCCGGCAATGATATCTCCCTTACAGTGACCGTGCAGGCAAATGAAACCGGCGACAGCCGTACTGCCGATATCACCATCACTTGCGAAAAGTCTACTGCCACCGTGCCGTTGACCCAGCTCCAGAACAATGTAATGGTGCTGGAGAATCAGACCTTCAGCGTGGCTGCCGCGGGTGAGACCATCACCCTGCCCGTCAGGACCAACGTAACGGTAACCCCGTCGTCCGATGTCGCCTGGATAACCGTCGCCCAGACCAAGGCTGTGGAAGATCATTCCTTCTCCATCACTGTGGCTGCAAACGAGGCATATGAAGAGCGTGAGGGTCACGTAACATTCACCTCCGACGCCGGAAATGCCGTTATCACGGTTAAGCAAGAAGCAGCGGAAGAGCCCTCTGATGGTATTATCCGTATTCTTGCCATCGGAAACAGTTTCTCTCAGGATGCTGTGGAGCAATACCTTTGGAACCTTTTCGATGCAGTTGGTGAAACGGTCATCATTGGCAATATGTATATAGGTGGCTGCACTCTAGAAACCCATTATAACAATTCGGTTTCTGATGCGGGCAACTACTACTATCGCAAGGTGGTGGACGGAACCAAGACCGAGCAGTCCGGAAAGTCGCTTTCATTCGGACTTGAAGACGAAAACTGGAATATCGTAACTTTCCAGCAGGCCAGTGGTAAGTCTGGAATTGCGGCAAGTTATGAGCCATATCTCGACAGCCTTATCGCCTATGTCGGCAGGAAGGCCCCGAAGGCAAAACTGTATTTCCACCAGACCTGGGCGTATGCATCGAGTTCCGACCATGCTGAGTTCCCGAACTACGACAAGAACCAGATGACCATGTACACAGCTATCGTTGGTGCTGTTCAGCAGGCACTCGCCGCCCATTCGAAACTTGTTGGAGTGATTCCTTCCGGCACCGCCATCCAGAATGCGCGTACCTCTTATCTTGGAGATAGTTTCAACCGGGATGGCTATCATCTGGAGGCAACCTATGGCCGATTCACGGCCGCCTGCACATGGTACGAAACTTTGTCCGGAAAGGATGTCACAGCAAATCCCTGGCATCATTCAAACATCAACGACGCTGTTTCCGATCTCTGCAAAGCTGCTGCACACGCTGCCGTAGCAAAGCCTTTCGAGGTAACGGAGCTTGTTGATTACAAAAAGCCCACAGTAGGCGATCCTAACTTTACCAAGCCCGTGCAGATAGACTTCGGCGGAGGTTCTTCTGCTACTCCCGAAGGCTGGACCAAAGTGGCCGTCTTCAAGACAGAAGATCCCATCTACCTTAATAACAGCGAAGGAGTACTTTCACCCATTACCATCACCGGTCTGGAGGGCTTTACCAACACCTACAACGGCGTTGGCAGCGAGCCCGACAAGACCTTTACGGTTGATGGAGTTGATTTCGCCAAGGGCGTATGGTCCGACGGAATCATAATTTCCGGCACCAAGGAACAAGGTGATGTGGGACCTGCCAAGATAGTTATCTCCGGATTTGACAAGGATGCCAAATACGACTTCAACATCCTGTCCGTCCGCTGGAATGGCAGTGCGGATGCCAGGCTCTGCGAATACACACTTGCCGGAGCATCCCGTTCTGCAACCCTGTCCATCTATCCCGGTCTCAAATCCGATCCTACCACGGTCGATATGAGCCCTTACTATGTGACATTCAGCGAGATAGCCCCTGCAGCCGATGGGACAGTCACAATCGAAGTAGTCGGAAAAGACACTACCAAGGCAGTTGACGGACTCGTCAGCGCACTCAGAATCAGCAAACATCAGTAGTTTATGAAAATACTCTTCCTCCTTCTGGCCCTTCTGGCTAATCCTTATTGCAGGGATGGATTATCCCTTGACGGAAAGTGGGCTGCAATAGTCGATCAGTACGAAGTGGGTGCCGGAAAGAAACTCTGGCTCGACCGCGAGCCTGCGGACAAGACAGAATTCCTTGAATATTCCTGGAAAGGGGGCATGAC
>JAEENZ010000012.1 GCA_016283985.1 Bacteroidales bacterium | reverse complement strand
CTCCTGCTCCAGGCAGAACTTATAGAGAGGCTCGTCCACACCACGGAACTTGTACCCCCCGTGCTTGCGCCGGTTGGAGTTGCTCCAGTCGGTGCCGAAACGGTAGGCCAGCCAGGGATGAAGCTGGTTGAAAAGCACCTGACACACGCGGCTGTGGAAGATGCGCAGCATCAGCCGGTATCCCCATTTGGCACCTCCCAAGGCATCTCCGTGGCCCAGCAGGAAGGTCTTTCCTCCGGCCTCCATGCGCTGCGTCTGGGGCACTACTTTCACCCCCAGCTCCTGCCAGAACGAATAGAGCCAGACATCGTGGTTGCCGGGGATGAAATACACCTCAATGCCGTCGTCCAGCAGGTTGGATACGGCCGCCGTCACCCTGAAACCCTCGCGGGGGATGACATCCCGGTACTCATACCAGAAATCCCATATGTCCCCGAGCAGCCAGACGGCCTTGGTTTCAGGTGTACGGATGCCCCGGAGCCACTTCACGAAGCGCTCCTCCCGCTCGGCGGGATCCCCGGCCTTCAGGCCCAGGTGGACGTCCGCCACAAAGTATATCTTCGACCTTTCCATCTATGCGAATATCAATACGAGGATGCCCACGACGGCGCAGTAGAGCGCGAACCACCCGAGGCGGGCCCGGCGCACCAGCGCTATCATCACCTTGCAGGCGAAGAGCCCGGAAACGAAGGCCGCGAGGAAGCCGACCACGAGGGGCAGAGCCCCGATGGCAGAAGCCGCCATATCCCCTCCGACCACGTCCAGGAAGGCTTCTCCCAGGATGGGCACCAGAACCATCAGGAACGAGAACTGGGCCATCACGTCACGCTTGACTCCGCAAATCAAACCCGTAGAGATGGTGGTGCCGGAGCGGGAAAGCCCGGGAATCACCGCGCAGGCCTGTCCGAGGCCGACCACCAGCGCCTGCCAAAAAGATATGCCGTTGCGCGCCGGGTTCTCCGCCTGGGCTTTCTTGCTCGCGAAATCCGAGAAGAACAGCAGCATCGCCGTCACTATCAGCGCCATCCCGACCACCATCATCGACTGGAAGAGCCCTTCGACGTAGTCCTTGAAAAACATCCCCACCACGAACACCGGAATCATGGACACCAGTATCTTGAGGACATAGTCCGTCTCGTCGTTCATCTTGAAACGGAACAGGCCCTGTAGGAGTTTCCATATCTCCTTGCGGAAGACCACGATGGTGCTGAGCACAGTGGCAGCATGCACCGCTACTTCGAACACCAGGTCGCCAGAGGCTTCCACTCCGAGGAGTTCCCGGCCTATGGCCAGATGGCCGCTGCTGCTGACGGGAAGGAACTCCGTCAGGCCCTGCACCAGCCCGAGTATCAATGCTTCAAGCCAGCTCATTCCTTATCCCTCCTTACGATTGCCACGATCACCACGATCACCCCGGCCACTATCACCACGGGTGCCGCCACCAGACGGCGAAAGTCGAACATCGAATAGTTGAAGGTCTGCGGATCGGTAGGACCGCCGCCCATCATCAGGATGAATCCCGCGACCATGACGAGCAGGCCGGCGAGAAGAAGTTTCAGGCCCTTGCGGGTGAGAGCAGGTTGTTTGTCCATTTTCTAATAGTATAAGGAATCTTCGCTGGCGAGAGCGAGTTTGTTTACGGTGAAGAATGTGGCCAGCAGGCAGATGAGCACGCCGCACGCGAGCACTATCCCCGCGACCATCAGGAGGATGTCGGTGGTAAACAGGCCGGAGACCTGCGGGAACGAGCGCTGCACCAGCACCAGGACCCCGTAGAGCACGCCGCAGGTGATCACCCCGGACACCAGCCCCTGCACCAGCGCGGAGGCCATGAAGGGACGGCGGATGAACGCACGCGTAGCACCCACGAGGCGCATGGTATGTATGGTGAAACGCCGCGCATAGAGGCTCAGGCGCACAGTGTTGCCTATCAGGATGAAGGATATGAACAGGAGCAGGAGGATGAACACGCCCAGCACCGCCGATATCCCCGAAAGATTGCGGTTAAGGGCCTCGACCAGGCTCTGCCTGCTCTCCACCTCCTCGACCTCCGGGAAGGCCTGCAGCACGGGGATGATGCGCGCCAGGCTGTCGGCGGATACATAGTCAGCCTTCAGGCCCACGTTGATGGAAACGGGGATAGGGGCAGTTTCGAACACGGAAAGGAAATCATCTCCCAGCATCTCCCTGAGTTCCTTCTCGCCCTGGGCCTTGCCTATGAGTTCGGTGCTGCGGACGAAGGGCAGGGAATCTATGCGGGAGGCGCAGGCCGCGGCCTGGGTCTCGCTCACCGACGGTGCGCATAGCAGGGATATCTGGATATTCTCCTTGAAGTAGTTGCTGACCCGGCCGGCGTTCAGGATGAGCGCGGCGGCGGTGCCTATCAGCAGCAGGACCAGGCTGATGCTGATTACCGAGGACACGTACGCCCCCGTCAGCCGCCTTTTCATCTTTTTCTTGTCTCCTTTGGGCATAGTTACGGAAATTGCATCAAAGATAGTGAATTATGGTTATTTCGAAAAATTTTCGTACCTTTGTTAAAATCGATTATTGTCGTCATGGCTGAAACGATGAAAAAAATCCTGTTCGTCAACTCGGAGATATTCCCTTATCTCCCGGAGAGCGAAATCGCCACTGTGGGCCGCTATCTGCCGCAGGGCATACAGGAGCGCAAGAAGGAAATCCGTTCCTTCATGCCGCGTTTCGGCTGCATAAACGAGCGCAAGAACCAGCTGCACGAAGTCATCCGCCTCTCCGGCATCAACATCGTGATCGGCGACGTGGACCATCCCCTCGTGATCAAGGTCGCGTCCATCCCCGCCGCGCGCATACAGGTGTACTTCATCGACAATGAAGACTACTTCCGCCGCAAGGCCGTGTATGCCGATGCCGAAGGCCGTTTCTTCTCCGACAACGACGAGCGCGCCATCTTCTTCGCCAAGGGCGTGCTGGAAACAGTGAAGAAACTCCGCTGGGCTCCGGACATCATCCACTGCCAGGGATGGATCTCGCATCTGGTGCCCGTTTATCTCAAGAAAGTGTTCCGGGACGATCCCATCTTCTCTTCCAGCAAGGTGGTCCTCTCCCTCTACGACGATATCCCCTCCGTTTCCTTCCCCGACAATTTCGCCGCCAAGGCGGTGTCCGGGGCCCTGCGTCCGGAAGACCTCCCCATCTCGGAGAATCCGGATGGCATAAAACTTGCTGAAACGGCAGCCAAGTATTCGGACGGTATAATCTTCGCCTCCCCGAACCTCGACCCGAAACTGGTCAAGTACTGCAAGGCGCTCAAGGTTCCAACGCTGCCCTTCAAGGAAGGAAGCATAGAAGACGGAAGCTATATCGACGATTACGACGCCCTTTATGACAAGTTGTAGAAGATGAAAACCAGATGGATCTTTGCCGCTGCGGCCGCGCTTCTCTGCTGCATCGGATGCGTAGGAGTAGATAACGAACTTGGCGGGAGCATGCTGCCCGTCACCCATACATATAAGGTGGTCACCCCCGCCCCCGTGGAAATTCCCGTGCAGATGAAGCTTTCCGACAGCCTGTCGGCATATTCATCCAACCGCATCACCATAGGTTCAATCCGGAACGACGAGGACTTCGGGCTCAGCACCCGCAGCAGCTGCGTCACCCTGGTGCCTATGTATTCCGGCTCCCTCGACCTGGGCACGAATCCCGTTTTCAAGAGTTTTCACTTCTCCGCAGTAGCGGACTCGAGCTCCGTCTGCGACCTCAACCAGACCGGCATCCTCCAGAGCGTTTACGTGTATGAGCTGGACGAGCCGCTCGATGCGGACTACCGCACATACTGCAGCAGCAAGCCCGCACACGGCAGCAAGGTGGTTACGACCACCATCCCGGTCATAAGCTCGGGAGACTCGCTCAGCTTCAACTTTACCAAGGAATTCGGCGAGAAGTTCCTCACGATAACGGAGGCCGAAAGCAAGGATCTGGCGCTGTACACCAAGCGCTTCCCCGGCATCTATATCACCACCGGAGACCCTGTCGGCCGCGGAGGGCGCTTCAACATCTTCCAGCTTCAGCTGGATTACGATTCCGACCATAAATATTTGAAGGGTAGTTATGCCATCCTCCGCTTCAACTCCACCTGGAAAATGGACGGGAAGGACGTGAAGAAGGATTCCCTCCTTTATTTCTACTTCTCCCCTACGGATTTCTACGACATAGATTCCCTCCTCACCAGCGCGACTACCGGCGGTTTCCCCCAGTACTGCGCCAACGTGACGGGCGACGCCTCGACTGCCCTGGCGGGGGATGCCGGCGACTGGGTCTACATAGAAGGCGGTGGTGGAGTCAAGCCTGTCATCTCTGCCAAGACGCTGAGAGACAAGACGGTGGCGGCCATCTCCGCCAACGGGCACGATCCTAAGAAGGCCATCATCAACAGGGCTACCATCACCCTGCACTATGCCGCCCCGGATCCGGATTTCGAGACCATGCACAAGGTGCCAGAGATACTCAGCCCTACCTGCCGCATCAAGACTTCCGACACCGATTACACCTACATGGGCTTGACCGATGCTTCGGACAGCAATGAAGACCAGGGTGACATCCACCGCTACAAGATGACCTATTCCCCGGATATCACCTACCATCTGCAGAGGCTCCTGGGAGTGGATGACGACGGCAAGTTCGCCGACGGAAGCTACGACATCTGGATGCTGGTGCAGCACAACGACATAGTCACCACCATTACCGCGGGCAATACCGAGATGAGCGACTACTTCAACTATCTGGCATACCAGAGCATGATGGGCGGCATGTACGGAGGATACGGCGGTTACGGATACGGAGGATATGGATAC
>JAEENZ010000099.1 GCA_016283985.1 Bacteroidales bacterium | reverse complement strand
AGATGTGGTCAGCCTGTGAATACTCCAGGCAGACCATAGACACAGGATGCCGTCCGGAACGATGGAATTGATATCTATCATATTACCACTCAGTTGCTCTGAGGTGGCATAGACACCCCGACGAACCTGAATAAGTTCGCCTTGCCTAGCCTTTTCAAGCATCTTGTAGTACTCTGTCCGTCCGTGTTTTTTCACGGAGGAAGATGAAATAAACTGTTCTCTCTCGCTCATTTCTCTTTTTGTAATTCCGTACAAATATACCACAAAAATCATAATTTGTATCAAGTTTGTACAAATATTTGGGAATAAACCTGTCCGGAACCCATCACCTCCATCTCGACTGCAACCGCGTCGATATGGATAACTGCCTGAACAGCGACCACCCGATCGGCATCCGGGCCAAGACTGCTGCCGAGGAAGTCAACCGCCTGCGGAACTGGACACGCACGAAGGAAAGGTTCGAGGAGAACAAGGCTCGCATCAAAAAAGATTGCCTCGCGGTTCTGTCGGGAATGTCGGCCTTCTCCTGGGAGAAGTATTCCGCTGCGCTGGAAGCCAGAGGATATACTGTCAAGTTGAAGATGGATGCCTCAGTGACCGTTCGAGGGTACACAATCCAAAGCGGTAACTCTGTCTATAAGTCATTCGTCATTGGTCGTGACTTGACGCCATCCCGGATCCGGGAGACTTGGGAGAAGATGCGTCCGGAGAACAGATACGGACAGATGACTCCAGCGGAGCGCGTCGCTTTTGCGCTATCCGAAGAAGGGAAGAATTACCTTTTCCCCTGGGGTTTCACTATAGATGGGAAACGCTATGAGAAGATGGTTCACGGAAGAGTTGCACGGGTCTTCGATGCCGCCACCACCTTCGCACAAAACTGCGGAGGCGGCGGATCCTCCCCCGACCAAAACTGGGGTCGCGACAAGAACGAGGATGACATCCTCTGGGCCCGCCGCTGCTTCCGCAAGGCCCGGGAGATGGTTACTACGCCGGTGATTAGGTGGGGTAGAAGGAGATAATCCCAAGAAACGTTGAACTGCCGAGGATTCCTTGGCAGTTCAATTATCTTTAATAGTGGTTGTTTCCAAAATGGAAAGAACCACGACTATTTCCGTTTTGGAAACAGTCGTTCAAAAGCGTGTGAAAAATCCCCCAAATTCATACAAAACCGACTGATGCATATTGTGCACATTAATTGCACAGTTGGCGATTTCTTTGTATTTTTGTCCGAGAAATAAGCAAAACACCATTATAAATAGAGATGGCTACTAACAAGCATGCCATGATCAGGTATCAAGCCCTTGATGCCTGTTTCGCCAATAGGTATAGGAGGTTCTATATAGAGGACCTCATAGAAGCTTGTAACAAAGCTCTTCAGGAGTTTTATCTCTCCAAGGAAGATCCAATCAATGATATCGAATACTATGTCAAAAGACGTACGATATTCAATGACATTGCGTATATGCAAAGTGAAGAAGGTTGGAGCGCCCCTATTAAGCGTTATTATGTGGGACACAGATGTTATTACAGGTATGAGGATGAGAATTTCTCTATCAACAAAAAGGACTTCTCTGAAGCCGAATTGGACAAATTGGATGAAGCGCTAATAATGCTTAATAGGCTTAATGGTACGGTTGGTTTTGATTGGGTTAGTGAGTTTGTGGCAAATTTCGAGGATAAGCTGGGGCGTAAAAAGAACACAATCCCTGTCATAGGATACGATAAAAACCCTTACTTAACTGGTATTGAAAATTTGTCCGTACTTTATAATCACATCGTTAATAAACAAGTAATTAAAATAACGTACAAGCACTTCACTCAAGGGGAGAAAATCCACCTTATGCATCCCTACTACCTTAAGCAATATAATAACCGTTGGTTCTTATTCGGTATCACGGAGCAAAATAAGGAAGTCCTTACCAATCTTGCACTTGACCGTATCGTCAATATAGAACTGACGGATATTCCATATATTCCCAACACTTCCTTCGACTTTGAAGAGTATTTTGAAGATGTCGTAGGCGTTTCTGTCCCCCGTAATGGCCAACCGGAAAAAGTCGTACTAAAGATTAGTGAAAAACAGTATCCATATATTATCACTAAACCCCTTCATCCTTCACAGACAGAACTTGATAAGGATAACCGTGTTATCCAACTTACTGTCTTTCAAACATGGGAATTGGAATCACTAATCGCGTCATACGGAGACGATATTGAAGTGATAGAACCTGTTTCTCTTCGGGAGAAAATGCAACGAAAAATCAAAAACTTATACGAAAAATATAATTGTGCAGAATGAGTGCACAATAAGCCTTTACCTTTGCACTCGAAATCCCACAAACACACAAACGACATGATCCAAAGCGAAGCACAACTTGAGCAGCAGTTCCTGGAAAAACTCCAGGAGATGAAATACACCTACCGGAGCGACATCCGTGATCTGGACGCGCTCGAAAGCAATTTCCGCCAGAAATTCGAGCGGCTCAACTTCGTCTCCCTCTCGGATGACGAATTCCGAAAGCTCCTGCAGGAGAACGTCACGGCCGATGTATTCACTGCCTCCAAGCGTCTGCGCGAGAAGCAGACCTTCACTCGCAACGACGGCACCACCTTCGACTATAGCCTTGTGAACCTGCGGGACTGGTGCAAGAATGACTATGAGGTGGTGAACCAGCTCACCATCAATACCGCCAACAGCCGCCAACGCTACGATGTTATCATTCTGATCAACGGCTTGCCCTTGGTGCAGATTGAGCTTAAGCGCCACAGCGTTTCCCCGATGAAGGCGGTTGAACAGATTGTCCGCTACAAGCAGGACCGGGGAAACGGCTACACCAATACGCTGATGTGCTTCATGCAGCTTTTCATCGTCAGCAACGGCGGCAGCGACACAATGTATTTCGCCAATAACAACGACGAGCATTTCCACTTCGACGCCACCAACAACTATCTTCCCGTGTATCACGCGGCCGACGAGAGTAACCACAAAATTGCCGAGCTTTTCAAGTTCTCCGACATGATGCTCCCCAAGTGTACCCTCGGCCGCCTCATCAGCCGTTACATGGTGCTTGTAGAGACTGAGAAGAAGATCCTTGTCATGCGTCCCTATCAAATCTACGCTGTAGAAAGCATCGTGAACTGTGTCTCGGAGAACAACCAGAATGGCTACATCTGGCACACCACCGGCAGTGGCAAGACCCTCACCAGTTTCAAGGCCTCGACCCTGCTCAAATATAATCGCGACATCGAAAAATGCGTCTTTGTCGTGGACCGCAAAGACCTAGACAAGCAGACCCGAGACGAGTTCAACAAGTTCCAGGAAGGCTGCGTGGAGCAGAACGCCAACACGGCCGCCCTCGTAAGCCGCCTTGAGAGCACTGACTATGCCGATAAGGTCATCGTCACGACCATCCAAAAACTCGGCATAGCCCTCGACCCGACCAACAAAAACAAGTTCCAGCAGCGTCTGGAGCGCCTGAGAGACAAACGAATCGTCTTCATCTTCGACGAATGCCACCGCAGTCAGTTTGGCGAGAATCACGCTGCTATTAGGAACTTCTTCCCTAAGGCCCAGCTCTTCGGTTTCA
>JAEENZ010000098.1 GCA_016283985.1 Bacteroidales bacterium | reverse complement strand
CCTCCTATCGACAACCGTCTGGATCCGCCGGAAGGCCTTCCAAAGTACAAGGCTCCCAGTCTCGATCTCCTCGAATCACATGCCTCCGACAGGCGTCTGCCCTCCAATGAAGAGCTTCAGCGTAACAATAACAAGATACGCGCAACGCTGAAGAATTACAAGATCGAAATAACCGAGGTACGGGCACAGGTTGGCCCTACCGTCACGCTGTACCGCGTCACCCTGGCCCCCGGCGTGCGTATCTCCGAGGTCAAGAAACTGCAGGAAGACATTGGCATGCAGATGAATGCGAAGGGCGTGCGCGTGGTCACCCTGTCCGATTCCGTGGGCATCGAGGTCGCCAACGACTACTCCTCCATCGTACCGCTGAAGAGCCTGCTGAACAGCGATACTTTCCGCACCAGTAAATATGAACTGCCTGTAGCCATCGGCTATACCATCACCCAGCAGGTCAAGGTGTTCGACCTTGCGGACGCCCCCCACCTCCTCGTGGCGGGTGCCACCAAACAGGGTAAGTCCGTAGGCCTCAACATCATCATCGCTTCCCTGCTCTACAGCAAGCATCCTTCAGAACTGAAGTTTGTCTTCATCGACCCGAAGATGGTCGAGTTCTCGGCATACAATCATCTGCTGAAGCATTATCTTGCGGTGCTGCCTTATGCGGACGAGGAGCAGGAAAAGACCCGCGCCATCGTAAAGAATGCCAAGGATGCGGAGACCACCCTCAAGAGTCTCTGCATCGAGATGGATGAACGCTATACTCTCCTCAGCAAGGCCGGCGAAAACAAGATTACCGACTATAACGAGAAATACAAGGCACGCAAACTGAACCCGAAGAACGGGCACAGGTACCTGCCTTATCTCGTGACTATCGTGGATGAATACGCCGACCTCACCATGACCATGGGCGCAAGCCCCGAGGTTCGCGCAGCATCCAAGAGCATCACCAATTCCATCATCCGTCTTGCCCAGAAGGGACGCGCAGCAGGCATACACGTGATAATCGCCACACAGAGGCCTTCCGTGGATGTCATCTCCGGCGTCATCAAGGGTAACTTCCCTCTGCGAATTGCCTTCCGCGTGGCTTCCAGGACGGATTCCATGACCATCCTCGACTCCCCCGGAGCCGAGAAACTCATCGGCAAGGGAGACATGCTGCTATCCGCCGGCATCGAGAACGAGCGCATCCAGTGCGGCTTCGTGAGCGGCGGAGAGATCAAGAACATCACCACCTTTATCGGGGACCAGGAAGGATACGAGAAGAGCTACAACACGCCTTACTACCTGCCCGAGGTCAAGGAAGAAGAGAAGGAAGGCGGAGCCAAGGGCGAACTCGGAGACCTTGACGAGCGCTTCGAGGAGGCGGCCAAACTGGTGGTCACCACCCAGCGCGGATCCACCTCCGACCTTCAGCGCAGGCTGGGGATGGGATACGCCAAGGCGGGCCGCGTGATGGACCAGCTGGAGCAGGCCGGAATCGTCGGCCCGCAGGAAGGGAGCAAACCTCGCACGGTTCTTGTATCTTCCCTCGATGACCTCGAAACCATTATCGACAGTCTAAGGAACGATGCGTAAGACCGTATTCATATTTGCAGCCCTTTTCTGCAGCTATTTCGCAGTTGCCCAGAACAATGCGCAGGACCTGATCGACATGCTCGGGAGCTCCCGCGTGAGCATACGCTACAGCTATGCCGATTCCAAGGGCAATGAGCTCGGAAACGGCATGGCCACCGTGCAGGGGCACTGCTATTCCGTTGTCGAAAGCGGCACCAAGTTCCTTTGCGACAGCGTAACCCTCTGGACGGTAGACAATCACAAAAAGGAAATATATATAGAGAATGCAGGCGGAAAGTCGGATTTGTTCGGCAATCTGGATGCCATACTCAAGGGTGTTAGCAATCTGGTGATAGAAGGCACCCGGGTGTCGTTTACCATGACTCTCCAGGGTGTGCCCGAGCCAATATCCTGCAAGGCAACGATACTCCGGAAAACAAATATCGACGAAGATTTGAAAGATTTCAGGGTAGATGTCAGTAAATATGATAAGCTTTGGATAGTTACTGACTTGAGATGACACCTTTCCTTAAACAAGTTACACAGCATTACCATCCGGCTTCCGAAATCAGCCGGATGTGTTTTATTTTTCCGAACAAGAGGGCCATCGCATTCTTCCGAAAGTACATGGGAGAGGAATGCGCGCGGACGAATCGCGTGATGATAGCCCCGGAAACCATCACCATCAATGATTTCTTCTCGCGCCTGAGCGGTCATCGCACCGCCGACAGGCTGACTTCCCTGCTCACCCTCTATAAGTGCTACAAGGAGATGAATCCGTCCGCCGAGCCGCTGGACGAGTTCGTTTTCTGGGGCGGTGTGATCCTGAGTGATTTTGCGGAAGTGGACAAGTACCGGGTCGCTCCGGATCAGATCTTCCGAAACATTGCCGAATACCGGCAGTTGCAGGGAGATTTCAGTTTCCTGGAACCCGCACAGCGGGAGGCCATGGAGCATTTCCTCGGGCAGTTCGAGAAGGACGGCGAGTACAAGGAGCGTTTCCGCCGCATCTGGGACATGCTTCTTCCGCTTTACGATTCTTTCCGCGAAAAGATGGCAGCCGAGGGACTGGCTACCGAGGGGGCTGTGTACCGCGAGATTGCGGACAATCTGGATACCCTCGCAGTGATGGATCTGCTGTCGGAGCATTTCCCTGACACGGAGAAATATGTTTTCGTGGGGCTGAATGCCCTGAACGAGTGCGAGAAGGTGGTGATGCGGAAGATGAGGGATGCGCACCTTGCCGAGTTCTGCTGGGATTTCAGCAGTGCCGAGATCAAAGATCCGGCGAACCGTTCGTCTTTCTTCCTCACCCAGAACATTGCTGAATTCCCCCAGGCCTTCACGCCCGACCCCGACGGTCTCCCCCGCCCCGTCATCAACGTTGTCGCCTGCCCCTCCTCTGTGGGTCAAACTAAATTGATTCCAACCATCCTGGCGGACGGTGCGGTAGCCGGAATAGAGACAGCTATAGTGCTACCGGATGAGGGGCTGCTGGTGCCGGTGCTGAATTCGATTCCGGAGGAGGTGCAGGATGTGAACGTGACGATGGGATACCCGATGAAGGGCAGCGAGTTCGAGGCGCTATTGAGCGATATAGCCGCGCTGCAAATGAATTCGAGGGAGAAGGAAGGAAAGGTGCAGTTCTACCACAAATACGTATGGGGAATCTTCAGCAATAGCCTGCTGCGCAGCAGCATAAGCGAGGCCGGAGCGGATATCATACGCCACATACGGGAAGAAGCTAGGTATTATATAGCTCAGGATGCCTTCGCAGGCGACAACCTGCTGAAACTCATATTCCGTCCCGCGACGGACATCCCCTCATACCTCAAGGAACTCATCATCGGCCTCGCCCATCTGCTTAAAGCGCAGGAAGGCAAGGAGATGGAACTGGACTTTGCGATGTATGCCTACAAGGCCGTCACACGCCTGCAGGACCTGGATCCCGACGTGCAGCCACGCACCTGGTGGAAGCTCATCGGACAGCTTACGGCCAGGGCGGCGGTGCCTTTCAAGGGCGAACCGCTGAAGGGAATGCAGATAATGGGGCCGCTGGAAACGCGCGCCCTGGACTTCGACAACGTGGTCATCCTCTCCTGCAACGAGGGGCTCTTCCCACGCAGGGCTGTGGCGCCATCTTTCATCCCCGCAGAACTGCGGAAAGGCTTCGGCCTGCCCACCTACGAGTATCAGGATTCGGTCTGGGCATACTACTTCTACCGCCTGATTCAGCGGGCAAGCAAGGTCTGGCTGCTCTTTGACACCCGCACGGAACTTAGCCGCAGCGGCGAGGAGAGCCGCTACATCCGCCAGCTGCAGATGCTGTACGACTTCGACATCCGCCGTTTCACCCTCCAGGCACCTATACGGGAGGCTAAATCGGAGGAGTCGATTCCCAAGACGGAAGAGGATGTGGCCGCGATGCATGCGCCGGGGTTCCGCCTGTCCGTATCCGCCCTGCAGCACTATCTGAGTTGCCCCGCGCAGTTCTACTACGAGAAGGTCAAGGGCCTGAAGGCGGCGGACGAGGTGAGTGAGGCGCTGGATGCCGGCATGCTCGGAACGGTGCTGCACGAGACCATGCAGGAGCTATACTCCGGGCGGAAAACGGTAAGCCGCAAGTATCTGGACAGCCTGCTGGCCGATGAGAGTCGCGTGCGCGGAATCATCTCCCGTAAGATAATGGAACAGTTGCGCACAGACGAGGTGCAGGGCAGGAACCTGATCTTCGAGGAGATAATCACCCGTTACGCGATGCAGATACTGCAGACCGACCTGTCCCTGCTGAAGGATGCCGGAAAGGAGGAATTCAGCATCCTGGGACTTGAGTTGAAGCGGACTATGAGAATCGGAGGGTTCGAGTTCCTGGGGTTCATCGACCGACTGGATAGCTTCGACGGGCGTACGGTCCGTATCGTGGACTACAAGACCGGCAAGGTAACCGATCAGGATATAGATGTGACCGATGCGAATGCAGAAAAGGTGGTGGACGCCCTTTTCGGGCCGGACAACGACAAGCGGCCCAAGATAGCCCTGCAGTTGTATCTGTACGGGGAATACCTCAAAGGATACCCCAGCGTGGAGGGCAAGGCCCTGGAGAATTGCATCTATCAGACTACCGGGATATTCCGGGAGAAACCGAAGAGCGTCCCGCGCAGCGCCGAGTTCTGCCGTCTGGCCGGCGAAAGGCTTGAGGCGGTGCTGAAAGAAATTGAAGACAGGTCGGTTCCCTGGAATCGCACGGGCAATTCCAAGACCTGCGAATGGTGTGACTTTAAAACTGTCTGCGGAAGATGATCAGGATTCTGAAAGCCTCCGCAGGGTCAGGCAAGACATACGCCCTTGCAAACAACTATCTGGAGCTTCTGACCGAACGCTTCGCATACAGGCACATCCTGGCCGTCACCTTCACCAACAAGGCCACGGCAGAGATGAAGGGCCGCATACTGAAATTCCTCTACGAGAGCCCGGATGCCGTCAAGAAGGAGATGCTCCGCGACATACTCCACGACTACAGCGCCTTTGCGGTAAGCACCATCGACAAGTTCTTCCAACAGGCCCTTAAGGCATTCGCCCGCGAAATTGGGCAAGTGGCTGATTATCAGATAGATCTCAACAAAGACGAATTGATAAAAGAGGCCATGGACCGCATCCTGGACTCCCTCACGGCAGACAATACGGACCTTCTGGACTGGCTGCGCAGGAGCGTAGCGGACAGCCTGGATAAGGGAAAGAGAGCGGGAATTGAGGGGCAACTCTACGACATAGGCCAAAGGCTTATGATGGGAGAGGCAGGGCGCCGGAACGAGTTGAAAGAACGCTTCAGCAAGAAGAATCTGGCCGCGCTGATGGATAATTGCTCCGGCATCATAAAGAGTTTTACTGAAAAGGTGAATGCCGCGGCGAAAGATGTGATGGTTACCAAGGGCAATTCCATCAAGCAACTGGCCCCCTACCAGAAAGGATACCGGCTATGGGAAAAGATACCTGCACCGAAAAAGACCCTTTATAATGAAGCTGAGGGAAGCGGTTTCTGCAACCTTTTCGACAGTGATGAATTCCGCTGGTACAATACTGCATGGCTGCTTAGGGACCTGGGCTTCAGCCTGGGCCTGGCCGGAGAGTTCTACCGTTCTTTCGAGGATATGCTCACCGAAAAGAACGTGATGGTGCTGGATGAATCCAACGAAATCCTCAAAGATATAATAGCAGGCAGCGACGCCCCGTTCGTGTACGAAAAGATGGGTGTGCGCTACGAGAATTTCCTGCTGGACGAGTTCCAGGATACCTCCAACATACAATGGGAGAACTTCCGCCCGCTGATTGGCGAAAGCCACTCCAATAATCACAAAAACCTGATTGTGGGTGACGTGAAGCAGAGTATCTACCGCTGGCGCGATTCCGACTGGACGCTTCTGGCGCATAAGGTGCTGCAGGATTTCCCGGACTCGGACATCGAGACCATGGAGAACAATTGGAGGAGCTGCCAGACCGTGCTGAACTTCAACAACGCCTTCTTCGAGTTCGCTGCCAAACAGATAGGAAGGGAGGACCTGTACGCCGATGTCAGACAGAAAAAGAAAGCCGATGACAATCAGAAGGGTTTCGTGCGGGTGAGCTTCTGCGCCGGCGACGAGCAGATCCCGCTTGTTCTGGAGTCGATAGACAACGCCCGTAAAGCCGGAGCAGAATTCGGCGAAATCGCCGTGCTGGTGCGTGCCCGCAAGGAAGGCACCGCCATAGCCGCAGCCCTGATTGAAGCCGGCATACCCGTGGTTTCCGACGATTCCCTCACCCTGAAATCTTCACTCATCCTCCGAAAACTCACCGGCATTCTCGCCAATCACGAGAATCCGGACGACAGGATAAACGCCTTCATAGCCCAATCAGAGGCCGTAACCTTCCCGGATGATTACCATTCCCTGTCCGACCTCTGCGAAAACCTGCTGCGCCAGCTTCAGGCATCATCTCCCGAAGTGTTCGCCGGAGAAACCCTTTACATCCAGGCGTTCATGGACGATCTGCGGGAATGGTCTGATGTCAACGGCAACGAGCTGCGCTACTACCTCAAGCACTGGGATGAAAGCAATGCCACCATCAGCTCGCCCCTGAACGATGCGGCAGTGCGGGTTATTACAATCCATAAAGCGAAGGGACTGGAATTCCCCTACGTCATCTTCCCCTATGCCGAAAAGGTGGGTTTCTACAAGGCAGACTGGCACTGGTGCAGGCTGGAAACAGAAGGCACTCCTTTCATCCCGCAGGCTGCAGGCACCTATCCGGTTATGCTGGACAGCTCCGCTGACAATACTCTATTTGCCGATGCGAAGCAGGCCGAGGAGGAGATGCAGAAGGTAGACAACATCAACGTGTTCTACGTGGCCCTGACCCGGGCAGAAAAGTGCCTGCATGTGATTGGCGCCACTCCTTCCAAGGAGTTCCGCGAGGCTAAGACGCCAGAGTACAAGGATTTTTCGCAGATTCTCTACACTTTCTGCGGTAGGATGGACGACATTTCATATGGCGAAATGTACGACTTTGCTGCATCGGATCAGGAGGAGTCTTCATCCGACACGGAGGAACTGCCGTTCAGCTACGTATCGATCCCTATAGGCGACAGGCTGAAAGCATCTGCCGATGCCTCCGACTTCTTCGGAGAGGATGGAGCCGTGGGCGTTGCGGCGTCGCCCCGCCGAAACGGCATCGCCCTTCACGGAATACTCTCCAAGGTGCAGACTTCGGGCGACCTCCGCGCTGCGGTGGACGATGCGGTACTGGACGGGCAACTGTCTATAACTGAGGGAGATGATGCCTTTGCACTGCTTTCCGAGAGGATTGCTTCGCATCCGGAATGGTTCTCGGCCCGGGGCCTCAACGAAACCGCTCTGTTCGATGCGTTTGGATCCGAGCACATACCGGACAGGGTGGTGATTTCAGGGCAGTCCGCTACGATCATAGACTATAAATTCGGGGACAGCACCCCCGAAAGCGATGCAAAATACTCCAAACAGGTTTCCCGCTACATGAAGTTGTTTGCTTCGCTGGGATACGAGGTTTCAGGTGCCGTCTGGTACGTTGTTCCCGATAAATTGGTAACTTTGTAGGCTTTATGAATTCCGCCGACGACTTTTCACGCCTCGAACTGAGCCTTCCGGCATGCACGCGCAACTACCGGTACTTCCGTTCCCTGCTGGAGCAGGAAACGAAGATGCTGGTGCTCGTGAAGGCCAACGCCTATGGGCACTGGGCCGTGGAATT
>JAEENZ010000097.1 GCA_016283985.1 Bacteroidales bacterium | reverse complement strand
AATGGACCTTACCCAAAAGCTGCATCCCATACCCTACACAAGTAAGACTGATTATTAAAATTTTTCAAAAATTTTTAAAAAATATTTGCAATTAAAAAAAATAGTCGTATCTTTGTAATCGGGTTGAGTAAGTGGTCGTTCTGATCCTTCAGCCTATTGGTTATTAGTTTTAGTGTTATTAATTATGTGGTTAGATGAGTTGTTGCCCGTGAGGGTCACAGCTCATTTTTTTTATGTATCTTCGCATCGTAAAAGAAAATGCAGCTATGGACGGTAACAAAGAAAACACCATGAACCTGAATCTGGACCCCCAGATCGCCAGCGGTTCATATTCCAATCTTGCCATAATTTCACATTCCCGCAGCGAATTCGTGATCGATTTCGCCAGCACGCTTCCAGGAATGCCCGGCCCCAAGATCAACAACCGCATCGTGATGAGCCCGGAGCATACTAAGCGACTGATGAACGCGCTGATGGAGAATGTGGGCAAATATGAGGCACAGTTCGGCCCCATCATGCTCGAAGGCGCCGCCAAGGGCGGAACTTTCAATCTTGCGGACATGATGCCTAACGGGGGAACCAAGTCATAATGAAGTGGAAGGATATCAAGGCCATCACCTTCGACGTGGATGGCGTGATGACTGACGGAAGCCTTCTGGCCTACGACAGCCATGAAATGGTGCGCGTATTCAATGCCAAAGACAGTTTCGCCATCCGGGTGGCCCTCATGCGGGGCTACCGTATCGGCGTTTTTACCGGGGGAGACACGGAGGGCGTCCGCAACCGCTTCACCACCTGCGGCCTGCCTCCGGAAGACATCTACCTGGGATGCCGCGGCAAGATCAAGGCATTCGACGATTTCTGTGCAAAGTACGGCCTGAAGCCTTCGGAGGTCGTTTTCCTGGGTGATGACGTGCCCGACGTACCCGTGCTGGAAGCTGCCGGGATAGGTGCAGCCCCTGCGGATGCATCCGCGGATGCATGTGAAGCTGCCGACTATGTCTGCGAGCGCCCGGGGGGAAAGGGATGCCTCCGCGAGGTCATAGAAAAGGTTCTCCGCGCCCAGAATAAGTGGTATTTCGAAGCGGACGATTACGCCAAGATATTCTAAGATGGACCTAAAAGGAAAGAAGGTGATACTTGCCAGCGGGTCTCCTCGCAGGCGCGAGCTCCTGTCCGGGCTCAACGTGGATTTCACCGTAGATACGGAGAATACTTTCGAGGAGAATTTCAGCCCCGACACACCTCACTGCGATGTGCCGGCCCTGATGTCGGAAGGGAAGTCGAAGGGCTTCCACCGCCAGCTTGCGGAAGATGAAATCCTCATCACATCCGACACGATGGTGCTTCTGGACGGCCTGATCATGGGCAAACCTCACTCCCGCGAGGAGGCCGTTGTCATGCTGAAAGCCCTTTCTGGCCGCACACACGAGGTGATCACCGCCGTAACGGTGCGGGATGCCAGCCATATGGAGACGGTTACGGATTCAACAATGGTACATTTCCGTGAACTCCGCCAGGAAGAGATAGATTACTACGTCGACAATTTCCGTCCATTCGACAAAGCCGGAGGCTACGGCATCCAGGAATGGATAGGCTATGCCGCCATTACGGGCATAGACGGTTCTTTTTACAACGTAATGGGCTTCCCCGTGCATAAAGTTTACGAGGAATTGATTAAATTTGCAGACTATGGAACTGAACGCTAAATACAATCCCGCGGATGTTGAAGGCAAGTGGTATTCCTATTGGATAAACAACCGCTGCTTCCATTCCGAACCCGACAATCGTGAGCCCTACACCATCGTGATCCCGCCGCCGAACGTGACGGGCATCCTTCACATGGGTCATGTTCTGAACAATACGCTCAACGACGTGCTCATCCGCAAGGCGCGCATGGACGGCAAGAATGCCTGCTGGGTTCCCGGCACGGACCACGCCTCCATCGCTACCGAGAGCAAGGTCGTGGCCAAGTTGAAGGGTATGGGGATATCGAAAGAGGATATCACCCGCGAAGAGTTCCTTAAGTATGCCTGGGAGTGGAAGGAGGAGCATGGGGGAATCATCCTCCAGCAACTCCGCAAACTTGGAGCATCCTGCGACTGGGACCGCACCAAGTTCACAATGGATCCCGACCTGTCGAGGGCCGTCATCAACACCTTCGTATACTTTTATAAGAAAGGATGGATATACAAGGGCGTGCGCATGGTCAACTGGGATCCCGAGGCCCTTACGGCCGTGAGCGACGACGAGGTAGTGCACAAGGACACCCAGAGCCACTTCTATCACCTGAAGTATTATATCTCCGATGGCGCCGGAAAGCCTACGGACAAGTATCTGGTGATCGCCACCACCCGTCCCGAGACCATCATGGCGGATGCCGCCATCTGCGTGAATCCCAAAGACGAGCGCCACTTCTGGCTGAAGGGCAAGAAAGTCCTCATCCCCCTGATAAACAGGGAGATACCTGTCATCGAGGATGATTACGTGGAGATGGACTTCGGTACAGGATGCCTGAAGGTGACCCCGGCGCACGACGTGCATGACTATGAGATCGGCCTGAGGCACAACCTGCCCGTGCTCGAGATTATAGACGACCACGGCCGCCTGAACGAAAAGGCACAGATCCTCGTTGGAGAAGACCGTTTCGAGGCCCGCAAGAAGATAGTTAAGATGCTGGAAGAATCCGGCAATCTCCTCAAGGTAGAGGATTATACATCGCCGGTAGGTTATTCCGAGCGTACCAACGCCGTCATCGAGCCCAAGCTCAGCGCTCAGTGGTTCCTGAAGATGGAAACGCTTGCCAAGGTGGCCCTGGAGACCGTCGAGAGCGGACGCACCAAGTTCATCCCGGACAAATACATGAACACCTACCGCCACTGGATGGAGAATGCCCGCGACTGGTGCATCTCCCGCCAGCTCTGGTGGGGTCAGCGCATCCCCGCGTACTATCTGCCGGACGGCAGCTATGTTGTTGAACCCACGGCCGAAGAGGCCCTGAAGGCCGCTCAGGCCATCAATCCCGCCATAAAGGCCGAGGACCTCAGGCAGGACGAGGACGTGCTGGACACCTGGTTCAGCTCCTGGCTCTGGCCTATCAGCGTTTTCGACGCCGAGAAGCCCGGCCATCCGGACCACAAGCCCAACAGGGATCTTTCCTATTACTATCCCACCAATGACCTTGTCACCGGTCCGGACATCATCTTCTTCTGGGTAGCCAGAATGATTATGGCTGGCGAGGAGTTCATGGGCAAGGAGCCCTTCTCCAACGTGTATTTCACCGGCATCGTGCGCGACAAACTGGGGCGCAAGATGAGCAAGACCCTGGGCAACAGCCCGGATCCCCTCGACCTGATAGCCAAATACGGCGCGGATGCCGTGCGAATCGGCATGCTGCTATGTTCTTCCGCCGGCAACGACATCTTCTACGATGAGAGCCAGGTAGAGCAGGGACGCAATTTCTGCGGCAAGATCTGGAATGCATGGCGTCTCATAAACGGCTGGAACGTGGATGTCAAGGCCGCTCAGCCCAATTCCGCCCTCGTGGCTGTGAAATGGTTCGACAACCTGCTCAGCCGCACCATCACCGAGGTTGAGGACCACTATTCCAAGTTCCGCATTTCGGACGCCCTGATGTCCATCTACAAGCTATTCTGGGACGATTTCTGCAGCTGGTATCTCGAGGCCGTGAAACCTGCCTTCGGCGAAGCCATAGACGGCACTACCTTCGAGGCTACGGTAGGCTTCTTCGACAAGCTTATCAAACTCATTCATCCTGTCATGCCTTTCATCACCGAAGAGCTCTGGCAGGCCATGGAAGAGAGGAACCCCGGAGAGACCATCATGTTCCAGCGTACGCCCGTCGCAGGGCCTTTCGATGCAGGATTCCTGGCCAAGTTCGCCCAGGTGCAGGAGGCCATCGTGAATATCCGCGCTATCCGCGCCCAGAAGGGTCTGGCTCCCAAGCAGGCCCTGGATCTCTATATCGCCGACGATTCCCTCGCCGAGCTTGCCACCGTGCTGGAAAAGCTTGGTAACGTGAGAGTCAAGTCCGGCACGGCCGAAGGCGCCGCAGCATCGTTCATCGTTGGAACCGTGCAGATGAGCGTGCCTCTCGCCGAGTTCGTGAACGTGGATGAAGAGAAGAAAAAGCTGCAGGCCGATCTGGATTACCAGAAGAAGTTCCTGGAAGGAGTGCGCCGCAAGCTCTCCAACGAGGCTTTCGTGTCCCACGCTCCCGAAGCGGTGATCGCTGTCGAGCGCAAGAAGGAGGCGGATGCCCTGCAGCGCATAGAGGCCCTTGAAAACTCCCTCAAAGCCCTCGGCTTATGATACACTTCGAAACCACCTTCCCGGTACGCTACTATGAGGCAGATCCCATGGGGATTGTGCATCACAGCAACTATCTGCGCTATTTCGAGTGCGCCAGGGACGAGATGATCGCCTCCTGGGGTTACGGCATAGAGAAATGCCAGGAAGACGGCATAGTATTCCCCGTTGCAAGCGTCCAGATAAAGTATCACGCCTCCGCAAGGATAGGGGATACCCTTCGCGTTACGGCCGATATCGAGAGCATCCCTCTTGCTAAATTGACCGTCAAGCAGGCCGTTTATAACCAAGATGGCCAGTTATGTGCCGAGGGAACCGTGGTCCTAGGCTTCCTGAACACCAAGACGGGCCGCATCATGGCCTGCCCGGAGACCTTCCGCGAACTGATGGAGAAGTATGACAAATGATCTCCATCAACAATCTGACCGTTAATTTCGGCAGCTGGTCTCTCTTCGACAGCATCAACTTCCACATCAGCGAAACCGACAAGATCGGCCTGGTGGGGAAGAACGGTGCGGGCAAGAGTACCTTGATGAAGATTATCTGCGGTGAGATGAGGCCCACCTCCGGCAGTGTGGACAAGCCCCAGAGGATAACGGTAGGGTATCTCCCGCAGATAATGGAGCATCACAAGGGCCGCAGCGTGCTGGATGAGGCCATGACGGCCTTCGAGCAGAGCAATGCTGCGGAGAAGGAAGTGGGGCGCATCACCCGCGAGCTTTCCGAGCGCACGGACTATGAATCCCGGGAGTATTCCCTTCTGATAGAGCGGCTTAACGAGCTGAACGACCACCTGGCAGTGTTTCATTCGGAACCCCCTAAGGTTCAGGCTGAGCGCACTCTGCGCGGCCTTGGCTTCCTTCCGGACGAACTTGACCGTCCTACCGAGACCTTCAGCCAGGGTTGGAACATGCGCATAGAGCTCGCCAAGATACTCCTACAGCATCCCGACCTGCTTCTCCTCGACGAGCCCACGAACCATCTGGATATCGAGTCCATAGAGTGGCTGGAGGGCTACCTGAAGGATTATAAGGGTGCCGTGATGCTGGTATCACACGACCGCAAGTTCCTGGATACGGTCACGACTCGCACTGTGGAGCTGATGCTCGGCAGTATCTACGACTACAAGGTTCCATATACCCAATATACATTACTTCGTGCGGAGCGTATCGCCCAGCAGACGGCGGCTTACGAGAACCAGCAGCGCATGATAGAGAAGACGGAGGATTTCATCCGCGCCTTCCGCTACAAGCCCACCAAGAGCAATCAGGTGCAGAGCCGCATCAAGGCCCTCGAGAAGTTGGAAAGGATAGAGATAGACGAAACCGACAACGCCACCCTTACCGTCAAGTTCCCTCCTGCACCCCGATCCGGCGACGTGGCCTACAAGTGCACGGATCTGACCGTAGGATATCCCCAGAAGGTCGTATTCAGGGGTGCAAACATAGAGATCAAGAGGGGAGAGAGGGTCGCTTTCGTCGGGCGCAACGGCGAGGGCAAGACCACTATGATGCGGGTGATAGTAGGGGAGTTGGAGCCCTTCTCCGGCGAGTCTCGCCTGGGACATAATGTCGATTTCGGCTACTTCGCCCAGAACCAGGAGGACGTGCTGGACAAGAAAGAAACCGTATTCAGCACCCTGGACCGCATTGCAGTGGGGGATATCCGTGCCAAGCTGCGCGACATCCTGGCCCAGTTCCTATTCCGCGGGGAAGACATAGACAAGCGGGTTTCGGTTTTGAGCGGCGGTGAACGTGCCCGGCTGGGCATGGCCAAGCTGATGCTCCAGAGCCACAATCTGTTGGCTTTGGACGAACCCACCAACCATATGGACATCAAGTCCAAGGATATCCTGAAACAGGCCCTGAAGGCCTTCGACGGCACATTGGTGATAGTTTCCCACGACCGCGACTTCCTGGAAGGCCTGGTGGACAAGGTATATGAATTCCGGGACGGCCATGTCCGCGAGTTCCTTGGCGGCGTTTCAGATTTCCTCGCAAAGAGGCGTCTGGAATCCCTCCAGGAACTGGAACGTTCGTTCCCCGGAGGGAGTAGCAATCCATCTCTCCGTCCGTCCGGCAAACCGGACCCCTCCCGAAAGCGGGTCCCTCCCGTTACAGCCACGGGGGGCTATGACTGCGAGATGGATTCTACTCCCTCCGGCGTGCGCGAGAGTTATGAACAGATGCGTGCGAAGAGTAAGGAAGATAAGAAACGCCGCAACAGAATCGAATTCCTGGAGAAGGAGATAGGAAAACTCGAAGCGAGAATGAAGGAGATCGAGGCAGTGCTTGCGGCCCCCAAGGAAGGAGATGACATAATGGAACTCACAAGAGAGTACCTTGAATGCAAGCGGGACCTGGACGCAAAGACCGAAGAATGGGGTGAACTGATAGATTAGATAAATTATGTATATACTTGATGCACACTGTGATGCGCCCACACAGATGTACCGTGGCAGAGACTTCGGAAAAGATAATCCCGGGGTGCAGGTAGATTTCCCTAAGATGTTTCGCGGGGGAGTCACCGGTTCCTTCTTTGCACTGTACATTCCTGCAAGTTTGACCAATACAGAAGCAACTGAGTATGCCTTCAGGCAGTTGTCTGAGCTGAAAAGGCAGGTTGCAGCCAATTCGGACAAGGTTGCCTTTGCTACGGACAGGGCTGAAATGGAGGCAAATGCCGCCAGAGGCCTTGTTTCCATCTTCATAGGGCTGGAGAACGGATCGGCCCTCCTGGGACGTAAGGGAGTGCTGGAAGAGCTATATGCTGAGGGCGTACGATATGTTACCCTGTGCCACAGTGCCGATAATGACATCTGCGACTCCTGCACAGGGCAGGGGAGATGGGGAGGTCTCAGCCCTCTGGGTAAAGAACTGGTCAGGGGGATGAATTCCTTAGGCATGGTGATAGACGTTGCGCATACCTCCAACGATACGGTCCGTGACGTTCTTGAACTGTCCGAAAAGCCGGTTGCATATACCCATGGATGCTGCTCCGCACTATGCTCCCACAAGCGTAATCTTCCGGACGATCTGATACGCGGAATCGCCTCTTCCGGAGGGGTGGTTTGCATGAGCATTTTTCCTTGTTTCCTGACCGATTCTTTTGCCGATTACGACGATGATGATCCGGACGGAAGGGACATGCCGGAAGCCAGTTTGATACTCGATCATATCGAGCATGCGGTGGGTATCGCCGGGGTGGACGGAGTAGGTTTCGGGACCGACTACGATGGTATCAACCATACGGCAAAAGGCTTCGAAAGCATAGAAAAACTGCCTGTCCTGCTCGATATGCTTAAAACCAAGGGATATGGTGAACTGGATATTGCCAAAATGGCCTCCTATAACCTTCTACGCGTGATTTCTGCGCAATAATAAGTTGTTATTATAGTATAGAAATGTAAAAGTAACAATGTTGTTATACTAATTAACTACACTGTTACTTTTATTGTTTATCAATGATTTAGCTTATTTACGAATGTAACGACGCAAATAGTCGAGTGCGGAGGCTGCGAAGCGCTCGATGTTGCGTTTTCGGTCTCCTTTATACTGGAATCTTTTGCTCTTCGTGCCGTCCGGACCAGCCACTCCGACCCATACCGTGCCGGCCGGTTCGTGCTCGTCTCCATGGGCATCCGCCCACCCTGTCGTTGCCACGGAATAAGTGCTTCCGGTGATGCGCTTGACGCCCTCAGCCATGGCCTCCGCGACGGCGCTGCTGACTATGCCGTGACGCTCGATCAAAGAGGGATCTACACCAAGTATTTTAACCTTGATTTCAGGGGAGTAGGAGGTTACGGATCCCAGGAAATAATCCGATGATCCGGGCACTGTCGTAATAAGGTGGGCAATCTCTCCTCCGGTGCAGGACTCGGCAACGCTCAAAGTGCTGCCGGACGCCCTCAAAAGGCGGCCTATCGTGGCCTCCAGCGTGTCATCCGAGTTGGAATAGAGATTGTCCCCTAAAAGAGGTTTTAAGGCCTCTATACGCTCGTTTACGCGCATTTCGGCATCCGGGCCCGCATCATATACTGAAACGCGCAGGCGCACGCCCGTGAGCGGGTTGGGGAGGTAGGCAAGATGCATGTCTTCGGGCAAGCTGTCTTCCCAGGGGGCTATCAGCTCCGACAGGGCGGACTCTGCAAGCCCGTAAGTCATTATTGTTTTGTGATATATGCTTTCTAATTTGAAGTGTTGCTTAATATCCTCTATCACATCCCCGAGGGCTGCTTCGGTCTCGTAGGGAACGCCGGGCATGGCATAAAGGACCGCAGGATGTCCGAATTTTTCTTCAGGGAAGCGGAAGACCATAATGGGGGCCGTGCCCCTGCGGTTGACGATTACCTCGCACGTATCCGGCACCATGGCCTGACGCAGGTTTATATCCAATACGTCGAGGCCCCTGGCTTTCAGGATACTGTGAACCATGGCTTCCTGTTCCTCATTCTTTATATATTTCTGGCTTCCGGAAAGCTCTGCAAGGGCGTCTTTGGTAATATCGTCCTTAGTTGGGCCAAGCCCGCCGGTGGATATCACTATGTCGCAGCAGGTCAATTCATTACTGAGGAGATTGATTATCTCTGAACGCCTGTCCCCGAGGGATATCATATGCTCAGTCCGGACGCCTATTGCGCCCAGGGCATTGGAAATCATGGAGGAATTCGTGTCGACGATCTGCCCGATCAGGATCTCGTCTCCTATGGTGCAGATGGATGCTTTAACCGTTTTCATACGGTCAAATATACCAATTATTCCTTTCCGTTGGTATATTCTTCGAAAGTGCCGTCATTGTAAAAGACAAGAATCTTATCAATAACTTTTTCTTTTACAAACCTTTGTGTCTTCTTACTTGAAGTAATGGTTTCAATATGCTCGGACGGACTGTCGAATAGAAGGCTATCACTGTCTTCCGCAGCTTGAATCTGCGTCTGAGCGGGCTCGGCTGCCGTTTTATACATCCGCCCCTTACCTGTGATGAACCATTCTATGTTCAGGGCAGGGTAGTGTTTGGCCAGATTCTCGATAAAATCGAAGCCCGGTTTGTTCCTTCCGGCCAGAATATGGGAGATGCTGGCCCGGGCAACCTCGATACTGTCTGCAAACTGAGCTTGTGTCAGGTTCTCTGCGCTCAAAAACTGCTGAAGGCGTGAATTCATATTTCTAAACAATTTTTTACAAATGTAAGAATTATTTTTGTATTTACAAGCATTTAAATTTGTAAATGTCAATAGGGGAGAAGAGAGATATCTTCGGAGTGTATCTAAATATTTAGTAGAGGTTTTTATATATAAACCCTTTATAATCCCAGCATTAGCTTAAAATTGTTTTTATTATGACAGCTCTGGCGGCCACCGTAATATTATTACGCGCATATTCAAGCGCCGTGTTTTAAACATTAGCTATATATAAATCTATTTAATTCATTGATTATCCTATATTTGGCCAACGATATATACCCATATAAGTTTTCCTTATACTATTTATGCGGCCCTTGGTATATTTTTGTAAAGAACATTTGTAAACCATATTAATTTAATCGCCAGATTTAAATTTGTAAACATTTGAATCGGTATTTCATGCGATGAAATGACCAGGTCACAAAGACTGAATAAAATGATTAACTTTGCAATATGATACCTGATATCAGAATCGAAGATTATAACTATCCTCTTACCGACGATCGTATTGCAAAATACCCTCTGCCACAGCGGGATGCATCCAAATTACTCATATATAAAGACGGTGTCCCGTCCGAATCCGTATTCCGTTCCCTGCCTGATTTCCTGCCTGAAGGCGCACTCATGATATTCAATGATACTCGTGTCGTGCCTGCAAGGATGCATTTCAGGCGTGACACCGGAGCACATATCGAAATATTCTGCTTGGAACCGGAGCAGCCTGCAGAGTACAATACCAGTTTCGCTTCGACTGAAAGATGCAGTTGGAAATGTGTAATCGGCAACTCGAAGCGCTGGAAGGACGATATTCTCACATATGACTGCCCTTCGGATTCGGTCCTTGCCGCCATGCATCTCACGGCTTCCTTGATTTCCCGAGAAGGCCAGACGGGGGTAGTAGAATTCCACTGGAAGGGGGGAGAGCCCTTCTCCAGGGTGCTCGAAGAGTGCGGTCAGGTTCCCATTCCCCCGTATCTCAACAGGGAAACGGAGGCCATAGACCTGGAACGATACCAGACCCTTTACGCTCATATAAGAGGATCTGTCGCCGCCCCTACGGCAGGTCTTCATTTTACTGAAGCAGTACTTGAGAATATCCGCACTAAATCTATTGATACTCAAAATGTTTGTCTGCACGTGGGCGCAGGCACCTTCCTGCCTGTAAAAAGCTCCCGGGTTGCCGAGCATCCCATGCACAGGGAGCCTTTCTCCATCAGCCTCGATCTCCTGAAAAAGCTTCGAGCCGGAGGCCGCCCTTGCATCGCGGTGGGCACCACGTCCGTCCGCACCCTCGAATCCCTCTACTATGCCGGCGTTTCCATTATCGAGAAAGGAGAGCCGGAAGACATAGGGCAGTGGGTTCCCTACGAGAGGGAGTATCCCTATGGCACTGAAGAGGCCCTGGATGCCATCATCTCCTACCTGGAAGTTCACGGCCTGTCTGAGTTGAAACTCGGCACCCGCATTATCATAGTTCCCGGCTTCAGGTTCCGCATCGTCGACATAATGGTAACCAACTTCCATCAGCCTGAGAGCACCCTCATTCTGCTGATTTCCGCATTCGTAGGCGGAGATTGGAAAACAATTTATAACTTTGCCCTGTCCCATGGGTTCAGGTTCCTGAGCTATGGCGACAGCTCTTTATTATTCAGACGCGATTGATTATGGAAGACCTCGAGAACATACAGCCATATAACGATGAAGAGGCGGTTGCCGCCCTTCAGAAACTCGCCCGTCATCCGGCCGTACCGGTAATCAGCAAATACATCTTTCCCGAATTCCCCATAGGCACCCTCAAGAAGATGCTCATGGACATAAAGGGCGTGGACGATTTCCAGTATTCGATAGTTTCCAAGGCCGTCAACGTGGTGGTGGGCAGGTCGTCATCCGGTTTTACCTACGACGGAGTCGAGAATCTGCGCAAGATAGACGGCAAGTTCCTGGCGGTTTCCAACCACAGGGACATCGTGCTGGACCCGGCCCTTACGCAGTGGATGCTCATGCTGAACAACGTGCCCCTTACCGAGATATGCGTGGGTAGCAATCTGCTGGCGAACGGGGTGGTGGAGACCCTTCTCCGCTCGAACCGCATGATCACGGTAATCCGCGGCATCTCCGCCAGGGAGGTTTACCTTTCTTCCCAGATCCTCTCCAAGTTCATCCGTTCCGAGATCACCTCCGGCAAGAGTTCGGTCTGGATCGCACAGCGCGAGGGGCGTACGAAGAACGGCCTGGACGTGACTGAGCAGGGGCTCCTGAAGATGTTCGACATGAGCGGGACGGGGGATTTCAAGGCAAACTTCAAGGAACTGAACATCGTCCCGATGTCCATCTCATACGAATATGAGCCCTGCGACTACCGCAAGGCCAGGGAGATCCTCATAAAGCAGATGACAGGGGAGTATCATAAGAAGGAAGATGAAGACATGCACAGCATCCTTACCGGCATACGCCAGTGGAAGGGAGGCATCCATCTTTCCGTGGGCGCACCGCTGACGGACAAGGAGATAACCAGGTCTTCGTGGTACGAGAAGAACGACCGCTATCAGGCCATACGCCGCATCCTGGACGAGAGGATCATATCCGGATACAGGCTTTGGAAAACAAACTACATGGGTTACGACCTGATGACAGGCGGCAGCAAGTATTCGGACAAATACACCCAGGAGGATTTGAAAAAATTCCGCGAGTATACCGAGCACAAACTGTCCAGGGCAGAGAAAAAACTCGACAAGAACGTGCTCAGGGACATTTTCTGGCACATTTACGGTAATCCCGTGGCAGCCAAGGAAAAAGAAGCGTAGTCATGCCACGTTTTGTTGCTTTTCTGCATCTTTTTTATAACTTTGTAACTTGTTAAGAAAGAAACAGTTTTATTTTTAACAATATGAAGAAGCTTTCATTTGCAGTCATTGCTGCCTCGCTGGCATTTATTCCGGCAGGTCTTACTGCACAGGAATTCGATGTTCCCCAGAATCCTCCCGTAATCCTTTCTCCCGAAACCGTGGTCGTCGATCCGGTCGCTGAACCGGCCGCCGAAGAACCCGTCGTCGAGACCAAGAAGGCAAAGAAAGAAAAGAAGGTCAAAGAGCCCAAGGTAAAGGAAGTGAAAGAGCCCAAGGCGAAGAAGGAAAAGAAGGGGAAGACCTACGGCTTTTGCAACCATGTCGGCATCGGTGTCGGTGCAGGCATCATGGATGGCTTGAGCGCAACCGTCGGCGTGCCTCTCGGAAACCATTTCCAGATCCGTGGCAATTATTCCGTCGGTGTGCCGGATCAGGTTTATCCTCTTCAGTATGAAGTTCCCGACCTTGGAACATATTCCATCAGCGGTAAAGACGTCCATCTTACGGACATTCTTGTCAAAGGTGAACTGACGCGGAACCTCAATGCAATGCTGGACATCTATCTTTCGAAGAACAGCGGATTCCATCTCACCGTCGGACTGAGCGGTATTCTCGATCCTAAGATATTGTCTGTCAGCGCAGATATAAGCAAGCCCCTTAGCGAAGCTTTCCCCGGTCAGGATCCTTCTTCCTTGTTCATCGAGCTTAACGATGATGCAGCCACGGATCCTGCAAAGAAACAGATACGCATCAGCACCGACAAGGCCGGTGTCCTCCATCTCGACATGAGGGACAGGCAGGAGCAGTTCCGCCCTTACTTCGGAATAGGCTGGGGCCGTGTTGCAAGCATCAAGAGCTGGCTGAACCTCAACCTCGACCTTGGAGTCCAGAAGACCAACGGCTTCGAGTTCGTTGGATACAACTACGACGGACAGCCTCAGGTGTTTACATCCGGTCTCATCGACCATAAGGATAAGATCGGCTCTTTCGAGGATCTCCTCGACAAGGCCGCTGCCGGAGATTTGCCGTATATCAAAGGATTCATGCCTGTCATTCGCCTTGGCCTTACGATCAGGCTGTTCTAACTGAGTTAATAATCAATACCTTTATACAATGAAAACCATTTCCAAAATTTTGCTCATAGCCGCCGCATTCGGCGCTATGGCACTTGTTTCCTGCCGTAAGGAAGACAAAGGCCCCAAGGTAGAAGAAGCTACTTTCGAAGCACCTGCACTTGCCGATGCTGCCGTAAAGGTTGAATTCAACACCGTGACGGAATCTCAGCAGGTCGTTATTTCCCAGGATGCCGAGACCAAGACCATTATCAAGGACATCGAATTCACCGAAGGTGG
>JAEENZ010000096.1 GCA_016283985.1 Bacteroidales bacterium | reverse complement strand
CATCTCGGGATACATGGACAGGGATTCAGCGCTCATCCAGGCCTCGATAATGGTGCCGCCCCAGCTGGTGTGGATGATGCCGACAGGTACCTTGAGATCCTGCATCAGCTTGCGCCCGAAATACCAGCCGGCTGCGCTGAAATTGCGAATGCTCTCGGGAGAGGATTCCTTCCAGCCGTCGAAATCCGCGCTGAAGTAGTCGTGCTCGCCCATACCGGTGGCGCGGGAGACCTGGATTACGCGGAGGTTGGCATAGTCGGAAGCGTTGTTGATGTCATCCTGATTCACTCGTATCGCCCTCCAGCTCTCCATGGGCATCTGCATGTTGGATTGGCCGGATGCCAGCCAGACCTCGCCAATGAGCACGTTCTGAATGGTTACGGGCGTGCCGTCGGAGATGGTGAGGGTGTATTTCTTGAAGCTTCCCTTGGGAGTGGGGATGCGCACTTCCCAGCGGCCGTCAGCAGCGGCCGTGGCGGTGTAGGTCTTGTTGTTCCACGAAGGTGTGACTTTCGCCGTCGCCCCGGGAGCAGCCTTGCCCCAGACTGGCGCCTGGGTGTTCTGCTGGAAGACCATGTTGTCGGTAAAGAGGGGCGTGAGCTCCACTTTTGCCCCTGCGCTGAAAGCGGCCAGTGCTGCAAGTGCGGTCAGGATAAACTTTTTCATATCTTTTGCGTCAAATAGTCAAACTTTCAAATATAAGAAAAAACCTCTATTTTTGCTATATGAACAAGACTATAGCAGATATTATTTCCCGCAGGAGCATACGGCAATTCAAGCCGGATCCTGTTCCTGAAGAATTGCTGGATCAGGTAATCGAGGCCGGGCTCTATGCGGCGAGCGGTAAGAACCATCAGTCTTCCGTGATAATTGCAGTGACGGACCCAGCCACGATACGCCGTCTGGCGGAAGCCAACCGCGTAATCTGGGGTAAGCCTGAAGGGGTGGATCCCTTCTTCGGGGCACCCGCCGTGCTTGTTGTGCTGGACAAAGCCGACTGGCGCAACCGGGTGTACGACGGCTCCCTGGTGATGGGAAACCTGATGCTCGCTGCCCATGCCCTCGGGCTCGGCAGCTGCTGGGTGCATCGCGCCAAAGAAGAATTTGAACTTCCTGAGTTCAAGGAACTTCTGCTCTCCCTCGGCCTGGAAGGGGAGTATGAAGGGGTAGGCCATTGCGTGATCGGGTGGCCGGCCGTTCCGAATCCGGATCCCCTGCCCCGCAAGGAAGGGCGCGTTTTTAAAATAAAATAGTATATTTGCCATAGTTAGTACTGAACCTATACCGTTATGGAGAAGATTATCGATCCTGTTCCGACCAAGTTGATCAAGGCGGAACTTACCAGGAGCCGCAAGCTGATGGACACCAACAAGGGTGGCAATGAGCTCTATGTGGTGGATTGCTACAATGCGCCCAATACCCTTAGGGAAATAGGCCGCATACGCGAACTGACCTATCGCGAGGCCGGCGGCTGCTCAGGCAAGGAACTCGACCTGGATGAATACGACTTCCTCGAAAAGCCTTACCAGCAGCTTATAGTCTGGGATCCGGATGCGGAAACCATCATAGGCGGCTACCGTTATCTGCTCGGAAAGGACGTGACATTCAAGAAGGATGGCCAGCCCAACGTGACGTCATCCCACCTGTATACCTTTTCCGACAAGTTCATAGACGAGTATCTTCCCAAGACCATGGAACTGGGGCGCTCCTTCGTGGCTCCCGAGTACCAGAGCTCGAAGGCCGGTGCAAAGGCCCTCTTTACTATGGACAACCTCTGGGACGGAATCGCCGGTGTGCTGCTCAGCAATCCGGGGGTGGAGTATCTCTTCGGGAAGATGACCATATACAAGAGCTACAACAAGTCCGCCCGCGAGCTTATAATCCGTTTCCTGGAGAAGCATTTCATGGACAAGGACGTGCTCGTGCGCCCCTACAAGCCCCTAAGGTCCCATACCGACGGGCGCCTGCTGGACCTCATCCTGAAGGAGAATGGATTAAAGGAGGACCTGCGCTGCCTCAAGGAGGCACTGCGCAAACTCGGCACGAGCATCCCTCCGCTGGTGAATTCATATATCAATTCATCCTCAACGATGAAGATTTTCGGCTCTACGGTGAATGACGAGCTTTCGGATGCAATTGAGACCGGACTGATGATCCACTTCGACGAGATGTATCCCGACAAGCGTGACAGGCATATCCTCACATTCATCGAAAAGAGGGTGCCCCGTCTCCGCAAGATTGCGGTGCGTTTCATGCCTGAAAATCATCAGGTTTCCCACGAAGTAGAATTTAAATAGTTATCTTTGCCTTCGGTATGACGGCGCATGAAGTACTGAAGGAGTATTGGGGCTACGATGCCTTCCGGCCGATGCAGGAAGAGATTATCTCCGCAGCGGCGGAAGACCGTGACGTGCTGGCCATCCTGCCCACGGGCGGAGGCAAGTCCGTCTGCTTCCAGGTGCCGGCGATGATGAAGGAGGGGATCGCCCTGGTGGTGACCCCGCTCATA
>JAEENZ010000095.1 GCA_016283985.1 Bacteroidales bacterium | reverse complement strand
AGAGATACTCCACCCCCGGATTGCTGAGCAGCACACCGGCGATTCCGTCCCAGAGGTTGTCCATAGTAAAGAGGGCCTTTGCACCGGCCTTAGAGCTCTGGTACTCTGGAGCCACGAAAGAGCGCCCCAGTTCCATGGTCTTGGGAAGATACTCGTCGATGAATTTATCCGAAAAAGTAAAAAGATGAGACGAAGTCACATTCGGCTGGCCATCCTTCTTGAATGTCACGTCCTTTCCGAGGAGATAGCGGTAGCCGCCTATGATGGCTTCCGCATCGGGATCCCAGACTATAAGCTGCTGATAGGGCTTGTCGAGGAAATCATACTCGTCCAAGTCCAGCTCCTTGCCGGAGCAGCCGCCTGCTTCACGATAAGTCACCTCGCGTATGCGGCCTATTTCCCGGAGGGTATTGGGGGCATTGTTGCAATCGACCACATACAGCTCGTTGCCACCCTTGTTGGTGTCCATCAGCTTGCGGCTCTTGGTGAGTTCCGCCTTGATTAGCTTGGTCGGAACGGGATCGATAATCTTCTCCATAACGGTATAGGTTCAGTACTAACTTCGGCAAATATACTATTTTATTCTAAATACGCGCCCTTCCTTGCGGGGCAGAGGTTCCGGGTTCGGGACCGCAGGCCAGCCGATCACGCAATGGCCTATCCCTTCGTACTCCCCTTCCAGGCCGAGGGACGCCAGAAACCCCTTGAACTCGGGCATTTCGAATTCTTCCTTGGCACGATGTACCCAGCAGCTGCCGAGTCCGAGCGAATGGGCGGCAAGCATTAGGTTTCCCATCACCAGGGAGCCATCGTACACCCGGTTGCGCCAGTCGGCACTGTCCAGCACGACCAGCACCGCAGGCGCCCCGAAGAAGGGATCTACCCCTTCGGGCTTGCCCCAGATCACACGGTTGGCCTCTGCCAGACGATGTATCATGGCAGGATCCGTCACTGCAATGATTATGGATGACTGGTGGTTCTTTCCGCTGGCAGCATAAAGCCCGGCCTCGATGACCTGGTCCAGCAAATCCTCCGGCACGGGGTCCGGCTTGAACTGCCTGATGCTCCTGCGGGAAATAATGTCTGCTATAGTCTTGTTCATATAGCAAAAATAGAGGATTTTTCTTAAATTTGAAAGTTTGACAGTTTGACGCAACAGATATGAAAAAGTTTATCCTGACCGCACTTGCAGCACTGGCCGCTTTCAGCGCAGGCGCCAAAGTGGAGCTCACTCCCCTATTTACCGACAACATGGTTTTCCAGCAGAATACCCAGGCTCCCGTCTGGGGCAAGGCTGCTCCCGGAGCGACCGTGAAGGTAACCCCATCCTGGAACAACAAGACCTACACCGCCACAGCTGCCTCTGACGGCCGCTGGGAAGTGCGCATCCCAACACCCAAGGGCAGCTTCAAAAAATACACCCTTACCATCTCCGACGGCACGCCGGTCACCTTTCAGAACGTGCTCGTGGGCGAGGTCTGGCTGGCATCCGGCCAGTCCAACATGCAGATGCCCATGGAGAGTTGGAGGGCCATACGCACCAATCAGGACGACATCAACAGCGCCTCCGACTATGCCAGCCTCAGGGTTCTCCAGGTCTCCCGCGCAACCGGCATGGGCGAACACGACTACTTCAGTGCGGATTTCGACGGATGGAAGGAATCATCCCCCGTCACCATACGCAACTTCAGCGCAGCCGGCTGGTATTTCGGGCGCAAGCTGATGCAGGATCTCAAGGTCCCTGTGGGCATCATCCACACCAGCTGGGGCGGCACCATAATCGAGGCCTGGATGAGCGCGGAATCCCTGTCGATGTATCCCGAGATGGCCGCACCCATCGCTCACGTCAAGTCCCTGGCGGACAGCGAGGCGGCACGCGCAGCCACTTTCGACGGCGAGATCAAGGCCTTCTACCGCAAGGTCACCGTGCAGGATACGGGCCTCAGGGCCGGAGTGGCCACCTGGGCGCTGCCGACCTTTGACGATTCATCCTGGAGGGACATCACCCTCCCCTGCAAGGTGCAGAAGCTCTGGCCCGGCATCAACGGCATCTACTGGTATCGCAAGACCGTCGACATCCCCAAAGCATGGGAAGGCAAGGACCTCACGCTCAGCCTCGGCCCCATCGACGACTTCGACGAGACCTACTGGGACGGTGAGATGGTAGGCAAGGGCACGGTCTGGAACCTGCCCAGGACCTACACCATCCCCGGCAACCTGGTCAAGGGCGGTAAGGCGGTCATCTGCATACGCAACACCGACGACCATGGCGACGGCGGCCTATACGGCGACGGCAGGATAATGTACTTGCAGGGCCCCGACGGCAGCAAGATCATGCTGAACGACGTGTGGAAGGTAACCCTTTCCGTTTCCTTCGAGGGGATGCCCAAGTCCGCCGCACGCGAACCCAACATGCCCACGGTGCTCTACAACGCCATGCTCAGGCCCCTGGCCCCCTATGCGATC
>JAEENZ010000094.1 GCA_016283985.1 Bacteroidales bacterium | reverse complement strand
GAGGAAATCCCTTCCGCAGGTAAAGGAACTTATCAAGAAATACGATCCCGACCTTTTATGGTTTGACACATGGGGCTGGGATAACCATATCACTCCGGAACGCAGGGACGAACTTATCCGACTGGTGAGGACCTATAGCGACAAATGCCTCATCAACGGCCGTATTTGCTTTTCGGATCCAGGAGATAATATCGATTTCCTGGAGATGCACGACAACTCTTATCCGAAAGAGATGCTGGACAAACCTTGGCAGACTCCGGCCACAATGCAGAACTCCTGGGCATATCATGGCAAAGACTATAACTGGAAGCCTGCCACCAGGATGCTCCGTTATCTTGTCAGCAACACCTCGATGGGAGGCAACTACCTGCTGAATGTCGGTCCCAAGGCCGACGGCACGCTTCCGGCCCCTGCCGTGAGGCGGCTCAGGGAGATGGGTGCATGGCTGGGGACAAACGGAGAGGCGGTTTATGGCACCCAGCCGTCATCACTTAAAGTGGATGACGGGGATGTATATCTAACAGAGAAAACGGAAGGAGACGATAGATACCTCTATATCTTCATAACCGAGCCTAAATCCTCTGTCTCGATCCCTTCTGTGCTTACAAAAGGGTGTTGCGCACTCGAGACCGGACAGGTATTGGAAATGGCAAGCGAAGACGGATGCACCGAAATCCACATTCCCGAGAGACTGTTCAAAGATAATTCGATAGTTGTCTTGAAGGCTGAATTGTAAGTTTTTTTTTATTATTTTCAAAATATCGCTTGCGATATAAAAATTTAGTTGTATATTTGCATCGTGAACGATATAAATAACGACTAAATAATCAAACATCATGGACTTTACAAACACAATTCAGATCTCTCAGATGATCATCAACGAGCTTGCCGGCAGCGCTTTCGTACACAAGATGCAGGGACAACTCTTAAAGAGCCAGGGCTTTACGAAGCTGGGCGAGAAGTACATCGGCCATTATACGGAAGAAATGGCCTGGGTGGAGAAATACACCGACCGCATGCTCGACCTTGGAGTCGTTCCAGAAGTTAAGGTTTGCAGCGAGGCAAAGCTGATCGAAGATCCCAAGGCTTACATCGAGGCCGACTACAAACTTCAGAAGGAAGGCGTAGAGACTCTCTACAAAGCAATGCCCGCCCTTGCAGGCGACCCCACCACTTACGACCTTACCAAAGCTTATCTGCTGGACGAGGAAGAGGACCTGTACTGGGACGAGGAGCAGCTGAATCTCATCGAGAAGATCGGTTATCAGAACTGGCTTGTAAAACAGCTGTAGTATGGCAAAGATCTATGACTTCAAGGCCCTTAACAACAAGGGCAATGAATTTGACTTCGCACAGTTCGAAGGCAAGGTGCTCCTTATCGTGAACACCGCATCCAAATGCGGCTTCACCCCGCAGTACGACGGCCTGGAGGCTCTTTATCAGAAATATAAGGACAGGGGATTGGCCATCGTAGGTTTCCCATGCGACCAGTTCGCCCATCAGGAGCCCGGCTCCGACGAAGAGATTGCAGAGTTCTGCCGCATCAATCATGGAGTCACTTTCCAGCTGATGAAGAAGATTGACGTGAACGGCGCCTCCGAGGATCCTGTTTATACTTATCTTAAATCCGTGGCCCCTTCAGAGGAATACAAAGGCCTCAAAGCCAAGGCTACCCAGAAGTTGCTCAAGGGTATCAGCAAAAGTGTCGAGAAAGACAGCGATATCCTCTGGAACTTCACCAAGTTCCTTATCAACCGCGATGGAACTGTTATCAAGCGTTTTGCTCCGGTCGCCGAGCCCGCATCGTTTGAAAAGGATATCGAGGAGATGTTATAATGGACGAAAAATTCAAACTGGACAACCAGCTCTGTTTCCGGCTTTACACCGCTTCGAGACTGCTCACTCAGGCATATCATCCGCTTTTGAGTGAGCATGGTCTCACATATCCCCAGTATCTGGTTCTGCTGGTTCTTTGGGAGAAAGACGAACAACCGGTGAACGACATCGCCAAGCGACTGATGCTGGAGACCAATACCGTTACGCCCCTTCTTAAGAGAATGGAGGCTGAGGGTATTGTGACGCGCAGCCAGGGCAAGAAGGATGCCCGCCAGATGATCGTAAAGCTCACGAAAAAGGGACGCGATCTTCAAAGAGTGTTGACTGATGTTCCCGAAACAGTGGGAAATGCCGTCTTATGCGAAAGCGTTACACCTGAAACCGTTCCCGACCTTTTCGGCATGCTTGATGATATCATCCGGCAACTCAGTCGAGCGTAATACTTTCGATTCTGAGGCGCAGTGTTCCGGATGGGACCTGCGCTTCTGCTATTTCGCCAACCTTCTTTCCCATCAGGGCGGCACCAATAGGGGATTTCAGCGAAATCCTCCCAGCCTCGAGGTCCATCTCGTGAGGGCTGACTATCTGGAATGTCATACGGGTATTCGTAGCAAGATTAGTGAATTCTACCCGGCTTAGAAGGGATACTCTATCCTTGGGCAGGGCTTCAGGGTCGATAACGCGAGAGTTCTCCAGTATCCTCTGTAGGAAGCGTATACGGCTGATAGTCTTCGCCTGGTTGCGCCTTGCTTCACGGTATCCCGCATTATCGCTCCGATCTCCCTGGGCGCTGGCCTCCGCAAGGTCGTCCTTTATCTTGGGATAGACCACCTCTATAAGCTGCTTCAACTCGGCTACAAGTTCATCGTATCGCTGCTTTGACAGGTATTCCATGGCTCAAATTTACTCATTTTCAGCGAAAAATATTATATTTGAACGATAGATATCTGGGAATTATGAGGAACGCATTTGGGTATATTCTGGGGTTTCTGGTCTTCGTGGCCGGTATTCCCGCATTGATGTGGTGGATATCCGGAAGGCCTTTTCCCTGGGCGCCGGCACTGCCGTGGGCGATTGCAGCCATAGTTTTGATGATTCCCGGCCTTGCATTAAGCATCTGGTCCATAGTGCATATGAAAAGGGTTGGCGAAGGGAATCCCTTCGATGCCTACAATCACGAAGTGGCACCCAGGACAAAGCATCTGATGACCGACGGACCGTACAGATTCTCCCGGAATCCTATGCTCTTGGGTGTATACATCTACGATATCGGCGTTCTTATCTGGCTTCAAAGCCTGTGGCCGATATCATTATTCGCCGTTGAAATCTTCCTGCTGACACTTCAGGTCCGTTCTGAAGAGAAACGCCTTGAGGCAGACTTCGGGGAAGAATACCGGATGTACAAACAATCTGTCAGACGTTTTTTCTGAATATAGAGTGAGGAATCCTGCACAAGAGTATGGAATTTTACTGATAAGCAAATCACCAATAATGAGTCCGATATTCACAGCATTAATGATTCCTTTCCTGGGGACAGCCCTGGGATCCGCCTTCGTGTTCTTCATGAGACGGGATATACCGGCGTTGCTTCAAAAGGTGCTGCTGGGGTTTGCCTCAGGCGTTATGGTGGCAGCATCGGTATGGTCGCTGATCATTCCTGCAATCGAGATGGGGCAGGGGGCATCTGCAATCATAGCTCCTACCATCGGATTGTTAGCCGGTTTTGCATTCCTATTGCTAATTGACTACATCACTCCACATCTTCACGCAAATGGAGAAACAGAGGGCCCACAGAGCCGTCTGTCCCGCACCGCCAAACTGGCGCTGGCCGTCACCATCCATAATTTCCCGGAAGGCATGGCCGTGGGAGTGGCCATCGCGGGTGCTCTTACAGCCGATTTCAATATGGCCGGAGCCCTCGCGCTGTCGCTGGGTATCGCCATTCAGAATGTGCCGGAAGGAGCAATCATCTCAATGCCTTTGAGGGCTGAAGGGAATAGCCGCTGGAGAGCATTCGGCATCGGTGCCCTAAGCGGAATCGTGGAACCAATCGGAGGTGCGCTGGTCCTGCTTCTGGCTACCTCCATACTGGGCATTATGCCGTATATGCTGGCTTTCGCCGCCGGCGCAATGCTCTACGTGGTCGTCGAAGAGTTGGTTCCGGATTATTCCCAGGGAAAGCACTCCAACATTGGAACCGTTGGTTTCGCCATAGGATTTGCCCTGATGATGGTGCTGGATGTTGTATTGGGATAGGCGCTAAGGTATTAATTGGAATATGGAATACTTACGTAAAAACAAATATGTACTTCCTGTGACGGAGGTCATCGAGTTCAAGCACGAGGGTATCATCTGTGACAGCGGGGAAGTCCCTGATATGGAGCACGGCTGGGATATTGAGCTTTGTATTTTTAATTGTCAGCAAGATGAAACGCATCATATCATTTATTAAAATAACGGCCTGTGCGGCCATGCTGATGAACGGCTGCCAGATATCTACGCCCGAGGTTAAGAAAGGGATTCCTATGACGATACAGGCGTCCGTTGTCGAACCGGCGAGCACGAAGACGATCTATGATTACACTGACGAAAAGACGCTGGAAGGGTTCTGGGACTCAGATGAAGCCATTACTGTGGTCTCTTTTGGCCAGAACGGCATCACGTCCGTCGATACGTTCACTTCTATCGGTGAGTACGGTCGCAAGAAGGCGGAATTCTCCGGTACCTGGTGCGGAAACGAAGGGGATAAGATCATCTGCCTCTATCCGTCAGTGGACTCATACGCAGGCAATTCTATCTTCGATGGTGTGAGGTTGGGTTCTCCGACTATTTATATGAGAAACCTTTCAACCGCTTCTGGCGCCCTTCAGCACGATGATACGGGGTCTATCTCTGACGTCGACCTTATGCTGGGTGAGGTGGTAATCGACGGGGACGTCGCCCACGTATTCCTGGAGCACAAGTTCGCTGTGTTCCGTATAGAGGTGACGCTAAGGTATTTTCCGTACGAGGCCCCTCCCGGTTCGCCCTACGACCAGGCGAGGATCAATTCAATCCGTATCAAGTGCGTCGATCCCGATTCGGAAGAAGAGGAAGAGTGGGGGGTGAACGGAGATCCGGTCTTTGTCCGATTCTCTGGTATTGATGTGACTACCGAAAGCTACACGGGAAAGCCCTTTACGATCGAGAGAGGACCGCTGGACTATTACCTGCTTGATTCCGGCAATAACAGCGAGCTCACGCTGATGGATGAGGATTTGGTTGAAAAGACATTCTTCGTGCCTGTCCGTTTCGACAAAGACCTCGAGGAGGGATATGAACTGTGCTTCCAGTTCGGCGGCAACTATTACGACGACGACGAGGAGCGCCGTAATTCAGTCACCGTGTTCCCTGGCTGCGACAAGCGGAAGACAATTTCGTCCAAGCTCCCGCTCGAAAACGGCAAGATTTACGGCTTCAAGGTAACCATATAGGATATTTTCCGATGCACTCTCTGTAACTGTTCCTAAACACTCCAAAATCCCACCAAACATGTAGGGAAAAGAGAATCAAGATTTCTTCGTAACCTTGTTTCGATAAATCGGTATTTCTCGGCGTTATTGTATCGTTTGGTGATGTCAATGATAGAACAGGAAGCCGAAGTAAACTCGTGGGCCGTGAGGCAGGAGTTTTGATTCGCTCAG
>JAEENZ010000093.1 GCA_016283985.1 Bacteroidales bacterium | reverse complement strand
AAAAACCGTCTCGGCCAGTTCGAAAACTTCTGGGAGACGGTAGGGGAAGAATCCTTCGGGATTCTAAGCTCCTTTGTGGATACGCTGGATGTTATTCCTCGGAAATAGCGCCCATAGGGCATGCTCCGGCGCAGGTGCCGCAGCTGATGCACACTTCGGGGTCGATTGAATAAACATCTCCTTCGTGGATTGCACCGGTAGGGCACTCGCCCTGGCAAGTTCCACAAGCTACGCAGCTGTCAGGTGAAATTTTGTAAGCCATATCTTTTGTTTTAGTTTAGTATCTCGGACGCAAAGGTAAGGTTTTTGTATTACATTTGCAATATGAAATTGCTTTTGATCCTTTTGAGCATCCTGATAGGCGGCCGGGCGGAATTCGACCGCACGGTGCATGACTTCGGCACCATCACCCAGGCCGACGGTCCCCAGCATTGCACTTTCACCGTCACAAATACCGGAGAACAGCCCCTCACCATACTGTCTGCTATTACGTCCTGCGGATGCACGAACGTCAAGTGGACGCGCACCAGCCTCGAAAAAGGACAGAAAGGAACCATCGAAGTCACCTACTCGAACGAGGACGGTCCCTTCCCCTTCGACAAGACCGTCACCGTATATCTCTCGGATATCAAAAAACCCGTGATCCTTCACCTCCGCGGCATTGTAAAATAGCGGTATTATTGTTATCTTTGTAAGTTATGAATGTGAACACGACTAACTACACTGACGACAACATACGCACTCTGGAAGGCGTGCAGCACGTTCGCATGCGCCCGGGCATGTACATCGGGCGACTGGGCAACGGCAACAACCCCGGCGACGGCATCTACGTCCTTCTGAAGGAAATCATCGACAACTCCGTGGACGAGTACGCGATGGGCTTCGGAAAGAGCATCCAGGTGGACATCTCGGAAGACAACCGCGTGACCGTGCGCGACTTCGGCCGCGGAATCCCTCTGGATTCGGTAGTTAAGGCCGTGAGCATCCTGAATACCGGTGGCAAGTTCGACGACAAGGTCTTCAAAAAGAGCGTCGGCCTCAACGGCGTGGGCACCAAGGCGGTGAACGCCCTTTCAGAATCCTTCTACGTATGCTCATACCGCGAGGGAGAGAGTTCCTGGGCCCGCTTCGAGCGCGGTGAACTGAAAGACAGCGGCAAGGCTGAATCTCCCAAAGAGAAGAACGGGACCCTCGTCACTTTCTATCCCGACCCGATGATGTTCGGAAAATTCGCCTACAATCTGGATTATGTGGAGACGATGGTGAAGAACTACTCCTATCTCAAGAAGGGTCTCACTCTCGTGCTGAACGGCACTCCCTATAAATCCGAAAACGGCCTCCTGGACCTCGTGAACGAGAATCTTTCCGAGGAGCCCCTCTACCCTCCCATCCATCTCGAAGGGGAAGACATCGAGATAGTGCTGAGCCACGGACGGGACTACGGCGAGAACATCTCCTCCTTCGTCAACGGGCAGAACACCCGCGACGGCGGCACCCATCTCGCTGCCTACCGCGAGGCCATCGCCAAGACCCTGAAGGATTTCTTCAAGAAGAACTATGCCCCCGAAGACTGCCGTCAGGGAGTCGTGGGAGCCATTTCCATACAGATACAGGAACCCAACTTCGAGGGCCAGACGAAGACCAAGCTCGGGTCCAACTACATGTGGGAGAAGCAGACACACGATGAGCACGGCGTGCTCAAGCTGGACACCGGCCCCACCATCCGCAGCTATGTCAACTCGTTCGTAGCCACGGAGCTGGACAACTACCTCCGCATCCACAAGGAGATAGTTCCCGTCATCGAAGAGAAGATAAAGGATTCGCAGCGCGAGCGCGAGGAGATATCCGGCATCCAGAAAAAGACACGCGAGCGTGCCAAGAAGGCCAACGTCTACAACAAGAAACTGCGCGACTGCCGCTTCCACTACAACGACAAGGTCACTGAGAAGACCCAGGAAGACATCGAGCGCAGCAGCATCTTTATCACCGAGGGAGATTCCGCAAGCGGAACCATCACCAAGGCCCGCAACGCCAACTACCAGGCGGTTTTCAGCCTTCGCGGAAAGCCCATCAACTCCTACAAGGAGAGCCGCAAGAAAGTGGCCGAGAACGAGGAACTCAACCTCCTCATTTCCGCACTGGGCGTGGAGGACGACCTCGAGAATCTCCGCTACAACAACATAATCGTGGCGACCGATGCCGATAACGACGGCATGCACATCCGGATGCTCGTGTGCACCTTCTTCATGAAGTACTACCCCGACCTCATCCGCCGTGGGCACGTGCACATACTGCAGACTCCCCTCTTCCGCGTCCGCAATAAGACAGCCAACCGCTACTGCTACTCCATCGAGGAGAAGGAACAGGCGATAGCGGACCTCAAGACGAAAGTGGAAATAACCCGATTCAAGGGCCTCGGAGAGATATCTTCCGACGAATTCGCCGACTTCATAGGCGAGGACATGCATCTGGATCCCGTCCGCCTCGCCGACGAGGAGTCCATCGCCGAGATCATGGAGTTCTACATGGGCGACAACACGATCGAACGCCAGGTTTGGCTGCGCCAGAACCTGAAGAGCGAAAAAGAACTCGAAGACGTAGACATATCCTAGATGAGCAAGAACAGGACGTCATACAGCAAGGGCTGGGCCCGTTTCTGCGGCTGGCTCCTGCGGAGGATGGGATGGACTGCCGTCGGCGGCCCCATCCCCGAGAACAAGGCCGTGGTGCTGGGCGTTCCGCATACATCCTTCTGGGATTTCGTCGTGGCATACCTGTTCTACACCTCCTTCGGCGACGTAGCCCATGTCATGATCAAGAAGGAACTGTTCTTCTGGCCCCTGGGGCCCATCCTCCGCTCCTGCGGATGCATACCGGTAGACCGCAGCAACGCTTCCGAACTCGTCCGCAGCCTTATCGAGCAGATGGAGCAGGATCCCGTCTTCAAACTGGCGATCGCACCCGAAGGCACACGCAAGCCGGTGAAACGCTGGAAAGCCGGTGCCATCAAGATAGCCCTGGCCGCCGGAGTTCCCCTGTATGCAGGCTACTTCGACTGGCGCACCAAACGCATCAGCTGCGGGGAGAAACTCACCCTCAGCGGCGACATAGGAGCCGACCTTGCCATGGTGCAGGATTACTATGAAGGCATGCATCTGACAGGAAAGCATAAAGACAAATACATCACCCATTAAACTTAAACTTTTATGAAAAAGCACAAGCATCCTTACAGGATACGCAAGATTTTCGTGCGCCTGAACCCTAAAAGGCTTTTCAGGGCATACAGGGACCATTATCCCCAAACTCTCCGGGAGCTCTTCGAGACTTCCACCGAACGCTATGCAAAGCGCACCCTCAGCCAGTATGTCGAAGGAGGCGACCGTTATAGCTACTCTCATTTCCGGGATGTCTGCGACCGTGAATCCGTGCGCCTGTCGCGTTTCGGTATCAGTGCCGGCGACAAGGTGGCCATCCTCTCGCAGAACATGCCCAACTGGACGGTGGCGTTCTTCACCGCGACCGCATTCGGACGAGTCGCAATCCCCATTCTCCCGGACAGTTCAGAAAACGAGATTACCAACATCCTTACCCACTCCGAGACCAAGGTCATCTATGTCTCGAAGCGGCTGCTCCCCAAACTCAGCCAGGCCTGCATCGACAAGCTGACGCTGGTGATAGACATCGAGACTTTCGAGATAATAAAGAAGGATAAAGAGGCCTTCCAGTGCGACGGATGGGTGAGGACCCCTTCCGCCGACGAACTGGCCACCATCATCTATACTTCCGGCACCACCGGCAAGGCAAAGGGCGTGATGCTCAGCCACCGGAACCTCTGCCAAAACATCATGGCATCCCACAAGGCCGAACGCTGCGACAAGAAAGACCGCTTCATGTCCATCCTGCCCATGGCCCATGCCTACGAGATGGTCATTGGCTGTCTCTATCCTATCTATGCAGGCGCATGCGTGTATTATCTCAGCAAGCCCGCATCTCCCAGCGTGCTGATGCCGGCCATGAAGAAGGTGCGTCCCACGGTTATGTGCGCAGTACCCCTGATCATAGAAAAGGTGTACCGAAAGAGCATAGTGCCGACCGTACAGAAGAGCCGGACGCTGCGCTGGATGCAGAAATCCCT
>JAEENZ010000092.1 GCA_016283985.1 Bacteroidales bacterium | reverse complement strand
ATTGGAGGTGCTGAGACAGCGGCTTCTCGCCCGCAAAACCGATTCGCTCGAGGCTATCGAAGAGCGTGTGGCCAAGGCTGAGGAAGAAATGACTTATGAAGATAAGTTCGACTATGTGCTTGTGAATGATGACCTTGCGACCGCGTTTGCCGATGCCGAGAGGGTTGTCGACAGTTTCCTTGCTGAATGAAGATAGCAGTCTATCCCGGTTCCTTCGACCCTCTGCACATTGGGCACAAGGCAATCCTCGAATATTTGACCGGGGATGGCGGATTCGACTGCACCTACCTGATAGTATCTCCCCAGAATCCTTTTAAGGATCCGTCCAAGGCGCTGAACGCCCGCAGGCGTTATGAGGCGGCGTGCGAGGCGGTGGCCAGGCATCCGTCGCTGAAGGTGAAGGTGGATGACATAGAACTGGGGATGGATCCCCCGAATTATACCATCCGCACGCTGGATGCCCTGAAGGCCAGGGAGCCGGGCAATGATTTCACCCTCGTGATCGGAGCCGACAATCTGGCCGGGCTGCCCAGATGGCGCTGCGTCCGGCGCATCCTTTCCGACTATAAAATTGTGGTTTACCCTCGGCCAGGGTTCGATTCCGCCGCCCTGTTGGACGACCTTCGGGAATACTGTCGCCGGCAGCATGTGCGTTGCCGCGTCACTTTGATAAATGCTCCGCTTATAGACGTTTCCTCCACCCAGATCCGCGAAGCCCTCGCTCGCGGCCGGGATGTCTCCCGCTGGTTGATGTAGCCGTTGCGGCCATCTGCCTTTGTATCAGGCGATTACGTGAAAGCCTCTGGTGAAAATGTACCAGAGGCTTTCACGTAAGTTACTGAAGATGAGGATGTTGGCGGCTACAGGCTGAAACGGACGGTAGTGTCGTAATCGTTCCAGTTGCGGAGGGCCAGGGTGATGTTCTGCTGGTCATAGACGTTGCTGTACTGGGTGTCTTCCACGGTGCCGTCTTCCCATATCAGATCCTTCCAGTGCACCATGGCGAGGCACTCCTGGGCCTGCTCCAGGGAAAGGGTTCCGGAATGCCCGGCGAGATACGCTCCGGCAGTCTCGTAGCGCCACCAGCTCTTGCTGTGGGGGTTGCCCACTGCGATGTCCGGAACGGTCGTATAGTACTTCGGCGAGAGCAGGTGATTGGTCACCAGCATGGATTTCTCGGAAGGATCCTTGCGCACAATCATGGACTTCCATCCGTCTTCCTTGTCGAATTCCAGCACGGCGCAGTCGCCGGAGGCATCGGCAATCATGTAGTGGTAGCCGGATCCGACGGCGGCGTCATGCCTGATATCCAGCGTTGCGGCGAGGTCCAGGGCTTCCTGTACGGTGGCGCAGCGGTCCAGCCAGAGGCGCATTATGATGGTCGTGCCGACCTTATGCTTTCCGCTTTCCTGGCACGCGGCCTGCCCGGGAAGGGCCATTATGGATGTGCAGAGGCCCTTTTCGTTGATTCCGTCAACTGGTGCATAGATGGCTGCGAGGCAATTGACCTTCTTCGCGAACTTTAACGGAAGGTTGTCAAGGCCGTAGCCGAAATGGGACATGTCGCTGACCGCAATCGACGCATATCCCTTCTTGGGCCGGGAGATGGTCACCAATGTCGGATTCTTGTAGTAATCGTAGTTGCGGCCATACCAGAATCCGTCGCCATCGGCCTGGGCGGCCTGGAAGCTGGTGCAGTTGAAGGTCTCCAGGTTGCCGTCCTCGTCGGCCACCTGCGCACTCTTTATCTTGAGGGGAAGGCCCTTGCCAATGCGGCCGATAACATATTCGAGGAGGCGGGGATTACTGTCTATGTCCTTGGAAATCAGGTCGTCGAGGTCGTACTTCGCCTTGTATTCCATCTTATAGAGGTATTCGTTGCCACCGACGGATTCGATGGTGCAGATGCTGCGGATTTCCCCGCACCAGATGCATGCGACTGCAAGGCAGATAGCGACAATGATGCCGCAGATCCACAATAATGCTTTTTTCATATTAAAGAATGTTTATAGCATCTTCTTCCGGTGGAAGATCCACCAGGCGGTGAAGACTATGATGGCCATCACTCCGAGCAGCACTACCCAGGCCCAGCGCCAGCCGTCCATGGGGAGCTTCACGTTCATGCCGTAGAAGCTGGCGACCAGGGTCGCAGGCATGAGCAGGAGGCTTATGAAGGTGAAAATCTTCATTATGCTGTTCTGGTCCAGATTGATGATACCCAGAACCGTATCCTGCAGGTATTCAAGCCTTTCGAAGGTGAAGTTCGTGTGGTTGATGAGCGACCCGATATCCTGCAACAGCACGTTCAGTTTAGGGTCATATTCATCGGGAGTGCGCCCGCTCTTCAGCAGATTGGTTACAAGGCGCTGCTTGTCCACGATATTCTCGCGCACGAACATGGCGTTCTCCTGCAACTGGTTGATATCCAAGAGGAAATCCTCGTTGATATCTTCTTTCTGGTTGATGCGCTTGCTGAACTGGGAAGTTTCCTTACTCATCAGCTCGATGATATCTGCATCGAGGTCCACGCGCTGGTCCATGATGAAGAGGAAAATCTTCCATCCGCTCTGGAACTGTGCCGGACGGGCCTGGATGCGGCGCTGCAGCGATGTGAAGGACCGTAGAGGAATCTCGCGCAGGGTCGTAAGGATGTTGCCCGCAATCGTGAAGGAGACGGGGTCCATGGCCATTTCATCGCCCGCAGGCGAAAGGAAGTTCGTATTTGCGAATATCGCCGTTTCGTTTTCGAAGAAACGGGAGGAACTCTCAATCTCCTCGGCCGTGGCTCGGCTCTGGATCTCGGTTCCGAGAAAACTTTCTGTTGCGCGCTTTTCGTCCCCCGTGGGTGACAGGAGATCTATCCAAAGCACGTTCTCTTTGCCCAGCTTGGCAAAATCCGTTTCGTGCTGGCTTACGTTAATGTCAGCTCCTTGCTTGTAGAAAATGCTGATCATTCCACTTCCAATTTTGTTCCCGGCGCTCCAACGGCGCTGGAAGGGTTAATATTTACGGGTTAGTTGACGTCACGGACAAGTCAACCTGCAAAAGTAGAAATTTTTTTCTAAAATGTTTATATTTGTAAAGCAAATATGAACGAATATCCATCCAAAGTGCTGCAAGAGGCCGTGGAGGCCATAGGCTCGCTGCCCGGAGTCGGCTCCCGCAGCGCCCTGCGTCTTGCCCTGCACCTTCTTAAGCAGCCGTCCGAGAACATCCACCACTTTTCCGCCTCAATCGATGCGCTGGCGGACAAGGTCCACTATTGCAAGGATTGCAACATGATCGCCGACACCGAACTCTGCGGCATCTGCGGAGACGCCCATCGTGACCATGGCATCATCTGCGTGGTGGAGAGTGTGAGGGACGTGATGAGCATCGAGGCGACCGGCCAGTATCACGGTGTGTATCACGTGCTCGGAGGGATAATCTCGCCCATAGACGGCATCGGTCCCGGGGACCTGGCGATCGACAGCCTGGTCGCACGCCTGCAGAAGGCGGAAACTCCCACCGAGGTCATCCTCGCCCTGAGTGGAGACGTGGAAGGGGAGACCACGGCGTTCTACATCTACCGAAAGATCGAGGGCCTCGCCGGAAAGATATCCACCCTCGCCCGCGGCCTCGGATTCGGAGATGACCTGGAGTACGCCGATTCCCTCACCCTCGGCCGTTCCATCGTCAACCGACAGATATTCAAACCACAGTAATATGCGCAGAATCCTGACAGTGGCCATCACTCTGCTGGCCATAGCCTGCACCCGGAGCCATCAGGGCGTTCAGCCCCCGATGATGGGTTGGGCGAGTTGGAATGCCTTCATGATTGACATCTCCGACACCCTCATCATGCAGCAGGCCGACCTCATGGTGTCCACCGGCCTGGCTGATGCCGGCTACCAATACATAAATATAGATGACGGCCACTTCGGCTTCCGTGACGCCTACGGCAACATGACCGCCAATCCCATCAGGTTTCCTGGCGGAATGCGTGCGGTGACGGACCATATCCATGCCCTGGGACTCAAGGCCGGCATATACAGCGACGCCGGCGACAACACCTGCGGAAGCGGCTGGAACAAGGATGTTTACGGGATGGGCGCGGGCCTCTGGGGGCATGAGGTCCAAGATGCCCAGCTCTACTTCAACGACTGGGACTTCGACTACATAAAGATAGATTTCTGCGGCGGCAACCACCTGAAACTGCCGACAGGCGAGCGCTACCTGCAGATACGAAGGGTGATAGACAGCGTGTCGGTGCACCCAGTGAAGATAAACATCTGCCGTTGGCACTATCCCGGGACATGGGTTCCGGATGCCGGGGACTCCTGGCGCATCAGCGGAGACATCTTCCCCGAATGGCGGTCGGTCAAGTACGTGATGGACAAGAACATGTACCTCTCCGCCTACACCGGCGGGGGAAAGTACAACGACATGGACATGCTGGTAGTCGGATACGGCAACAAGCGCAGCGGATTGACCAGAGGCAACGGCCTTACCTTTGCGGAGGAGGAGGCCCATTTCGGCCTCTGGTGCATCATGAGTTCACCCCTTATGCTTGGATTCGACCTGGCATACCTTCCGGAAGATACCCGCACGCTCGTCACCAACCCAGAATTGCTGGCGGTCAATCAGGATCCCCTCGGCATACAGCCGGAAGTGGTTCAGCATGAGGGAGAAGGGTATGTACTCGTGAAGGATCTTCGGACGCCCCGCGGCCATGAAAGGGCGGTGGCCCTGTATAATCCTTCCGAGGAGCCGGTGCAGTTCGAAGTGCCGCTGGAGATTCTCGGGTATGCCGGCGGCATCGAAGTCCGGGACCTTGTTCGTCGTGAGGACCTTGGCAGGACGGACTGCCTCGAGATGGAGGTGCCGGCCCACTATGCGAAGATACTCCGAGTCAAGGGGAGCAAGCGTGTGACGCCCTCCGTGTATGAGGCCGAATGGGGATATATACCTGCCTACAACGACATCGACCTGGGCGGGGCCAAGTACGTGAAGGTGGAAGGCGCATCCTGCGGCGCGGCGGTCGCCGGCCTGGGTGGTTCGGAGGAGAACTGCCTGCAATGGCGGAACGTTTTCTGCAGGCGCGGCGGAAAGTGCACTCTGGCCATAGCCTACCAGTCGGAAAGCCCCTGCGAAGTGCTACTGAAAGTCAATGGCGCGGCGCAGACCGTGCAACTCCCTGCGACGGAAGGCTTTGAGGAGATTGAAACCGGCGTTGCTCTCTCAGGTGGTCTTAATACCATCGAGATAGGTTGTCCCGCTTCGGTTATGCCTGCAACCATAGACAAAATAACAATCGAACAAATATGAAAAAGTCGTTTTTAGCCATTTTGGTTTTTGCCTTAACGGCATGTTGTGAATCCGGACCTGCATCGGTCGGAACCCGTACTGAAGCCCTTGACGATTCCGCATGGGAATGCTCGGAATGGATTTCCGTAGTCGACGCCCCGGTGGTAGAGGGAGAAGTAAAGGGGGGAAGCAACTATCTCTCCGCTCCCGGTGCCAACTGGTTCCTTGCAGAGGTGACGAATGAAAAGAAGGTCGCTTCCGCCGTTTGGATGACCGCCGGCCTGGGCGTCTATGAGCTTTATGTTAACGGAAAGCCTGTGGGTGAGGAAGTGCTGAAGCCGGGCTTCACGCATCGCGAGAAGACCAAATATTCCTTTACCTACGATGTTACGAGTGTCTTCCTTAAGGCCCCTGGCGCAGCAAACCAGCTTTCAGCCCAGGTCACTCCCGGATGGTGGGGAGACAAGATCGTCACACCCGGCGGCAACGATGGAATGATAGGTCACAAGTGCGCCTTCCGCTCCGTGCTGGAGCTCACTTTCGAAGATGGAAGCAAGCAGTTGCTGGGCACGGATACGGAGAACTGGAAAGCCGGTATCGCCGGTCCCGTTAAGCATGCGGGAATTTTCGATGGCGAGGCTTTCGATGCACGCGAACTGCCCGGCTTCGAGACTCCCGAAAAACTGTCGGCCCCGGAAATTAACACGGAGTTCCCCGGCAATATATTCCCTTCCGCAGGAGCAGAGGTTTATCTTCGCAGAGACCTGGCCCTGAAGCCCGTGAAGGCCTATGTATGGCAGGATGCGGAGGGCGTTTCGGAAGAAGAATTCGGAAAGGCTGTAGTCAAGCGTGAATACAAACCCGGTGCTACCATCACCCTGGAACCCGGGGAAACTCTTGTGGTGGATTTCGGACAGAATGCGGCCGCAGTGCCTTCTTTCGTGTTCAAGGCAGCGGAGGGGACTGTGCTTACGTGCCTTCCCGGTGAGTTGCTGAACGACGGAAACGGTGCAAAGAGCCGCGGAATGGACGGTCCGGAGGGAAGCGTGCACCGCACTAATCTCCGCACGCCCGAGGATTGCTTCCGGGTGGACTATACATTCGGAAATGCCAAGGGGTATGTTTCATATTATCCTCACTGCACGTTCTTCGGCTACCGTTTCGTCTCGATCACTGCGACGGACGAGGTTAAGATCAAGAGCATGGAATCGCTCCCCGTCACTTCCATAGCCAGGAATCTGGAAACAGGCAGGATCACTACAGGGAATGATCTGGTCAACAAGCTGATTTCCAATACCGTTTGGGGCCAGCGCTCCAACTATCTGTCGGTCCCGACGGACTGCCCCCAGCGCAACGAACGTCTCGGATGGACGGCCGATACCCAGGTGTTCACCGAAACGGGATCCTTCTTCGCGAATACCGATGCCTTCTTCCATAAATGGATGCGCGACATGCGCGACAGCCAGAGTGAAACCGGTGCCTTCCCGGGAGTGGCTCCCACTGCCCAGTACGGCGGCAGCATGATGCGTTTCGGCTGGGCGGATGCCGGAGTAATCGTTCCCTGGATAGTGTGGAAGCAGTTTGGAGACCAGGCTATAATCGAGGAGAACTGGGAATCGATGGAGAAGTATATGACCCATGTGAACGAGACCAGGTTCGACCATGCGGCGGTGGCATCGGAGAATGGCGACTATGAGTGGGCCGACTGGCTAAGCTACGAGCCGCTCGAGAGCAATGGAAGGGGAGCTTTTATCCGCGGACCGAAGGGGGAATGGCTGCGCAGGCCTGAAGGCAAGGAATACTGGAGCTATCTGGGCGGCTGCTATTGGGCGATCGATGCGGGCCTTATGCGCGACATGGCATTCGCCACCGGCAAAGATGCAGCAAAGTATGCCGAAATGGCAAAAGAGGCGAAAGCATATCTTTGTGAAAGGTTCCTGAATGAAGACGGCACTTTCAAGCTGGACATTCTCAACACGATGCAGACTCCGGCCCTTTTCGCCCTCAAGATCGGGCTGGTGGAAGGCGAAGCAAAAGATGCGATGATCGCCCGTCTGCGCGAGAACTTCGCGCAGCACGACGGCTGCCTGCAGACAGGCTTCCTCGGCACGTCCATCCTCATGTCCACACTTACGGAAAACGGCATGGTTGACATCGCGTGGGACCTGCTATTCCAGCGCAAGAATCCGAGTTGGCTGTACTCCGTGGATAACGGCGCCACCACCATCTGGGAACGCTGGAACAGTTATACCATCGAAAAAGGCATGGGCCCGAAGGGCATGAACAGTTTCAACCACTATGCATACGGTTGTGTCTGTGAATGGATTTGGGAGACGGCTGCCGGCATATCCTCCGATCCCGTATGCCCCGGATTCAAGCACATCATAATGAAACCCGTTCCAGATAAGAGGCTCGGCAGTATTGAAGCAGAATATGACAGCGCCGCAGGCCTTATCAAGAGTTCGTGGAAGTTCGAGGGTGATATCTGGAACTGGTCCGTTACCATTCCGGAAGGCGCAGTTGCAACGATCACCCTTCCAGGTGAGGACGATTCCGCCGATTATGAAGGGGGCACCTACAACTTCAGCAAGAAACTCTAAAGGCAGGCTGAATACGTAATCGAATCTTCAGTACCGTCATCCGCTACTACCCGCAGGGTCGTGGCGGATGATTGTATTC
>JAEENZ010000091.1 GCA_016283985.1 Bacteroidales bacterium | reverse complement strand
CCACAAAGCTGAAGAAGCAGTTCGACTTCGCCGACCGCAAGGCCATCCCGTTCTTCTCCATCACGGGTGCGGACGAGGCGGCCGCCGGCACGGTGCAGATCAAGAATCTGGCTTCCGGCGAGCAGCGGGTGTTCGCGAAAGACGACCTGGACGGCATCGTATGTTTCCTCGGAAAATAGCCCTCTGCCTGATTGCCGCTGCGGCCATCTGCTGCAAGAATGCCCCCACCCCCGAGCTGGCGGCAGAAACCTCTGAGGTTCCGGAGCGGATGGAGTGGTTCCGGGATGCCAAGTTCGGCATGTTCATCCACTGGGGCATCTACACCGAACTCGCCGGCATCTACGGCGACAAGACCGACGGCGGCGAGTGGATGATGAGCAGCAAGCAGATTCCTATCAAGGAGTATTCTGCCCTGGCAAAACGTTTCAATCCCGTACGCTTCGATGCCGCCGACTGGGTTTCGCTTGCAGCGGAAGCGGGGCAGAAATATATGGTAGTCACCGCCAAGCATCACGACGGTTTTGCCATGTACGACTCCGATGCAAGCGTCTACAACATAGTGGACGCATCTCCATACGGGAAAGATATCATTGCAGCCCTCGCCTCGGAATGCAAGGCACAGGGGCTGCATTTCGGGTTCTACTACTCCCACATGCTGGACTGGTATCATCCCGGCGCGAACGGCTGCGCCTGGGATCCGGCCCACAAAGGGAGCAGGGAGGCCTATCTCAAGAACATCGCTCTCCCGCAGGTGGATGAGCTCCTGACACGCATCCCAAACGTGGATATAGTCTGGTTCGACCAGGGCGGGGACATTACTCCGGACGAGGCCAGGCTCTTCTACGACAAGGTCCGCGCATATCCCAATATCATCCTGAACAACCGTATGGGAGGTGGGATGAAGGGTGACGTGGTGACCCCGGAGCAGTTCATCCCCGCGACCGGATACCCCGGAAGGATATGGGAGACCTGCATGACCATGAACCGCCACTGGGCATACTGCGCCTACGACGACAACTGGAAAAGCTCCGGAGAACTCATCCGCAAGCTCTCGGAAATCGTGAGCAAAGGGGGAAATTTTCTCCTGAACATAGGCCCAGACAAATACGGCAGCATCCCTCAGATATGCAGGGATAATTTGATGGAGATTGGCGCCTGGATGAAGGTGAACGGCGAGGCGATTTACGGCACCGAGGCCTCTCCTTTCCCGTTTTTGCCTTTCGGGTACGCCACCAGAAAGGGGAACACCCTCTATCTGCATATTCACAAGTGGTCGAAGGAAATCAGCGTGCCGTACAGCCTGAAGGTGCGAAAAGCCTGGCTGCTGGCAGATCCTTCGGTTCGAGTGCGGCATCACCGCAGGAAGGGTGTCACCACTTTCGAACTTCCGCCTTTCGCACCCGATGCGGCAGTGAGCGTGCTGGCTATTGAATTGCGTGAGCCGGTTCCAGTGCAGGCGGTGCCGACGGAAGGGTTGGCTATGATGGTTGATGGGGTTGCCGTTCCTGAATTGAGCGATGCAGATTATAAATCGACATGGACGGCTTCCGGGCCTTCCTCGACGGTGGAGATTGAGTTGCCGGCCAGGCAGAGTATCCAGTGCTTTGCCGCCGTGGAGCCGTGGCAACTGTGGGAGAATCCTATGCAGACTTACCGGGTGGAAGCTTTGATGGACGGGGCCTGGACCTGCATTGCCGAAGGGACAGGAGACGGCACTGGCATCACGCTTCCCTTCAGTTCTGTAGCAGCTTCCAACTTCAGGGTCGTCATCAACAATCCTTCCGGAAAGGCCAGCTGCAGCGAGATAATGCTTTTCAACTAGATTTTTGCTTTCTTAAGCCAAAGGTCCGCCATGCGCTTATGCCCGGCGGGGGTCGGATGTATGCCGTCCCATATCCAATAGGAAGGTGCGGGTTCTGTGCTCACCAGCTTTTCGAACATAGTGTCGAAGGGGATGAGTATGGCGCCCGTTTCTTCGCATAGTTCGCGCACGCAGGCTGCCAGGCGCCGGGTCATATCTTCGCGAAGGGCGTAGTCTTCGCTGCCGCCCAAGTTCCCTTCTTTGGCCACGAAGGGGGTGCAGAGGGTCAGCTTCAGTTCGGGGTTGGATTGTTTGGTTTTTTCCAGCAGGCTCTTGTACAGGGCTTTCCAGGCCTCGAAATCGAAGGGCGTCTGCCGGTCGCCATCAAGCCATCTGTGGATGTCGTTGGTGCCGATAAGGACGGAGAGCACATCCGGCCGGAGGTCGAGGACATCCTCCTGCCAACGGGCCGCAAGATCGTCCAGAGCCTGACCGCTGAAACCACGGTTGAAGAATGCGTAATTTCTTGAAGGCCAGCGGCTTTGACAGTACGACGCGATTATGTAGACATAGCTGTGTCCGTAGATGTGGTTCATATCGGTGTGGCTGCGCTCGGCCGAGGTTCTCTTGTAGTTGTAGATGCAGCCCCAGTTGCCGTCGGTGATGCTGTCGCCGATGAAAACGATGCGCTTTCCGCTATTGGGCGTTTGGGTGCAGGAAATGGCCGCCAGACAAGCCAGAATGATGATTAGGATTTTGTACTGAAGTTTCATATCTGTCAAAGATACGGATTAAAATTTGGATTTTGGAAAATAATTCCTACCTTTGCAGTCCAATATCGCGGGGTAGAGCAGTCGGTAGCTCGTCGGGCTCATAACCCGGAGGTCGCAGGTTCGAGTCCTGCCTCCGCTACTAAAAAGAGAAGCGGCCATCTGGCTGCTTCTCTTTTTAGTAGCGGGGCGTTGCCATCCTTTTACCCCTCCCCAAACCCCTCCCTCGGGGAGGGGCTTTGTCGGCTTCGCCTCCGAAAAGGCGCGGCGGCTGCGCAGCCTTCCTCCTATCTTATCAGGGGCTCTGCCCCTAATGTCCTTCTGTGGGGGCCCTGCCCCCAAAACCCCTGCGGCCTTTTCGCCTTTCCGTATTTTTCTCTTTGCTCAAAATACCCGGCTCGGCCGGTCGGCTGAGGCCGACTTCGTCGCTCCGCTCCTCTAATCCGTTTTCGGACCGGCCGCCGCGGTTCGCCTGACGGCTCATAGATACATTACTTGCTTCTTTTTGGGGAAGGTCTTCGGATGTTTCGGGGAAGGTCCAATTTCAGGGGCGACACCTTACCCACTGGAAGGGCCTGGGAGGCGGAAAACCGGGCAAGGTCCCTGGCATAGAATTGGACCTTACCCGTCGCTGACCGTCCTCCGCCGTTCGCGCTGATGCGCTCATTGGCATCCAAGTGCTGTTGACGTCCCGGAAACACGGACGTCAACAGCATTTTCTGCCTATTTTGACGTTAACGTCCCATTTTTCGGGATGTTAATAGCATTATTTGTATCTTTGTGAACAATAGAATGATATAAATCATGAAGAAAAACGCATTAATCCTTATTGCCACCTTGGCACTGACTTCATGCATGGGCATATTCGGAGAGCCGGGGAACGGTGTTTCCGTGCAGCAGGCGATCGAGGTCGGAGAATTCGATTCCATTTCGGTTCCGAGTTCGATAGATGTTTATTATACCCAGACTCCCGGGGAGCAGAGCCTTACGCTCACCTGCGACGAGAATCTCGTGGATTACTATAACATTGTGGTGGAAGAAGGCGCCCTGAAGGTAAAGACCAAGCCAAACGTAAATGTCAGGCCAAAGGCAAAAACCTTCCTGACGGTCAACTCCCCTACCCTGAGCGGACTCAAACTGTCCGGTTCCGGTGATGTTTTCACCGACGGGCCCATTGTGACGGACGGGGATTTCACTATCAGCATAAGCGGCAGCGGAGACTGCAAAGCCAACGGTATCATCCAATGCGCGAAGTTCAGCGCCCACACAAGCGGCAGCGGGGACACCTTCCTTGCCGGCATTGTGGCGGAGACGGCAGGATTCAAGGATACCGGCAGCGGGGACATCAAATCCACCGGCGTGACGGCTGAAAACATCTCCATAGACCTTTCCGGCAGCGGTGACTGCTCACTTGAATGCAAGGACGCAGGCATCATCAGCGTGAAGATCTCCGGCAGCGGAGATGTAACCCTTACCGGCAACGCCAAGAGTCTTGGCAACTTATCCCTAACCGGTAGCGGGAACATCAATGTTAGCGGCCTTTCGATGGGAGAGTAGCATCAACTACATCTCCACTCTCCCTGATTATCAATATATTGTGCAATACCATGAAGAAGACTGTTGGATTCCTGTTCCTGGTCGCCCTGCTATTTACAGTGGCTGGAGTGGTGGGTGTATCATGTCAGAAGGGTAGTGAAGAGGATGTCCCGGAGGTTGGTTCCGACAGCCAAAAGCCCTATCTACAGCCAATGGTCATCCCGTTCGGCAGCGAGTACACCATCAAAGTCGAAGGAACCAGATTCTCCCTGGTGTCCAGCGGTTATTCATACAAAGTGTATGCGGAGTCCATCACCTTCGAATTTTTCACATGCTACCTTACCCGCGGCAAGAAATTCGAGTTGGGAGAAGTGTGCAACCTAACGCTCATCGGGGACTCACAGGTCATCATGTCAAACGAGGGGATAATGTTTGGCGGTTCGGTCAGGCTGTCCGGTACTGGAAGCATAACTATGGAAGCCATGGAACTGAACACCACGTTCTACAATGACATGTTCTCCGCGGCTGAAGGCTATACGGTTACCATGGGTGAGAAAAAGAAAGTGGGGGACAATTGGTCTTCTTGCACGTGGACAGTGGATAAAAGCAAATAGAGTACATGAAGAAGATCCGGATTACAGCCATAAGAAAAGCATCATACCCTGACTTGATGGCCCAGTACGAGAATCCCATCGAGCATACCTGTGATGTTCAGGAAGGCCAGCAGTGGATCTCGGTTGATGGTAAGTGTCCGGAGAGGATGTGTCCTGAAGCTTGGAAGTCTATGAGGGAATTTGTGGAGGCTCTGGCCCGTGGTGAAGGAAACTTCTACAACGGCTGGATGAAGAATCCAAACAGCGCAATGATAAGCTGCAACGACGGATTCAGACCAGTCAGCTTCTATGTGGAGGTAGTGGAGTAAGTTAGATAAATCGGTATTTACCATCATGAGCAAGATACTCAACAGGCCTGACCCGAATGTGGCATTCCCGAATCCAAATCTGCCCAGACTATGCTTTATCAAGAATGTGGTGAAGAATCCCCGAATCATCATTGGGGACTACACATACTATGATGATGTGGACGGTGCGGACCAGTTCGAGAAGCACGTGACTCACTTCTATGACTTCATAGGCGACAAACTGATAATCGGTAAGTTCTGCGCCATTGCTCAGGGTATAGAGTTCGTGATGAACGGAGCCAACCATAGAATGGACGGCGTTACCACCTATCCGTTCTACATTATGGGAGGTGATTGGGGTTCTGCCATTGCTCCGGTGAAGGATGACCTTCCCCTGAAGGGCGACACCGTTGTCGGTAATGATGTCTGGATTGGACAGAACGTGACTGTGATGCCTGGTGTCCATATCGGAGACGGAGCCATCATCGGCGCGAATTCAGTCGTGGCGTCGGACATCCCTCCTTATGCCGTGGCGGCTGGCAACCCCTGCCGGGTAATCAGGATGCGCTTTGATGATGCATTCATCGCCTACTTGCTGGACTTGAAATGGTGGGACTGGGATATCGAGAAGATTGAGGCAAACTTTGAAGCCCTATCCAGTGGTGATTTGACGCTTATCAAGAAGATTGGGAGATAAATTCGGATTTATCGGTGTAAAGCATCAATGAATCGCTGGATTTCTAGCAGCCCTTCCAGGAAGCGGAGGTTCGAGATTCGGAGTGTTTAGTAGCGGAGGCGCTCATTCCTTTTCAAGTGCTGTCGACGTCCTGGAAAATCGGACGTCAACAGCATTTTCAGCCTTTTTTGACGTTGACGTCCCGGAAAATCGGACGTCAACAGCACTACAGCACTTGACCAGTCTGGAGGAAGGTTTGCAAAAACGGCCAAATGCCGCTATATTTACACTGATTAATCGGGATGTAACCTTGAAGATGGATTATATCTGGCATTATGATTCGCCCCTCGGTAGAATTACCCTCGGAAGTGACGGTGCATCTCTTATCGGTCTCTGGTTCGATGGACAGATGCATTTTGCCGATGTGCTTTCACCTGAGCATGAAGAAAAGCTAATCCCTGTTTTCAAAGACACTTGCCACTGGCTGGACATCTATTTCAGCGGAAGCGAGCCGGGCTTCACGCCTCCCCTCGTCATGCGTGCCAGCCCGTTCCGCAAGGCCGTCTGGGAAATCATGCTGACGATTCCTTATGGCAAGACAATGACTTATGGAGAGATAGCAAAGCGAATCGCCGAACAGAAGGGCGTTGCCCGTATGGCCGCCCAGGCGGTTGGAGGAGCAGTGGGCCACAACTCAATATCACTCATTATCCCTTGTCACAGGGTTGTAGGTGCCGATGGCTCGCTTACCGGATATGCCGGAGGCATTGACAAGAAGGTCAATTTACTTCGGATGGAAGGTGCGATGGCGGATTAAATTCGAATTTATCGGTATAAGGTATTAATGAATCGCTGGATCTCCAGCAGCCCTTCAAAAAAGCGAAGGTTCGATAGTTTTTCACTGTAGTCTACTAAAAGAAACGATTCGGCAGCCTTTTTCGGCTGCCGGTTTCTTTTAGTAGCGGAGGCACGGCTGCTGCGCAGCCTTCCTCCTATCTTATCAGGGGCTCTGCCCCTAATGTGTACCCCGCGGCTCACGGCCTTAGTCCGTCGGACCGGCCTCCGCCGTTCGCGCTGGTGCGCTCATTTGTTGTCACCCAAACCCATAGGTGCTGCAAGCCCAATACCTATAAAACACTAGTACTGTTTAACTAAAAGAGATAGGCTATGCCGGCCTTCAGCTGATTGCGGTGACGGATGGCAGTGGAGTTGGAATCCACGTTGCGGTTCAGGAGCCCCCAGTCGTAACCCACGGTGATGCGGAACTTACCCTTGATGTCGGCACCGGCTCCGGCACCCACAAGAAGGTCGAAACGGCCATAGGATGCAGGATTGTCATCGGTCCCAGCATAATTGTCGGAATCGCCGGAATCACTGATGTTGATGCCGATAACGGTAACATTGGCATCGTAGTGGCTGATGGAACTTAGGCCGATGGAAGCGGTGGGGCCGCCAAAGGCAAAGAGTCGAAGATCACGGGTAAGGTTATAGCCGAAGTTGACCGTGACAGGGATGTTGATATACTGCTCCTTAAGGTTAGTCTTGAGAGAACCGGTGGCAACTGTACCGATAGCTGTTGAACCAGCATCGTCGCTGTAGAGATAGGAATAATAGAGACCGGGAGTAACGCTGAGGCCCTCCATGAGGGTGATCTCATAGCCGAGACCGGCATAGAAGCCATTGGACTTGGTGCTGTTGACATCTGCACCATCCTTGGCCTGATATGTGGCGGTGGACTGGAGATATCCTGCGCCAACGTTTACCTGTGCAAAAGCAGCTATGCCAAGCAGCATTGCGCTTACGAGTGTTATGATACGTTTCATTGTCATATTCTATTAAATTGCGCCGCAAAAATACTATGTTTTTGGCCACAATATTGTTCTCTTATCTATTATTTCTTTGCAAATCCTATGGAAATTGGTATTTTTGCATAGTTATGGCAAAGATACAGACAATAAACCCGCAGGAGTTTGCCCGGACAATGATCTCTCCGGGCAATATCATCACTAAGGACATCCACTTGATTTCTGACAGACGGATGATGCCTCTATTATATAAGGTCGGCCAACCCTTCTTCCCCCTTGACGGCTATTGCCTGTGGATCAGGAATGGTCATGCCAATTATATCCTGAATATGATTCCGTATCATCTTGAAAGCCACGATGCGCTGATGATCCCGCAGCAGTCCATAATGGAAATACTTGAGGTGTCCGATGATTTGGACTTGCGTATATTCAATTATCACAAGCTTGCACTTCCGGAAACAGAGTTCCAGAGACAGATTCACATCGGCAGTGAAACACTCTGGCAACGTCTTGAAATGTATTATTCATTGATGATGGCTCTTGCCTCGGACAATCGCCTCGACGAGATAACCCTGATACAGCAAGCCTGCTTGAAAGAACTCCTCACCTTTGAAGTCGGACAGGACAACGACCTTCCCCAACAAAGCCGTAACCGTGGCCAGGAGACTCTCAATCGTTTTCTCTCCCTTGTCAATGAGTATGCGGGCCGGGAACGCACGGTGAAATTCTATGCAGACCAGCTTTCTCTTTCACCCAACTGGCTCAGCAACGTGGTCAAAGCCACCAGCGGAAAAACCGTGATGGACTGGATCAACATAGCCGTCATCCAGAAAGCCAAACTCGCGTTAAGTTATTCAGATTCTCCTGTATATGCGATTGCCGATGAATTGAACTTCGCTTCAGAGTCTATCTTCTCGCGCTATTTTAAACGTGAAACTGGCCTCACCCCGGTAGAATTCAAGAAGCGATAATATATTGTGCGAAACCGCCGAGTATGGTTGAGACGGTCTGGTTAGGAACAACCAAAGATGCCGCTGGAGTTCCGGGGCCAGTTTCCCGGACAGAACGGCGTATCGGCCGTTCATAATCATGTTCAGCGGTTCGTAAACTTTCTTCATGATTGCAAAGGTAAGACAATTTACCCCAAAGTCTGATTAAAGGAATTGTTCTCCTTCAGGAACTCCACGAACTTCTGCGCTGCATTCTTGTGATAGCTACCTTTTAGGTAGTGGTAGCAGCCGTCCATGCGGCCATCTGGGTGGCCTATGGGAACAGCCTCGAACCCATGCACCTGGTTGATGGCTTCTTCCGACAGGATGGTCACCAGCGGGCTGCTGCCCACAAGGTCAAGGAGGGAACGGACACTG
>JAEENZ010000090.1 GCA_016283985.1 Bacteroidales bacterium | reverse complement strand
GGCGCCCTGGTAGCGCCAGTCGGGCTGGGTGACGTTGTCGGTGGGGATATCCCGTCCGCCGCCTGCCATCATGTTGCCGAACGCGCCCTTCATCATTCCGGGCTTGATATCCAGGTCGATGACCTTCTCTTCCTCGCCGTCATCGATGCCGGTGAACTCGGCCTGCTCGCTCTTCTTGTTGATAACCTTGAGTTTGTTGATGAGCTTGGCGGGGATGTTCTTGGAGGCGAGCTGGGGATCATCGAGGAAGAAGGTCTTGCCTTCGATGGTGATCTTGGTAATGGTCTCGCCGTTATGCGTAATCGTACCATCCTCAGACACTTCCACGCCGGGGAGTTTCTTGAGGAGGTCTTCCAGCATGTCGTTCTCTGTGGTCTTGAAGGATGTGGCGTTATATTCCAGGGTATCCTTCTTTACAACGATGGGATTGCCGACCGCGGAGACGCTGGCTGCGTCGAGCATCTGCTTGTCGGGATCCATCTTAATCTTGCCAAGGTCCAGATTGCCCTCAACCTTTATCTTCTTCTCAAAAGTCTTGTAGCCAAGGAGTTCCGCACGGAAGATGTAATTGCCGTGGCGCACCTTCTTGATTGTAACGTGACCCGTTTCGGTGCTGAGGTCGTAGTAATCCGGCTTCTTGGTTCCTTCCTTCGAAACGGAGACCGTGGCAAAAGGCACAGGATCGCCGTTGGAGGAATCCAGCAGTTCCGCTGAAACAGTGTTCTGGGCACCAAGTCCTGCAGCAACGAACAGGCCGGCGATCAAGGTGAAGGCTTTAGCAATCTTTATCATAACTATGGTTAGACGCACGTGCGGGCGCGAGGTTTATTTGACCCTGCCCGGATTCTGCGAAATAAACTTCTCCCAGGAGGAAGCCCCGGATTTCCCGGCCCCGGACTTCCCTGAAGCACTCCCTCCGCCAAGAGGGCTCTTCAGCTGATAGTAGTGGCACATGGCGATGGCCAGGGCATCGGTGGCATCGAGGTATTTGCTGTCAATGTTGATGCCGAGTGTGCGCTCCACCATTAGCGCCACCTGCTCCTTGGAAGCGGCTCCGTTGCCGCAGATGACCATCTTCGCCCGGCGGGGAGCATATTCGCATACGCTCACGCCATGGGAGATGGCCGCGATCATCGCACTCCCCTGCGCCCGGCCCAGCTTCAGGATAACCTGGGCGTTCTTGCCGTAGAAGGGAGATTCTATTGCAAGGTCGGTGGGGTGATGCAGCTCGCACAGGGCGGAAACCTTGGCGTGGATGCATTCCAGCTTGTCGTAAGGGTCCGCGATCTTGCGGAGGTCCAGCACGCCCATGTCCACATAGGAAGGGCGGCCTGCCGCATCTACACGAACAATCCCGAAACCAAGCAGGTTGGTTCCGGGATCGATGCCGAGAATGGTTCTCTCGCTAGTCAATGATGTCGAAGCCTGTGTACGGACGAAGGACTTCGGGAATCACTATGCCGTCCGGGGTCTGATTGTCCTCGAGGAGGGCGGCGACCACGCGCGGAAGTGCGAGGGAAGAACCATTGAGCGTGTGGGCGAGCTGGGTCTTGCCGTCTGCATCGCGATAGCGCAGATGCAGCCTGTTGGCCTGGAAGGATTCGAAGTTGGAAACTGACGAAATCTCCAGCCAGCGGCCCTGGGCGGCGCTCCAAAGCTCGAAATCGTAGGTAATGGCGGATGTGAAGGACATGTCGCCTCCGCACAGCCTCAGGATGTGGTACTTGAGCCCCAGCTTCTGCACGAGCCCTTCCACATGGGCGACCATCTCGTCGAGAGCCTTGTAGGAATCCTCCGGCTTCTCCACGCGCACGATCTCCACCTTGTCGAACTGGTGCAGACGGTTGAGCCCGCGCACATCCTTGCCATAGGAACCGGCCTCGCGGCGGAAGCAGGGCGTGTATGCCGTCAGCTTCTGAGGGATCTGGTCGGCTGCGAGGATGACATCGCGGAAGATGTTGGTCACGGGCACCTCGGCGGTAGGCACGAGGTAGAAATTGTCCAGACCGACATAGTACATCTGGGCCTCCTTGTCCGGCAGCTGGCCGGTTCCGAAACCGGAAGCGGCGTTCACCACCACGGGAGGCTCGGTCTCCTGATATCCCGCCTTGGTGTTCTCATCGAGGAAGAAGTTGATGAGAGCCCTCTGCAGACGGGCGCCTTTACCTTTGTAAACGGGGAAACCTGCTCCGGTAATCTTGACGCCGAGGTCGAAGTCGATGATGTCGTACTTCCTGGCAAGCTCCCAGTGAGGGAGTGCGCCTTCGGGAAGCTTCACATCGGGGCCGCCTTCCTTCACCACCACGTTGTCTGCGGCATCCTTCCCTTCCGGAACGAGTGCGCAGGGGGTGTTGGGAAGGAGGACCAGCTGGTTTTCCAGCTCGGCCGCAACCTGTTCGCCCTGGGCGAGAAGATCCGTACTCTTCTGCTTGAGGGCTGCCACGGCCGTCTTTGCGGCTTCCGCGGCATCCCTGAGGCCCTGTTTCATGAGGCCGCCGATCTCGGCAGCCTTCTTTTTCTGCTCTGCAAGCAGCGCGTCGCTCTCCATCTGGAGTGCACGGCGGCGGGCGTCGAGCTCAAGGACCTTGTCCACGATGGGCTTGGCGTCAAAATTTTTGACCCTCAGACGGTCGATGACTGCCTGAGGATCTTCACGGAGTGATTTCAGTGTAAGCATCAGCTAGTTCTCTGCGGGAATAACCGATACGTAGGATTTGTCTCCCCTCTTGCGGGCGAACTTTACGGTTCCGTCCACGAGTGCATAGAGAGTGTGGTCCTTGCCCATGCCGACGTTCTTGTCGGGATTGTGCACGGTTCCCCTCTGACGGACGATGATATTGCCGGCCTTAACGACTTCGCCGCCGAACTTCTTGAGGCCGAGACGCTTGCTGTGCGACTCACGACCATTCTTTGAACTGGATTGACCTTTCTTGTGTGCCATAATACTTAAGCGATTTCGTTAATTTTGATCTTGGTAAGCTTCTGACGGTGACCATTCAGTTTCTGGAAGCCCTTGCGGCGGATCTTCTTGAAAACGAGCACCTTGTCTGCCTTTACATCGTCTGCGAGCACGGTTGCCTTGACAACAGCGCCTTTAACATAGGGAGCACCGACTTTGACTTTGCCCTCAACGTCTACGAGGAGCACCTTGTCAAACTCTACTTCTGCGTCTTTAGCCTGGGGAAGGCGGGGTACGAAAATCTCGTTTCCGGCCTCAACCTTGAACTGGCTACCTGCAATGTCAACAATTGCGTACATAAATAAAACTTTTTTAAAGTTTTGGCTGCAAGCGGCTGCTCTCGGGAGCAGCTCTTCATATCAAGCTCGACAGTCTTCTAAAATTTTTGGACCGCAAAAATAGTGATTTTTCGTTATTCCGCAAAATAATTTATTATTTTTGCGTTTGGAACAAAGTTGTTACACTATGGATCCTGCTTTCATTTACTACAAACCCGTCACCGGCAAGAACAACATCGGCCGCAGGAGCGAGCAGACGATTGTAGCCAACTTGCTGGACCAGGGAGAGAACGTCGTCATCTACGAACCGGCCAAAACCGGCAAGAAATCGCTGATGCAGCAGACCTTCCTGAACATGCGCATTTCCGGCAAGATCTTCACGACCGCCGAAGTGCCCATGCTGCAGGTGCGCAGCACGGAAGAGATGCTGCTCACCTTCGGATCCGCCCTCATCCGCGCCAGCGCAACCACCCCCGATGAGTTTGCCGAAATCGTGCACGGATGCCTTCCGGACACGCATTTCGTGTTCGATCCCGACCGGTACGCCGCCACCGACGAAGTGCTGTCGCTGGGCTGGAGCATAGATGAAAACGACATCCGTTCCATGCTCGGTCTCCCCTGGCGCCTGGCCGCCGTCACCGGCAAGAAGATCTACGTGGTGCTGGACGACTTCCAGAACGTCACCTTCCTCGAAAACTGGGAGAAATTCCTGAAGATTTTCGAGGAGACCCTGAAGGCCAACCAGAGCGGGCTCTGCAACTTCGTTTTCCTCGGGTCGGCGGTGAACGCGATGAAGGAGATTTTCGAGGAGCAGGTGTTCTTCCACCGCCAGGTCAACCATGTGAGCATCAGCGACATAGAGGCCCGCGAGATCACCGACCACATAGTGCGGGGATTCCTCACCAGCGGCAAGGTCATCGACCGCGACCTCATGATGAGCGTATGCAAGCGTTTCCAGAGCAACATCTGGTATATCAACCACTTCGCATCCATCTGCGACCACCTTACCAAAGGCTACATCACAGAGATGACCCTGCAGGAGGCCCTGGACATGCTCATTTCCATCCACGAACCCCGCTTCAAGGAGCTCGTGGCCGACCTCACCGGCTTCCAGGTTTCGCTGCTGAAGGCCACCCTGGACGGCTGCAAGCGCTTCAGCTCCGCGGAGGTGATCGAACGCTACAACCTCCACTCCTCCGCCAACGTACGCAGGCTCAAGGACGCCCTTTGCAAAAAGGAAATCATCACTTTCGGCGAAAATGACGAGCCCAGGGTGCTGGATCCCCTCTTCGAATACTGGGCGAGAAAGTATTTCTTCAAGATGAAAGACGAATGAAAAAAAGGATAGCAGTTCTTACCGGGGCCGGCGTGAGCGCCGAGTCCGGACTGGGGACCTACCGCGACAACGGCGGGCTCTGGGACAATTACGACCCGATGGAGGTCGCCAGCATAGAAGGATGGTACAGGGACCGCGGCAAGGTGCTGGAGTTCTACAACATGCAGCGGGAGCATCTGAAGGAGGCGAAGCCGAACGAGGCGCACCTCGCGATAGCGCAGCTGGAGAAGGATTACATCGTGGACGTGATAACGCAAAACGTTGACAATCTGCACGAAAGGGCCGGCAGTACGCATGTAGTGCACCTTCACGGAGAAGCCACCAAGGTGAGGCCAGAGAACTGCTACAACGACCGGGACGGCTTCAGCGAGAGGCAGGTCTTCGACGTGGGATACGATGCCGTGCATCTGGGCGACAAAGCCCCGAACGGAGTGCAGCTCCGCCCGCACATAGTCTTCTTCGGCGAGGCCGTACCCAAGATGGAACAGGCAATAGAACTGGTGAGCAAGGCGGACATAGTGCTGATAGTCGGCACTTCCCTGTCGGTTTACCCGGCCGCAGGCCTCTATAGATACGCGGATCCCGATGCGCCCATCTACATCATAGACCCCGCCGACGTGCCCCTGTTCGACTCCCGCATCCACCACATCAAGAAAGTGGCGACGGAAGGAATGAAAGATTTTTTGAAAGTATTGTAATTAGAGAAAATTTTTCTACCTTTGCAGCC
>JAEENZ010000089.1 GCA_016283985.1 Bacteroidales bacterium | reverse complement strand
CTATATTTGCAGCCCGGTTCCCGTACCGGGCCGCAACCTGGGGGTATAGCTCAGTTGGTAGAGCGATAGGTTCGCAATCTATAGGTCAGGGGTTCGAATCCCCTTATCTCCACGCAAAGGGCTGGCAATGCGCCAGTCCTTTTTGCGTGGAGATGGTTTTTTAGGGGCGCTGCCCCTAAAGTACCCCGCGGCTCTCGGCCTTAGTCCTTCGGACCGGCCTCCGCCGTTCGCGCTGGTGCGCTCAAATGCATTTTTGGCAGTTATTTGCTCGTGGAGATGCGGGGAAAAGGTGCACGCAGTGCGGCTAATCCCCATCACCTTCCCGCCGTTCGCGCTGATGCGCTCATTGAAAAGACCTGGACCGGCGGTTCGCCTGGCGGCTCATGCGGGTAAGGTCCAATTTCAGGGGCGACACCTTGCCCGCTGGAAGTGCCTGAAAGCCATATTTCCGGGTAAGGTCCCCGGCATATAATTGGACCTTACCCGAAACCCTCGCTCAATACCCTTCCAACCTTCCGAAATCACTCCAGCCGGGCTGCATCTTTCCGGCATGGCAGGCGGCGATGAAGCGCTGCAATACGGCAAGGCCGTACTCTTCGCGGTCGGTGTTCTTGTAGTGCTGGATGCGGTCAATCTTGATGCGCTTATAATTCTCCGGAAAGCTTTGGAAGTGCCTCCAGGCCAACTCGTCGGCCTTTATCGCATCCAGCACCCAATCTTCGTAGACGAAGCGGGAAGGATCCAGATCCGGGGCGACGGCCAGTCCGGCGGGAGTCATCTCTCCAAGCTTTATCAGCCGACGGCAGCGTTCCAGGTTCTGCTCGCACCAATTGCTGCCCTTGCGCCGGGGAGTAAAGTGCTGGATGGCCTTGCCGTCATCGATGCGCTTCATGGTGCTGTCTATCCAGCCGAAGCACAGTGCGACCTCCACGGCGTCCACATAGCGGATCACGCCGGGGCAGTCTGCCGAAGCCCGGTTCACCCGCAGCCAGAAGTCGGGAACCCTGTCGTGGTTATCCTGATACCACCGATAGAGTCCCTCCCGGGTGCTGATATCCAGAAGATTACTCACTTCCATATGTACAAATATACAGACATTTTAAGAGATAATGATTATATTTGTTGATATGAAAACCAATCTTCTCGGAATAGACGTGGGCCGACACCTGCGTGCTGGTGCTTCCCTGTGGTCGCAGCGCCCACACTGAGGCCGGATGGATGTGCGGCGCCGGCAGGCGCGTCATCGCCTACATCCCCGAAATGGGGGAGCCTGAACTTATGTACAAGCTCTTCGATGCGGTGGTCGGTAGCCTGGAGGACCTGCTGAAGAGTATTTAGATTAGCGTATTATGCGCGTAACTGCAGGCTGGCTGCCACCATTCCATAGAGCATGAGGGCCAGTAGTGGCACCAGAACGAAAAAGCAGGGGAGGAGCATCCCAAGCACAAAGGTAGGGATTACGGCGAGGGCGGCGATGATAATGCCGGCGGTCTGTTGTTTGCGTTCGATGTTGTTTTACATGGCGTGTCCGATTTGATTACGCCTGCAAAGGTAGAACGCTTATTTGCCAACTTTTGACTAATTAAAGCCGTATTAAAAAACTGGCTGTACTGCTTATAAACTGGATAACCCATGGCAGACATACTGGAAATCGTAAACACCAATATCGTGATACCACGTGTTCGTCACGGGAAATTGAAAACAAACTACAGGAATTGTGCTGCCCTCTCCATTCAACCATCTGACCCGATTACAAAGATCGATTGACATCACTATGTAGTCGCCTCCGTGGATGCCGAAATTATTACCACCCCAGGTGGGATCGAGAGCAATCCACCCGTAAGCGGGAACATAAAACTCAACTCTAACATGCCACCCGTAATCAGTGTTATCGCGCATCACAAGGTGCCTTGCCGGAATCCCTTTTCTTCTTAATAAAGAAACACAAACCGAAGAATAGCAACTACAGTCTCCTTCACCGTTTTCCAATATCTGTTTTACTACCGGTAATATGCCGGCTTTATAAGCCAAACGGTTATGAGTCCAATCATAGCACTTTCTGGCATAGTCGAGAATGTCTCCATTGGCTTTTTTCCATAAATTATCGGCAATTGAGACAATCTCTGCATTCGAGGTATCTACATAGTAAGAAATGCCGCCATTTTGTTCACCATAATCAACACCGACGTTTCCCAAAAATGACTTGCATTCAAACGAGGTTGAGTCATATGGTGGAATATCGCTTATCAATGAGACGTCTGCCGAAACCTGGTATAAGGTAGCATCAAATTGTTCGCAGATCACAAAACCTCCGGACTTGATGGTCGAAGCCATATCATCATCTTTCCAAATATAATGCGTAAGTCCATTTTCGCATACTTCTTCCACGCATCCAGGAGCGCTAAAGTTGCTAATATCCTGATATATATTGGATACGGGCCTTGGCATAAAGGAATAGAATCTGTAGAACGTACTGCCGAAATAGGTAACAGTTGTTCCGCATGTTACTCTTCCTGAAGCTACCGGTGTCCTCTTGAAAATGTTAACCCTTTGTTTAATTGAATAATTCAGCGAATCTTTTTCGGTCTTAAAACAAAACTCTGAATATCTGTCACTGCTTCCCATATTTGCCTTGGTTATAACAGTTACTTCAGTCTCTCCGGCAGGGCCGACACTTGGTGTTATTGTCAGCCAATTATCGGTTGATGTTGCCTTCCATGGGGCGGAGGATGATATGGTAAGGGTGGTTTCACCACCAACCCCTTTAAGGATTTCGGCATCTAAAGATAGAGGAGTCGATGTAAGATAGCTTTTATTATCAAAGCTATTATTATCTTCCTTCTGGCATGATTCCATGAGAAAGAAGATCGCAATAGGATACAATAACCAGATTCTTTTCATATACAGCTATGTGATACTACTAATTGCAAAAGTAAGAATAAGTTAGTAATTTTGAAAAACAATCGATAATAATGATGAAAACCAATCTTTTAGGCATAGATGTGGGCGGCACCAAGTGTGCGGTAATCTATGGCATCGATACCGACGGCAATCTGGAAATCGCCGACAAGGTGCGTTTCGACACCACTGACGTAAAAAGCACTCTTGCGCGCATAATCGATGAATTGAAGGCCATGTGCTCCCGCCACGGCCTTGACGCATCCAACACGAAGGGCGTGGGAATCTCGTGCGGAGGCCCTCTGGACAGTTGCAGGGGCGTGGTAATGTCACCGCCGAACCTTCCCGGATGGGACAACATCCCCATCGTGAAGATGGTGGAGGATGCCACCGGCATCAAGGCCGCCCTGCAGAACGATGCCAATGCATGCGCGCTGGCAGAGTGGAAGTACGGTGCCGGCCGGGGCACTCGGAACATGGTATTCCTGACCTTCGGAACCGGCCTCGGAGCAGGCCTGGTGCTGGACGGCAAGCTCTATTCCGGCACCAACGACAACGCCGGGGAGCTCGGCCACATCCGCCTCTCCGAATTCGGCCCCGTAGGCTACGGAAAGGCCGGTTCTGTGGAGGGATTCGCGAGCGGGGGAGGCATAGCCCAGCTGGCAGCATCCGCTATCAAGGAGAAACTTATGATGGGAGAGAAGGTGGCCTGGTGTCCGGACGGAAACTTGGCCGGCATCACCGCCAAGACCGTAGCGGAAGCCGCCAGGATGGGGGATGAGCTGGCAATAAGCATCTACCGCACCTCCGCCACGTATCTGGGCAAGGCCCTGGCTATGGTGATAGACATGCTGAATCCCGAGGTGATAGTCATAGGCAGTATTTTCGTGAGGGCGGAAGCCCTGATACGCCCGTTCATGCAGGCCGCTATCGACCGGGACGCCCTTCCCGGTGCCGCCGCCGTATGCAAGGTTAAGCCCGCCGAACTCGGCGAGGCCATAGGCGACATCGCCGCATTATCCTTAGCCGCTGCAATATGAAAGAACTGATATATAACGATTTACAGGAGGCGCGCGGAGAACTCGAGCGCTTCCTTGCCGATGAGAAGACGCTGGATTCCATCGCCGCCGTAGCAGCTCTCTGTGCCGATGCCCTGAAGGCCGGACACAAGATAATCAGCTGCGGCAACGGGGGATCGCTCTGCGATGCCACCCATTTTGCCGAGGAGCTTACCGGCCGTTATCGTGGCAACCGCAGGAGCCTTCCTGCCATTGCCATAAACGATCCCGCATATCTCACATGCACTGCCAACGATTTCTCCTTCGAGGATGTGTTCTCACGCTACGTAGAGGGCGTAGGATGCACCGGAGACGTGCTCCTGGCCATCAGCACCAGCGGCACTTCCAAGAATGTCCTGAAGGCCGCCAAGGCTGCGCAGGCTAAAGGGATGAAGGTGACAGCCCTCACCGGCCCTGCCGGGAATCCTCTCGAAGATCTTGCCGATGCCGCCGTCTGCGCCCCCGCGGCGCCCCATTCCGACCGCATCCAGGAAATCCACATCAAGGTCATACACATACTCATCCACGCCATAGAAGAGCAATTATGAAAAAGAACTCCCTTTCCGTCATCCTGCCCGTGATGTTCGGTTTTCTGGCCATGGGCTTCATCGACATGATAGGCCTTGTGACCAATAACGTCCGTGCGGACTTCAACATGTCCGACGGCCTCGTGAATACCATCTCGCTGTCGTGTTATCTCTGGTTCCTGCTGCTTTCCATCCCCGTGGGCATGGCGCTCACCAAGTGGGGGAGGAAGAAGATGGTTCTGGTCAGTCTCGCAATACACGTGGTGGCGCTGCTTCTGCCTTATGTGTCCTACAGCTTCGGCAGCGTGCTGGTGGCTTTCTCGCTTATCGGCATAGGCAATACCATCCTGCAGGTGGCCATGAACCCGCTGGTGACGGACGTGGTAAACGCGGACAGGGTTACCTCCACCATAACCTTCGGACAGGCCACAAAGGCCTTCGGAAGCATCGTGGCTCCCTTCATCGCCATGTGGACGGCGGTTTCCCTCGGGCACTGGCAGTTGCTGTTCCCGATCTATGCGGGCCTTTCGCTGCTGGGGCTCATCTGGCTCTGGTTCACCCCTATCGAGGAACAGCCCCGGGAGCAGAAGAACGTGCGGATCAAGGACACGCTCGTGCTGCTGAAGGATAATTACATACTTGCATTCTTCTTCGGAATAATCGTACTGGTAGCGGCGGACGTTGCCGTAAACATGACCCTGCCTCGCTTGATGACCGACCAGTTCGGCCTGAGCACCGAGAAGGCCAACCTCTGCAACAGCCTCTACTTCCTGGCCCGCACCGTGGCGGCATTCGCCGGGGGAGCGCTTCTGCTGAAGGTATCCGACAAGAAGTTCTTCGCCGCCGGCTGCTGGCTTGCAATGGCAGGCCTGGTGCTGCTGGCTCTTCTTGGAAAAGTTGGGCTCGTGCCCGCCCTGATTGCGGTGGTCATCTTCGGCATAGGCTATGCCAATCTCTTCGGAATAGTTTTCTCATTCGCTATGCGCCGCGCCCCTGAAAAGGCCAACGAGGTATCTGCATTGCTTATAGTGGGCCTCATCGGCGGAGCCATCCTGCCTCCAGTGCTGGGATGGATACGCGATATCTCCGGCTCGCAGATCGCCGCTGTGGCGGCCATTGCGGTCGTGTGGATCTACATGATCTGGCTGATCAGGCGCATCCGTGAAGTATAGGAAAACTAAATGACAATGGTGCTGACAGTGGCACCGTATCCGGCCCAGTATCCGAATCCTCCTTCGATATTCGAGGCCGGATTGTTGTACATGGGGAAGAATGGCGTGTTGCCGAGGGTGTGAAGGTCGTCTATGGCCATCCAGAAGCGGCAGGTGGCCTCTTCGCAGGTGCAGACTTTGACCCGCACCGTGCTGCCTTTCTTGAATTTGGTGGAGAATTCCTGGTGGTCTATGCTCTTTCCGCGGGTGATGGTTATCCGTGCATTATCTTTAAGAGAAGTTCCTTCGATTGCACTGGGGAAAGAGGAAATGTAGCGGCTGTCTTCTCCTTCTACCATAGTTAGAATGCGGTAGAACTTGTTTGCTCCGGCTTTGTTGCCCAGCGTTACCACCAGGGTATAGAGGCTGTCGGAGCCTTCCACGGGCACCGCCTCAACTCCTGCGATGGGCTCCGTGTCGGGTATGACGCTGCGGGCGCTTACTGTTTTGCCGTTGTATTCCACTTTCAGGGTGTAGCTCTTGCCCGCTTTGCCGGTAATCCATCCGGTAGTATAAACGAAGGGTGGCACATAGCGCTTATCCTGCTTGCTGAACAGTATCACGGTAGTGTCGCCGTCGCTCAAACTTACCTTGGCCCGTTTGATAATATGGTTGCTGAGAGAATCCAGGTGGGTGTATTCCGGGCTGGGGGAGAGCGCGGTGGTAAGCATCACCACGGGGGATTCTCCGGCTTCTATCCATCCTTCTACCACAAGTTCTCCGGGTGTGTCTTCCCATCTTCCCGGCCCGTTGCAGGAGCAGAGAAGTGCGGCGGCTATTATGAGAAGTACCCTTTTCATATTCAGAACTTGCAGAACCAGCCGATGCCGGGCATCAACTTGAGGGAGAAACAGAATGGAACATATGCAAAACTGCCGTCTTCGCGGTAGTCGAAGTAATACGATAGTTCGTTGTCGTTGGCCAGGGCGTTGTAGATGGAGAAGTTGATGCCGTGGGTGAAGTCTTTGTCTTTGCGGAAGTACCAGTTGAAATTGAGGTCCAGACGGATGTAGGGGGCCAGGCGTTTGCCGTTGCGGGGACCGTAGACGCAGATGAGCTTGGAATCCAGCAGGTAGAAGGATTCGGGGGCGGTGAAGGGCGTGCCGGATGCGACGGTAAAGGTGCCGCCGGCGTCCCATTTCCGTTCTGTCCAGGTGGCGACGGCGTTCATTTCGAAGGGGCGCTCGAAGTTGGATGGCCATATGCTGCCGTCTTCCCCGCGCCTTAGCGACCGTCCCAGGGAAGTGCTCAGCCATCCCGTCAGTTTACCCGCCTGCTTGTGGAGGATGAGATTTAAGCCGTAGTTCCATCCGTCTGCTCCGGTGAGCATACCGGCGAGGGAAGAATCTGCCCTCAGATAGTCCAGAAGGGTGCCGGTGTATTCCATCTGATTGTAGAGGCGGCGCCAGTAGAGTTCTGCGGAGAAGGCCCAGGCCTCCTGCCGGAAATCGAGGTTGTAGGCCAATGAAGCCCAAAGTGAGCGCTGCGGAGCACCATATTTCCCGGCCAGGAAGTTGAATTCGATCGGGAAGCCCATACTGCTGACTCCGGTCAGGAAGATGTTCTGTGTGGCGCTTCCTGCCCTTAATTCCACCAGCCCCGACCTGAACATATTGTAACTGATGGCAACCTGGGGGTCCAACTGCCAGAAGGATTGTTTTTCGGGGGAGAGATACCATCCTCCGGTGAGTTCAGCCTTGACCTTCCAGTTCAGGGTCAGGTACTTGCTCCATGCAGTGCTGATGTGGCCTTCCATTGCCTGCTGGGCCTCTTCGGAGGTGGCTGAAGTCATCGACCCGCTTTGATGGACCGGGCTCGGGATGAGTACGTCGTAGTAGGACAGATTTGCCACGAAGTCGAAGTCCCGCCACTGCATGAGGGCCTTGTAACCTGTGTTTCGGGTGTGGTAGGGGATGAACCCGCCTTCAAAGTTATATGATATGTCTGCCCGGGCGTTGTATCCGCTTGCAAAGATGCTCTGTTTCAGAAGGATATCTGAGCCACGGTGCTGCCAGTGCAAGGCGGCGGCAGCGTTGCTCCAACCCAAATGAACGCCCAGATTGTTTTCCAGGGAGGCGTATTCAGCCGCATCGGTGGAGTAGAACACATCTGCGTAAATGCGGTCTTTTTCAGTGGCTTGCCAGGTCCAGCCCAGGTCGACATCTCCGAATCCGTACAGGAAGGTGTCTTCTTCTACCATCAGATAAGACTTGTAGAGCTGGTTCAGGAAGCTTTTACGGGCAGATATGCTCAATGCGGAGTTTTCCCCGGTGCGTAGTTTCAGATTCCCCTGCGCGGCCACCAGGCCCAGGGAAAAATCTCCGGAAATGCTGCGGTTGGGGATGCTGCGGTCGGGGACCATATCAACATATCCTCCCAGACGTCCTCTGCTGGATGCCGTGGTGGCATAGTTCATAATGCCGAAGTGGGCGGGATTGAAGACGGAAAAAATGCCCAGGAGATGGCTGGAGCCGTAAACGGGTGTGCCGTCTATGCTTATGAGATTGTGCCCGTGGTCGCATCCCTGGATGTGGATGCCGGCATCGATTTCGCTGCCCGTCTGCACACTGGGCAGGAGCCTGATGAAACGAAGGGGATCGGCCGCTCCCAATATAGTTGGAAGCTTTCCAAGTCCCTTCATGTCAACCCTGGTTTCCGCCCTGGCAGAGAGGGGAGAAGTGCGGCGATGCGCAGCCACGACAGTGCTGTCGATGGTGCGCACCAAAGAAGAATCGGTCTGCGCCGAAATCCTGCCGGGAATAACCCCGAGGATAAGCAACGCAGACCGGAATATCAGACTATATAAGCGTCCGGACTTCACTTTT
>JAEENZ010000088.1 GCA_016283985.1 Bacteroidales bacterium | reverse complement strand
CACCGTGGCCAAGGCCGCGCCCCGCACGCCCATGGCGGGGAGGCCCAGATGCCCGAAGATCAGCACATAGTTGAGGCCCACATTGACAAAGACGGAGACGATGGAGCCATAGAGGGGGATGCGCACCCGCTCCGTGCAGCGCAGCAGGGTCGCCATGGCCATGCTCAGCACCATGAGGGGATAGTTGAAGCCCACGATGCGCAGATACTGTTCGCCTACCTCCTGCAGGGCCTCTTTATCCGTATACAGGCGCATCACCGCCCTCGGGCAGAGGGTGGCCAGGCAGCAGAAAACGACGGCCACGGTCATCATGCAGCTGAGGGTCAGGCCGTAGGAACGGTTGATGCCGTCGTGGTCCTTGGCCCCCCAGTATTGGGAGATGAAGAGCATGCCCCCGCCGATGAAGCCCCAGTAGCAGCTGAACATCAGGGAGGAGAACTGGGCGCAGAGGCCCACGGCCCCCAGCTGGGTCTGGCCCAGGGAGGCGATCATCATGGTGTCCACCATGCTGCCGGTGGTGGTCAGCAGGTTCTGCAGGGCCACCGGGATGGCGATGACGGCCACCCGGCGCAGAAAGTCTCGCCAATCAAAGGTTTGTGAGATCATAAAGGCTCCTTATGGGCAAGTAATGAGGGACGGTTAATGCGAAAAGTAAAGCAGGATGGTTTGTCCGCAAGGCGCATTTATCCAGCCCCGACTCAGCGGGGCAAAGCAAAAGAAGATGAAAGCTAGACAGCGGCAACCAACGGAGGCCGGTATCTCTGCCTCGTGTTCAATAAGTGATAAATGAGCTTCAGGAGCTTCCGGGCAACTGCAATGATAGCCTTTTTCTGACCGAGCTTAGGACGATGACTCCAGAACCATTCATGAAACGGTGAATGACGTGTTCTCACCGCAGCCCAAGCTGCCTGACACAAAATAGCTTTCACAAACCGATTCCCATGCATGGTCTTTCTGGATTTGACCTTTCCGGCGCTCTCATCATTGCGCGGCACAACGCCTGCCCAAGAACACAATCTTTCCGCAGACGAAAAATACTCTGGCGGTTCGGCACTGATTTCTGCTATAATCTCCATAGCGGACTCTTCATCGAAGCCGGGAACGGAGTCGATGATTGCTAACTCTTCTTGGTAGTGGGAGGAAAGCAAGCGCATGTCTTCGAGGATGCTGCGAACATCTTCTTGACAGGAGTCCACCTTGCGGAGCAGTTGCCCTAGCAGGCGCTGCTCCGCTTTTGTCAGGCTTCCACAGACCGCAGAGGCAACCTCTTCCGCAGACTTCTTCAATCTGCGCCCGTTCCTCTCCACATCCTGCATCGTCAACTCACCGGTGTCCTTCAGTACCTCCAGGAACTTTCTGCCCGTGACCGAGAGAATGTCCGACATAACGGAGGAAAACTTAAAGCCGTGCGCCTGAAGAAACTTCTCCAGGCGGTTCACATACCGGGCCCGCTCCTGGACGAAGATCCGATGCAGCCGTGAACATTCCCGCAGATCCCGGATTGCAATCGGTGGGACAAAGCTCTTCTCCAAAAGTCCATGCCGAAGCAAGGTTGCTATCCATTCCGCATCGGCCACATCGCTCTTCCGTCCGGGCAGATTTCGCATGTGGTTTGCGTTCACCACCCAGAGATTCTCCAGGTATCTTGTCTTCGTTTCTAGCGTCTCATAGACGGGCATCCAATAGACTCCCGTGCTTTCCATCGCTACCGTGAAACAGTCATACTCCTCAAGCCATTTCGTGAGATTTTGCAGTTCCGCCTTTCTCGTCCCGAAGGTGCGCCGAATAATCTCCGGTTCCCCGTCAATGCCGCGCTGGATGCAGGCTTCGATCATGTCCCGGTGAACATCCAATCCGCAGCAGCAGTACAGTAATACGTCCATACCCACCTCCGCACAATTTAAGTAAATGCGGAGCCGGTCGCCTGACAAAGAGAGTTTAATGCACGCAATCCATCCTTGCAATTCTGTGTACTCAAAGGCGACCTTTAACCATGTTCTATAACAGACGCACACTCTTGGTGGCAAACCGTCCCCCGGCCTTGCTCCGCAGCGCCAGTCTACCACCTTTTCATCCATTGTGTGCGTGGCTTTTTTGCCGCTTCGTGCGGTGTTCCCGTTGACACGCCTCTTATTACCGAATGTGTCAATTAGAACCGTCCCCGTTGACCGTCCCCGTTGACAGAACCGTCCCCATTGACAGTCCCCGTTGACAGGGGGACAGTTCCGGAAAGACGGTAATAATCAATTGTTTACCTAGTTTAAGTTGCTAGGTGCTGGAAAGCATGGTAAAATAACATCGATAACGGTTATAAGTATATACTGAACCGAATAATCCTATTTGGTGCTTTGGAGGGCTAACAATGAATGGAATAACATATAATTGTCCTAATTGTTCAGCATCTATAAGTATTGATACCCAAAAGGGCTTTTGCTTTTGCCCTTACTGTGGAACGAAGGTATATTCAGAGGTCGGAACTCCTAATAATATGCCGAATTTCAATATAACAATTAACACACCCCAAAATCTTGTAGCGGACAAATCCGCAGAGGCAGAGAATTTTTATATTAGAGCGCTTTCATTTGAAAGAAATGAACAATTTGAAGAAGCGGAGTATTACTATAACAGAGCCTTGGACGCAGATGTATCATTACAAGAGGCGAAAGTAGGCCTTCGTCGTGTTCAGTCTATAATAATACAGGACAATGTTCTCATTCAACGGGGAAAACCCCTTTCAACAGGAGAAGGACGTGTTTCAATCATTTTGGATGGTAAAAAACTTGATTACATCTCGCCTAACAGTAGCGTCCGGATTAAAGTTCCTGTTGGAACGCATACATTACAGTTTAAACGTGCCAGCATAAAAAGTGATACAATTCCTCTTCTAATTGAAACTAATAAAACAGTCTTTGAGATTGCCGTTGAAACAAAAGCGTTCTCAATAAAGACCTCTGTTAAACAATATCGCCGTCATGAGATACTCCACTAAATCTTAATCTTAGTACCCCTCTAAAAGTTCGAAATTCTTATACGAAGTAGTCCTATAAATACCGAATACCCCCGCCATTTGAAGAAAAGCCTCGCTCAAAGCGTTGTTCTCAAATCAGCTTCGCGTGTCCCTCAATCGCCTTTTCGATCCGCTGCGGCTCCATGCCGATGTATCGCTGCGTCACAGCGGCGGAGCTGTGCTGCAAGAGCCGCTGGACAAGGGCGATATAAACCCATTCGCCCTGTAAATCTCGGTGGCGTACCACTTGCGGAAGCTGTGGGTGCTGATGCCCTCATAGCCCGGACGCGGAAAAATGCGGAGGCGGACGTATGCCCGCCTCCGCAAACATATTGCCGGATCACGCAACGCTGAAGGAGATGACCTTCAGCAGGGAGCCGTCATCCAGGATCACCTCGGCAAACCAGAGCCGGCCTTCGGCCATGGACACGCCCTGATAGTTGGCGAACATATCCAGGCAGGTTTCCGCCTCAAAGGCGGCCCGGTCATCGGCATCCAGCGATTTGCCCGCCATGAAGGCCGTGAATTCCTCGGCGCTCTTGAGCTCGGTGCCGTCGGCGGCGGTCAGGGGGTAGGCGATCATATGGGAAAGGGTCTCCCAGTCCTCATCCAGCACTGCCCGGCGCACATCGGCGGCAAAGCCCTCCACCACCACCTTCTCAAAGGAAGTGGCCACGGAGTAGAAGTCTGCATCCTCCGGCGCTGCGGAGGCGTAGGTAAAGACCAGATCCTCTGCCGCGTTCTCCTGGTCGTCCTGCCAGGTCAGGGAACAATCCTCGACATTGAAGGTGAAGGCGCCGGTGCCGTTTTCATACTCCACCGTTTCTGTGGAGCTCTCCCCGTCCTCCGAGAAGGTGAGGATATACTTTTTGCAGTCGGAATAGGAGAGGACAAGAGTTTCCGGATCCAGCTTGCCGCTCATCTCCCAGTTGGCGCTCTCCCAGGCGCTGGAACCCCAGTGGACCAGGAACTTCGCGCCGTCCATGCCGTCGGGCGTCACATCGATATTGGCGCGGCCGCAGGCGTAGCTGCCGATGAAATTCATGATGGGATTCTGACCATCCTCCTCGCCGCCGGGTTGGGACGTGCTTTCCGGCTCGGCGGAAGCAGCAGGCACGGACTCCGCGGGCGTGGGCGCGGGGGTGCTGTCCCCGTTCTGGGCGGGGGCGGGCGCAGTCCCGCAGGCTGCCAGGGAGCACACCATCAGAAGGGAAAGGATCAGGCAGATCCAACGCTGGTTTTTCATGTTGACAATCTCCTCATATTTGCTCATTTTGAAGCGAAGCCCCAGAGGGCTCCGCGTTCCCTTGCTTAGACGCGGCTGTTTGAAAAAAGTTCCGGGAAATTTTGCCAATCCGGCACGCTGTCACTGGGGACGGTTCCCGTTGACACGCCTCTTATTACCGAATGTGTCAATCAGAACCGCCCCCTTTGACACTCTGCGGGCCCGGCGCATAAGGCGCCGGGCCCGCGGTCCATGGAGGGCTCCCGCTGCGAAACGGGCGCTCAGGCGATGGTGTTGGGGTCCGCCATTTCCCCGACGGCGCCGATGCAGGCGCTGGTGAGGTGGCCGCTGGAGACGCCGTAGAAGCAGCCGATGTCGTGCATCCGCCCAAGGTCGATGAGGAAGATGGCCTGGACGCCCACCTGCCGCTCCTCCACGAAGCTGAACAGGAACAGGCCGTCCCGGATCTTCACATAGTCCGCCGGGTTGCAGGCCATCCAGGTGCCGAACTCCGTCAGATTCTTATAGGTATAGTAGATGTCGCAGTTGTAGATATGCTTGATCTTGATGATCTTGGGGCTGTATTCCCAGATGATGGACTTGCCCACCAGCTCCGTGGTGAAGCCGTGCGCTTCGCCCCCGGCATAGTCCCCCTCCAGGCGGCCGAAGTAGAAATCCCGGTCCACGTCGATGTTGGAGTGCTCCGTGCCGATGTGGGCGTCCACCACCGTGGCGCAGCCGGTCTTCAGGTCCGGGACCAGGGTGATCTGGCGGGAGGTGGC
>JAEENZ010000087.1 GCA_016283985.1 Bacteroidales bacterium | reverse complement strand
CCCTCTCGCCGTAGTTCAGCAGATGCTCGGGGTATCCCCAGTTGCCACCGAATCCCACGAAACGGCGCCCGTTCACATACAGGCTGAGGCGCTGGTTGTTGTTGCGTCCCTTGAATACCAGTTTGCTTTGCGGTTCGTACGGGGCCATCTCGTAGTCGAACTGCCGCACGCCGGAAAGGAATTCGACGTGGTCCGACTTCTCATCGCCTTCGTAGAAGCTGAAGGAGACCGGGTAGAGTTCCTGCCTGCCGTAGCCGTTCGGCCACCACAGGCGCGGGTTCTCGAGCGTGGCAGGATCCAGAGTCACCTGCCTGCTCTCCCCCGCCTCCAGATGCTGGGGGCTTTCAAGCGCAAGCTCGCCGAAGCGCATCCTCAACACTCCCTCCACCGGCTTGTCCGAGTGGTTGGTAAGCGTCGTGCTGGCGAAGATTGTTGCCCTGGTAGTGTCCGGCAGGGGGATTTCCGTACGAACGAAGGGATCATCCACCGTCACGTCTCCCGTGCTGCGGACGTAGACCTTGTCGTAGATGCCGATGTTGCGGCCGCGCACCGAGGGTATCCAGTCCCAGCCGATGGTGGCGTGCATGGTGGGATTGTCCGCCCCGAGGATGCCGCCGTTCTTGTTGGGCCAGAAGGCCGTCTGCACCTTCGCCTCGCCGTAGTTGGTGTTGCATACTATGCGCACGGCCAGGAAGTTGGTGCCGTCCTGGAGGATGTCGGTGACATCGAAACGGGCCGCGTCGAAGGCCGATTCTATCCCCCCGATATACTGACCGTTCAGCCAAATGCGGGCCTTGAAGTTGATGCCGTCGAAGTGGAGGAACTGGCGGGGCGTGTCGGGATGCGCCTCGAAAGTGTGCCTGTACCAGAAGTCGCTGTGGAAATAGGAATCCGAGATGTACATCTGGTTGGCCTCGTAGTTTGGATCCGGTACCGCCCCAGCCGCCACATAGGAACCAAGCACGGTGCCGGGAACGATGGCGGGAAGCCAGTCGGTATCATCATAATCCGGAGATGAAAGGCGTTCGCCGAGGTCCTCCGTGTCTTCCAGGGCCGATGCCCTGATGAGTTTCCAGTCGCTGCCGGCAGGCCTAGGTTTGGCACTGCCCCAGATTTCCCATTCTTCCAGTTCGAAAGGCTCGCCATCAGCTGTGGAGTCCAGCATAGCCTTCACGTAGCGCGCTTTTGCATTGATGCGCATTTCCTCTGCCAAGGGGCCAGCCTTTCTCCACTTGCTGCCATCTTTCGAGATAAGCAATGTGCCGGACTGCGGAGCGTTCAGCCAATGGAATACCGCCTTGTACAGTCTGGCCGTTTCGCCCAGATCCACCTCTATCCATTCATCTTTGCTTCCGGCGCTCTTCCAGGTGCTGCGGAAATCCGCCTCGTCCGCCATGTAACCGTCCGTGACGAGCTGGGCGGCCTGGTTGACATCGATGGCCGACGAGTGCTTCGCAACCCTCTGGTAGGCGATGTTGCGGCTCTCCGGCGAGCCGCATGCGCTTAAAACAATCAGGGAAATCAGCAGGATCCTTTTCATATCGTTCTTTTTCATTCAATTACTGTTTGTGGAATTCCAGGGCGATGGGTTCGTTTTTCAGCTTCCCCTTCAAGAAAACGATTACCTTGCCGTCTTGAACCTTGTATTTGACATTCTTGCCATTGTTCAGCATCTTCATGCTCCCCTTGGGGACGTTGACGCTCCATTCGATGGTTGCGGGCAGGGTCTCCCCTTCCGGCAGGGCATAGATGGCATAAAGCGTTTCACCGTCCTTGGAGGCCGTAAACCACACATTCCCATCATTATAGTGGGGTGTGGGACGAGTGGAATAGATGGCCTTGCCATTGCGCCGGAGCCATTCTCCGATCTCGTGGAGCCTCTCCACGCCTTCCTCTTCGATCACGCCGTCGGGAGTCGGGCCTACTCCCAGGAGCAACGATCCGCCCTTGGCGCTTATCTCCGCAAGATAATTGATGACCGTGCGTGCCGATTTATACTCCGGATTCGGAGTCCATCCCCAGTTCTTCGTGAGTGTTATGCAGCTCTCCCAAGGGTAGTCCAGCTGCGTTGCGGGGGTATTCTGTTCGGGGGTCTGGTAATTCTCGTTGCGCCCCTTGCCCCTGCGGTCCACGGCGATGAGGCCGGGCTGCTTCACGCGCACCTCATCCACCAGTTCGCTCAGGTGGATGTCCGCGCCCTTCACCCATCCGCCGTCGAGCCAGAGGATATCCAGAGGGCCGTAATCGCTCATCAATTCCCCGATCTGGTTGTGGACATAGTTTTCGAAATTCTGCCACCACTCGGGATGACGGTCGCGGCGGTAATTGCAGTGGCGGTTGGCAGTGGCGAAATAAGGGCTCCAGAACCACTCGCTGTGCCAGTCAGGCTTGGAGAAATAGCATCCCAGCATGAAATCCTTCTTCCGGAAGCTGTCCCACACATAGCGGGCCACGTTGCGGCGGGGATCATCCTTGAAGGCCCATTTGGCGATGGAGAAGTCGGTATACTTGCTGTCGTACATGCAGAAGCCGTCGTGATGCTTGGTCACGTAGATCATGTACTTCATGCCGGCATCCGCCATGGCATCCGCCCACTGATCCGGATTGAAATGAACGGGGTTGAATACGTGTTTCAGGTCGAAGTACCATTTCTTGTACTCCTCGTAGGTCATCCCTCCGTCGCGCACGATCCATTCCTTGTCTTCGGAACACAGGGTCCACGATTCCGTGATGCCCGGCACCGACGAGAGTCCCCAGTGGATCAGGACACCGAACTTCAGGTCCTGCCAGGCATCCAGCTTGGCCAGCACGGCGGGGTCCGTCGGCCATTCGTATTCCGAGGCCTTGGATTGCTCGTGCACGAATGCCTGTGCCGAGAGTTTCGCCGTTCCGAGGGAGCAGGCGAGCAGGATTAGCAGTAGAGAAAGACGAATTTTCATAAGGGGTTTATTAGTCGGTGTAAACATATACAGCGCTGCCGCATGTACGCCGGGCGACTTCATTGTCCTTGATCCAATAATATTTGCCGGAGCCACAACCATAGGTGGGCCACTCGTTATGGGGATGGTTGACTATGTTGTGTATGTCGCCATAGCCGTCCACCCACATCTGGGTTCCGCCGCCACCGTCGAAGTTTATGGCCTTATAGCAGCCAAGTCCTTTCATAAGCCGGGACAGCAGAGCCGTGGACATGCCGGTAACGCCTCTGCCGGTCCATCGTCCGTCGACGCTTACCTGGATGACGGTCTGGTTATCCTTTGACAGGCCTATTGCAGTACGGGGATGCGTATTGGCAAGGAAATCTTCGGATCCCTCTTCCGTATATGTCTGGATATTACCTTTCCATACCAACAGAGGGCCGGCACAGGTCACAGTCCGGTTGGGCAGCATGGCCGCTCCGGTATTGCCGTCCGTCTTGACAATACGGACATTGTCACCATCGATGGTGAGCGCGCAGTTGCTTGTATAATAAGAAGCGTCTGTGACACCATGCTTCACCACATCATCCACACGCGTGAACTGGCAGCAGGCCATGGAACCGTTGGTCCCGGCAACTGCATTCAAATACTCACATTTTTCATCCAGGTACTTGTAACCTTCTTCCTTGTAGTTATAATAGACACCCAGATGGTTGGTAGCATTGAGAGTGGTTTTAATAACGTTGATGTTGCGTTTCGCGCCTTCCCAGGTTCCTTCAAAAGTGGTCCACTCCACTCCGGGACTAAGTGTCCTCTTGGTGCCGCCAAGGGAAACCAGGTCGATGGTGGGGTCTCCTGACCATGCCGGATCCTCAGGATCGGGATCCGAACTGCCGGGGACATCATCACTGACCCAACCATAGTTATCGTCAGGTTCTACTACTGCATCGGCAGGGAGGTGGTTCCCATGGTAAGCGAAATACTGCTTATTAGCATCAAGTGCAAAATCTTCTGCCGTCCC
>JAEENZ010000086.1 GCA_016283985.1 Bacteroidales bacterium | reverse complement strand
AAAAGCCCTGTTCAAAAATGCGTAGACTCTGCATTTTTTTAGCCGTCCTGCTGGCTGGGAGCGCCCTGTCCGCAAAGGACTTCAACGAAAAGAAGGTCGTGGTCAACCTGGCCGTCATCAGCGACACGCATGTGAACGGTTATAACGGTGTACCCGGCTACAAGTTCCGCAGCGCCCTGATTCAGGAACGCGATTATGCAGCCCGTTTCGGCGGCCTGGACGGCGTGGTTGTGGTGGGCGACCTGGTGGACAGCCCGGCATGGAACGCCAAGAAGTACACTGAGATAAACGATTGGAAACGTTTATACGAAAGCGTGTTCAGCCCTCTGGACGTGCCCCTGGCCTACACGGTTGGCAATCACGACATCTGGAAGGAATGGACGACCGAAACCTACAAGGAAGCCAAGCAGTTCCCCCAGCGCCTGGGTCCCGATTTCTACAAGGCAGAGGTGGGAGATCCCCGCATGGCGGAAGAGTTCGAGTGCAGGCATTATGTCATCGGCGGCTGCCATATCCTGGCCGTTACCCCGGACGGCCGCAACCCGGTCATCTATCCTGAAGAGAGCATAAAGTGGCTGGACGAGAACCTGAAGGCCCTCACCGAAAAAGATCCGGACAAGTATGTGATTGTCATCACCCACGCCATGATCTACGGCACCATCTACGGCAGCTACCTGGACGACGTTTACCCCAAGGGCAACGGCTACTGGAGCACCAAGGTGCTGACGGAAACGCTCTCAAAATACCCCCAGGCGGTGGTGTTCGGCGGGCATCTGCATTTTCCTTTGAACGATCCGCGCAGCGTCTGGCAGGGGGCTTTCACCGTGATGGGCACGGCCTCAACCCGCTACATGGCCATCGATAACGGTGGCTATGAGCAGATGGCCGGCCTCACCGTCATGAAGGACAAGGACGACTTTTCACAAGGCCTGCTGCTGCAGTTCGACAACAAGGGCAACATGCGCGCCATGAGGATGGACTTCTACAACCAGACCACCATCGGGGAGCCATGGGTATTCAAGCGCCCGGCGGAGGACGGCGGGCATCTCCGGAAGTACGACCACAAGCGACTGGCCGCCGCCAACAAGGCCCCTTTGCTCAAGGGGTTGAAGGTGAAGGCGGTATCCGGCGGAGCCATAGCCACCTGGCCTGCCGGCACCGACGACGAGTTCGTGCACACATACTATCTTACTGTAAAACAGGGAGATACGGTGGTCTGCACCAAGAAGGTGCTGGCGGATTTCTACAAGGTGCCGCAGACCTCTCAGATGAAAAAGACCTGGCGCTTGGATCTGAAACTCGCCCCCGGCGAGTACACGGTGTCCCTGGTCGCACGCGATTCATGGGATGCCGAGAGCAATACTCTGACAGAGATGATTACAGTTGAGTGACGGGAACGGCCTTTACGACCACCTTCCCAATCTTGCACGGCAGCACGAGTTTGATCTTGCTGCCGTATGCTTTTTTATCTTTCAGGATGGCCGGGAGCAGTTCTTCCGCCGGGCAGGGGAGTTCGGTGGGCAGACCGCAGGCATCGAGGTCTTTTTTGATTTTTGCGGCCAGACCAGGCTCCTCGGCGATGCCGATTTTCTCCGCGAACCTTGCCGCCTGCACCATCCCTATCGCCACCGCCTCGCCGTGGGTGAATTGCTCTTTGCGACCGGCCTCTTTCTGCCACCACTCGATGGCGTGAGCCCAGGTGTGGCCGAGATTGAGTTTGCGCCGGAGTCCGCTCTCGAATTCATCCTTCTCCACGATTTCCTGCTTGATGCCGGCGGCGAGTTGGATTAGTTCGGCCAAGTTGCCATCCGCGACGGATGCCCTCGCACCGTCATTGAACAGGTCCACTGTGCGTTCGTAGGCGTTGCGCGGATTCTTGATGATAAAAGTCTTCAGCATTTCGGCCAGGCCGCTGCGGAACTCGCGATCCGGCAGAGTTTCCAGCACTTCCGGGAAGATGGCCGTGAATTCCGGCTGGCGGATAACCCCCAGGAGGTTCTTGTATCCATCCAGGTTCACCCCCGTCTTGCCGCCTATACCGGCATCCACCATAGAAAGAAGCGTAGTGGGGATGTTGGCGTAGCGGATGCCGCGCTTGTAGATGCAGGCTGCGAACCCGGCCATATCCGTGGTGACCCCTCCGCCGATGGCCAGCACCAACGCATCGCGGTCCGCCCCGCAGTCGCACAGCCAGCGGCATATTTCCATTACTATATCGATGGTCTTATGGGCCTCATCGGCCGTGATGGGTAGAAGGTTGTCGATCCGGGAAAGGGGGCCGTCCGTGCCCCGTTGCGCGGTACGGGCGTCTGTCCGAAGGCCGGCGACCTTCCGGGCGAAGTCCTCTACGTTCCGGTCGCAGACTACATAGACCTGCTTGTATTTCTTG
>JAEENZ010000085.1 GCA_016283985.1 Bacteroidales bacterium | reverse complement strand
GGATGACCTGCACCAGTGATTTCCCATGAGCCTGGGCAATACGCTGAAGGACGGGGTCCTTCAGCAGCTCCTTCTGATGGCCGCGTCCTCCCAGCGGATACCACGCCTGGACCACGATATCCTGCCCATGGATGAAATCGACGACTTCCGTATCCTGATAATAAGGGTGAATCTCGTTTTGGACCAGGACAGGCTTGACACTGACCTGCGGCAGGAACTCGGTCAGTTCCTTGACATAGAAGCAGGAAATCCCCAGTGAGCGGATGAGCCCCTTTTTGTGGAATTCTTCCATGGCTTTATAAGCCTTGACGTCATTCGCGCCGGGATGATGCAGAAGCATAATGTCAATATAGCCAATGTCCAATTTATCCAGACGCTCCTGGATGGCCGGAACCGGGTTGGAGTACTGCGAACCGGGGTATATCTTGGTGATGACCGTAATGTCCTCGCGCTTGCATATCCCGTCTGCGATAGCCTGGCGTACTGCCTTGCCGACTTCCTCCTCGTTCCCGTACATGTAGGCGGTGTCAATCAGGCGGACGCCGTTTTGAAGGGCTGCATAGACAGAATTGAAGCAGGTATTTCCGTGCAGGGAGTAGGTGCCGATACCGGCAGAAGGAAGTTGGAGGCCGTTATTCATCGTTATCTTGGGGGCTAATTGGTACTTAGTCGATTCCACCGGCGTCTCTGGCAAAATGCCTTCATCAATGTTGAGGCGGCCGGTTGAAACAGGGTTGCATCCCTCCTGGAAAAGCAGGAGGGAGGCAATCGTCAAGAGTTGCAGCAAAGCTCTCATTACTTGAGGTTTGCCTTGAAGAAGGCTTCCATCTTGTCGTAAGGGATCACGCCGGCGACGTCGTCGTAGAGGTCCACGTGGGAAGCGCCGGGGATAATCATGAGTTCCTTGTTGCCGCCAGTAAGGAGACCATAGGCATACTCGCTGAAATAGCGGCTGTGGGCCTTCTCACCGTGGATGAGGAGCACGGGAGTCTCAATCTCGCCGGCCCAGGCCAGCATGGGCTGGTTCAGGAAGCTCTGGCAGCCGATGACGTTCCAGCCGTCGTTGGAGTTGCCGCTGCGCTTGTGATAGCCGCGGGGTGTCTTGTAGTAAGCGTGATAGTCCTTGACGAACCAAGGAGCATCTTCGGGAAGTGGGTCGATGACACCGCCGGCGCGCTCGTAGGTGCCGGACGCATAGTCCTTCGTGCGCTGCGCGGCCAGGGCTTTACGCTTCTCCATCCTTTGGGCGGGTGTATCCTCGCTGGCGAAGTAGCCTTCGACATTGACCTTGCTCATATCATACATCGTAGACGCGACGGTCGCCTTGATGCGGGGATCGAGTGCTGCCGCATTGACAGCCATGCCACCGAAGCCGCAGATGCCGATGATGCCGATGCGCTCCGGATCGACCAGGTCGCAGGTGGAAAGGAAATCCACGGCCGCAAGGAAGTCCTCGGTGTTGATGTCCGGGGAGGCCATCCTGCGGGGCTCGCCGCCAGATTCGCCGGTGAAGGAAGGATCGAAGGCGATGGTCAGGAATCCGCGCTCGGCCATATGCTGCGCGTAGAGGCCGCTGGACTGCTCCTTGACGGCGCCGAAAGGACCGCTCACGGCGATGGCCGGAAGCATTCCTTCAGCATTTTTGGGAACATACATATCGGCAGCCAGTTCAATGCCGTAGCGGTTGTGGAAGGTTACCTTACTGTGATTTACCAGTTCGGATTTAGGGAAAGTCTTGTCCCATTCCTGGGTAAGATTCAGGGTGCTCATATTCTCGTTCGTGTTTGATTTGCAGGCAAGCAGCATCAGGGATGCGGCGCAAACTGCAAGGATGGATTTGATATTCATACCGTTGATGTTTGATGGTGCAAAGGTAGGCGGTCTTTCGGAGATTCTTTAACCGATTTTTGCTAGATTTCTACCAATATCGCAGAACTTTACGTATTTTTGCGGAAAATCATACCCTTACCGGCAATATGAAGAACATTCTGCACGTCACGAATCCCAATGTGTACGCACGCTTCGTTGGGGCAAAGGAACTGCACCCCCTGGTGAGTGTCATCCACTATGATGAAGTGTCGCCATTTCGCTCCAGCCTGAACAATTACGGTGTCTATGGCCTCTTTATCCAGAAGAGTTTCCCCAAGAATCTCACCTATGGGATGAAGATGTTCGACGTGGCCGATGGTTCCATCATTGCCGTGGAACCGGGCCAGATCGGCGGCAAGGAAGACAATGGTGAGGACCTGTATATCAGCGGATGGGTATTGCTTTTCTCGCCGGAACTACTCCGGGGGACAGACCTGGAAGCCAGGATGAAAGACTATCACTTCTTCTCCTATTTCGCTATCGAGACCTTGAAAATGGAGTCTGCCGAATGGGGCCGCATCACACAACTCCTTACCCAGCTGAGGCATGAACTGCAGGAGAACGAGGATTCCCTCTCACTGAGGAACGTCATCCTGGGATACATCCGACTTATCCTGGAATACTGCCAGCGCATC
>JAEENZ010000084.1 GCA_016283985.1 Bacteroidales bacterium | reverse complement strand
TGAAGCGGAACTGCACGCCTCCGAGTGTCAGGACCTCCTCTACAGTATCCCGCGTAGTGCCGGGGATGTCGGACACGATAGCACGGTCTTCGCCCAGCAGGGCATTCAGCAGGGTGCTCTTGCCGGAATTCACCGCACCGACTATCGCCACGGGCACGCCTGCCTTGATGGCATTCCCGGTGCGGAAAGATTCGCACAGGCGCAGAACATGCGCGGATGTTTCGTCCAGAAGAGAACGCAGCCTGCCGCGGTCGGCAAACTCAACATCCTCTTCGCTGAAATCCAACTCCAGTTCAAGAAGCGACGCCAATTGCACCAGTTGGTCCCTGAGGGCCTTCAGTTCGGAAGAATATTTTCCTTTAAGTTGATTCAAAGCCACCTTGTGGGCGGCCTCTGAACCGGCGGATATAACATCCGCAACAGCCTCTGCCTGAGCAAGATCCATCTTGCCGTTCACAAAAGCGCGGCGGGTAAATTCACCGGGCTCGGCGTTTCGTGCACCGGCGGAGATCAGCAATTCAAGAATACGCGATACGATAAAAGGCGAGGCATGGCAACTGATTTCTACGGAGTCTTCACCCGTATATGAGTTTGGTGCACGGAATATGCTGACAAGAACCTCGTCCACATCGGGAATCATTCCGTATTTGAGGGTATATCCTTCTGAAGAAAGGGCGTAACCGCTGCGAAAATGAACGGTCTTGTCGGCCACTTTCAATGCATCCGGCCCACTCACGCGGATAATGGAAATTGCACCGGTTCCCACTGAGGTTGCCGGTGCACAAATCGTATCGTCGAACTTGAACATTCGCTAGTAGGTGTCGTAGAACTTGGCCTCGCGCGGCGTAACCTTGTTCATGTTGTCCAGCAGGTCGTCGTTGCTCTTGTATTCGTCCATAAGCTGGAGCATGAAGTTCATCGCCTCCAGGGAGTTCATCTCCGCCAGGAGCTTGCGCAGTATCCAGATGCGCTGGGCCTTCTCCTTGGGGAGGAGGAGATCGTCGCGGCGTGTACCGGACAGGATCACGTTCACCGAAGGGAAGATGCGACGGTTGGAGAGGTTGCGGTCCAGCTGCAGCTCCATGTTGCCGGTGCCCTTGAATTCCTCGAAGATGACATCATCCATCTTGGAGCCGGTCTCGGTGAGAGCCGTGGCAAGAATGGTGAGGGAGCCTCCGCCTTCGATGTTACGCGCTGCACCAAAGAAGCGCTTGGGTTTCTGGAGGGCATTGGCATCCACACCGCCGGTGAGAACCTTGCCGGAAGCAGGCTGCACCGTGTTATATGCACGCGCCAGACGCGTGATGGAGTCGAGGAGGATGACCACGTCATGACCGCATTCGACCAGTCTGCGGGCCTTCTCCAGAACCATGTTGGCAACCTTGACGTGACGCTCGGCAGGCTCGTCGAACGTGGATGCGACCACCTCGGCCTTTACGCTGCGCTGCATGTCGGTGACCTCCTCGGGGCGCTCGTCTATCAGGAGGACGATTTCGTATACCTCCGGGTGATTGTCGGCAATGGCATTAGCTATGCTCTTGAGCAGCATGGTCTTACCGGTCTTCGGCTGGGCGACTATGAGGCCGCGCTGCCCCTTTCCTATGGGGGAGAAGAGATCCACTATACGGCAGGACACGTCGTTCATGTGGCCATGGCCGAGAAGGTTGAATTTCTTGTCCGGGAAGAGGGGAGTGAGGAAGTCGAAGGGAACGCGGTCCCTGATGAACTGGGGCGAGCGGCCGTTCACGTATTTGACGCGCACGAGAGGGAAATACTTGTCGCCTTCGCGCGGAGGACGGATCTCACCGGTGACGGTGTCGCCGTTCTTAAGGCCGTTCTGCTTGATCTGCTGCTGTGCGACGTAGATGTCGTCGGGTGAGTTCAGATAGTTGTAGTCGGATGAGCGGAGGAAGCCGTAGCCGTCGGGCATGACTTCCAGCACGCCCGTAGCTTCCACAGTGCCCTCATATTCCGGGGCTTTGGGCTTTGGAGGCTGCTGGGGCTGGGGTGCCTTGTGGCCCTGAGGTTTCAGGAAATCGGCACGGGCCTGGTCCAGATTCTCCTTGGCAAGCTCACGGGCCTGGTCCTTCAGCTTCTCGTCGGCCGTCTTTTCAGCCTTTACGGGTTCTGCAGGCTTCTGTTCGGGAGCCGGCGCCGGTTCTGCCTGGGCTGCTTTCGGTTTGCGGCCGCGCTTCTTGGGAGCAGGCTTTTCTGCAGGAGTCTCGGCGACAGGCGCAGGCGCGGGAGCAGGGGCGGGTTCAGACTTCTTCTCATCCGCCTTTTCCGCCTTCTTCTCAGGCTTCTTTTCAGCAGGCTCCTTGCGAGGACGTCCCCTCTTGGCCTTAGGCTTTTCCTTATCTGGTTGATGCGATGCTTCCGTGGCCTGGGCATCAAGGATGGCAAAAGCCAGATCGGCATCTTCAAGATTCTTGATCTTTTTGATGTTGAACTGTGTTGCAATGGTCTCGAGCTGCTCTCTACTCATCTTATTGAGCTCGAAAAGAGTGTGTGGCATATTTGAAAAGTTAATAAAGCTTCCCGGAAAGGGCATGCTTTGATTGATATGCAAAGATATAAAATAAAAAGGATAACTGCAAAAAAATCAGTTATCCCAGAAGCTGCTGCTCTTCTTGAATCGGAGCAGGTCTGCAAGGGCCGCGGCATTCGCCTGGATGCGGAAGCTGTAGGACTGCCAGGTACCCGTAGGAACCCACGATACGGAGATGTTGAAGCAGTGCAGGTCGTAAGTCGCACTCATCTGGGTAGTGGTTATCTTCTTCGCCTGGATATCGTAGCCGGAAGACACGTTTATGTTCATCTTGGGAGTCAGCTTGATATTCCCATTGAAACGAACGGTCTGCGTAATGTTCTTCTTGGTCTGCAGCATGTTGGCTGTGGAATTGTACGTCCAGGTCTGGTTACAGCTGAAAGTGTAGCTGAAGTTGGCGGACCAGGGCACGTTGGGATTCGTATAATACAGCCAGCCTCCCGGAATATATTCTCCGGTATAAGGATGAGTATAGATCCTTTTGTAATAGTCCGCGGGATTCCCGCTGCCACCGCCACTTTCCCCGGACTGCTTGCTGCCGTCGTTGCCCTTTATCGCCCCCTTACCGGAAATGGAGTAGGAGAGGGAAGCGGATGCATTCGTGAAGCGGGCAAGGCCCTGCTTCATGTTGACGGCCCATTCGTTGTACTTGCGGCCTTTCTGATCCACTGCATAAGGATCGAAATTGGCGCTTGCACTCACGCTTACCTTCCCGAACAGGGAGGTGGACATCGACATGCTTATCGTGTTGAGTTTCAACGAGTCTGCAAGGAAATTATAGCCGGAGCGTATGCTGAGCTGGTCTATCAGCTTGACCTTCTTCGAGCCGGTGCCGGTAGTATCTGCATAGTCGCGCATCTTTGCCTCAAGGTTGTTGCCGATGGAGAATGATGCGGTGGCGGACTTGCCACTGCCGGGAACACCGTACAGCTGCCCGCTGTAGATGTTGTAGTCGTAGGTCTTGATTTCGTTGTTGGCATCGACGTATTTCAAAGTCCTGTATCCGTTGGCATAGGTGGCGAGATCCGGACTGAACGACATGGACAGCGAAGGGGAAACCACGTGACGGATGGCCTGCACGCGATGGAACTTACCGAAATTGAACATGCCATAGATGCGCGTGCTTGCAGAAAGCGATCCGGAATATGTCTGGGTTATGCCGAAGTGGGAGAAAGCCTTGGTTTTTTCGGTAACCACCTTTCCGAGTTCTTCATCGTAATATGCCTCCGTAGTGCGGAAGAACCAGTTCTGACCGTAGCTGACGGAAGGAGAGATATTGATGTATTTGAACAAGCTGAAACTTGGCAGGCCTATGCTGAAATTATGGGTCATACCGTTCTGGAACTTGTCGAAGAAGCCATCCTGCATGAATTCCGAGGCCTTGAAGCCTATCTTGTTCTGCAAAGTAGTATTGTATCCTAACGAGAACTTCTCGTAGAAGCGCTCCTTCCCGACGCGGTGCTTGCGCTTGAAAGGATAGAAGGTTGCCAACGAGAATGTCAGGTTAGGGAGCGTGAACATGTAGGAACTGTCTCTGGAGTTCTGGGAATGCAGGGCATTCAGCGAAAGAGTAGCTTTTCCGCCGAAACTCTTCGAGAACGAAATCGAAGATGATGCCTGGTTCTGCAGGGCCTCGTTGACGGACCTTGCATTGTAGCGGTTGTTTCCCGGGCTGGAGAAATTCACCGAAGCACTGAAACTTGTTCCGGGATGCGCCTTGGAATCCTGCGAATGAGACCAGCGGACTCCGAAGTTGGTGCTTTGCATATAATCGGCGCTGCCCTTTTCTCCTGTGCGGTCATCGGAATACGTAAGGGAGAACGATCCGTTAAACTTGTAGTTGACCCTGTAGCGGGAATTAAGGTCGACGGCCCAGGAGCCGAGAGTGAAGTAGTCCCCGGTTGCGGACAGGTCCAGATAATCGCCGAAAACGAAATACATGCCGAGGTCCCTCATGTAGAAACCGCGAGCGGTCTCTTCTCCGAAAGTAGGGAAGAGGATGCCCGTAGCCCTCTTCGGACGCTTGGGCACGAAACCGAACGGAAGCACCAGTGGATAGACCTTCACGTCTTCCAGTACAAGATAGGCCGGTCCGAAAACTATCTTCTGGCTGGGCTCTGTGACGACCTTGGCTGCAGTAAGCTGAAGATAATAGTGGGGTTCCTCGTGGTCACAGACGGTATATTTGCCGTTCGTGATGTTGATAGACTTGTCCGGCATCATCTTGATGTTCTTTCCGTGCAGGATGCCGTCATCCTCGGTGGTCACCATATTCAGGATCTTAGCCTTGCGGGTATTGAAGTTATACCGCAGTTCCTCCATGTTATAGACCTTCTGCCCTTCAGTCATGACCGGACGGCCTTTCCATTCAGCGGAAAGGGAGTCATAAACACCATAAGCATGCACTGTGCCGGTGGTTACGTCGTAGTCCATCCGTTCGGCCGTCAATGCCATATTCTGGTAGGTGACTTTCACATCCCCGTAATAATGGATCATGCGTTGGCCGTTGGTAAAATCCTCAATGACGGAGTCTCTTGCAGCGGAGAAGGCCGGAGCCTGAAGCGAAGAACTCTTCATGAGTGCGGCGGAGTCCACACGGAAGAGGGAATCGGCAAGGCGGATGGAATCCCTGCGGGCGAGCTCCAGGGAATCCGGAAGGACAACCTTCTTTTCAGCGACCTGGGAGGAAAAAACCTGTCCTCTGCCACGTCTGGGGCGCTGTGCGTCCAAATCATGGGTGGCGGCAATCAAAAGAATTGCCGACAGAAACAGGTATTTAAATTTCCTCAATTGCAATTTTTTCCTAAATTTGCAAAATACAAAATTAAGATTTTTTTTCTGAAACACGCAAACTGCATATTCCTTTCTTTGATTCTGGGGCTTGCTCCGCTCCGGGCCGAAACCATCAAACTCCGTACCGTAGTCATAGATGCCGGGCACGGGGGAAAGGATGCAGGAGCGGTCAGCAAAGATAAAAAGACCTACGAAAAAACCTTCACCCTTTCGATAGCCACCATGCTGTCGGAAAAGATCAAGGAAGAATTCCCCGACGTGAAGGTGGTCATGACCCGCAGCACCGACAAATTCGTGGAGCTCCGCGACCGTGCAGCCATCGCCAACAAGGCCGGGGGACAGCTTTTCATCTCCATCCACATCAATTCCGCCTGGTCCACTTCGCCCAACGGTTACTCGGTGCATATCCTCGGCCAGTCGTCCGACAAGAACAGGGACCTTTTCGCATACAATATGGACGTGGTGAAACGAGAGAACTCCGTCATTCTGCTTGAAGACGACTATTCCACGAAATATCAGGGCTTCGACCCTTCCGACGAGCAGTCCTACATCTTCATGTCCCTGATGCAGAACGCTCACCTGGAACAAAGCCTCCTCGCTGCATCCATCATCTCGGAAAAGCTGAAGGGCGGTCCAATAAGGGCTGACCGCGGCATCTGGCAGAATCCCTTCTATGTTCTCTGGAAAACCGCCATGCCAGCGGTGCTGGTCGAACTTGGGTTCATATCCAATTCGACGGACCTGGCCATATTGAAAAAAGAAGATAACAGGAAGCAACTGGCCGACAGGCTTTTCGAGGCTTTCAAGGAATATAAATCGATTTACGACGGAAGCCTCGAGATCCACAAGGAAGAAACTCCGGCAGCTGCGCCGGCCCCGGAACCCGCCCCGGTGCCCGCCGTCCGTTACGGCACTCAGATCTTTGCCAGCAGCCGCCTCATGGACAGCTCGGATCCCGCCTTTATGGGATATGTTCCGACAGTAGTGAACATCGGATCTCTCAATAAATATATAATAGGTGTTTTCGAGTCGGAAGAAGAGGCCAGAAAGGCGAATATTTCAATTAAAGACAAGTACCCTGGTTCTTTCATGGTGAAACTCACTTCCGATGGTGTAACACGCTTTAAGTAAGGGGTTAATCAATTTAGAATATTTCAAAATTGAATCGTCCATACAGGGCGTTCTTGTGTTTTTTCGCTATATGTAAGGTGCTGGAAATGAGGGGGTTATATCAGTTGGAAAAAATTCTGTATTTTCCTTATATAAGACATAAAAAATTAATATGCAATAGTTAAAAAAATATTTTTTGACTTTTTTTTAACCATTTTTGCACAGTTAAAAATCTATGCAAAATATAGGGAATCATATAGACCGTTGGAACAACTGTCTGCAGATCATTTCGCAGATAGTCGAACCCCAGCATTTCGAGACCTGGTTCAAGAAGATCAGGCCGGTTTCCCTCATAGATTCCACGCTCACCGTAGAGGTGCCTTCCGACTTCTTCCGCGAGTATCTCGAAGAGTCATATCTCGACGTTATCAAGAAGACCCTCAAGAGGGTGATCGGAGCAGATGCCAGACTGAACTATCTAATCCGCCCCGTCAGCAACCAGCAGGCCATGCGCCTGCCCGAAGGCCCGGGAAATCCGCCGGTCAACAAGTCCATCGGCATCAGCAGTTATCAGCCTTCCGGCAATCCGGGCCCCTTCGTGTATCCCGGCCTTCAGAAGATCCAGATCGATCCCAGGCTCCTGCCGGTCTATAATTTCGACAATCTTGTATCGGGGGATTGCAATAAACTCGCAATCTCCGCCGGTTCCGACATCGCACGCAATCCGGGCAAGACGCCGTTCAACCCGCTGTTCATCTTCGGCGGCCCAGGTCTTGGCAAAACCCACGTGGCGAATGCCATCGGCCTTGCAATCAAGGAAAAGTATCCTGAACTGGTCGTGCTGTACGTGACCGGCAACGAGTTCAAGACCCAATACATGGACGCTGTGTTCGTACGCAACAAGCTGACCGACTTCCTGGCGTTCTACATGAAGATAGACGTCCTAATCATCGATGATATCCAGGACCTGGTAGGTCAGGGTAACCAGACGGCGTTCTTCAACGTATTCAATCACCTGCACCAGAACTCGAAGCAGCTCATCCTCACGTCCGACCGTTCTCCAGCGGAACTGCAGAATTTCGAAGAGAGGCTGCTGTCCAGGTTCAAGTGGGGCCTTTCGGTCGAGCTGACCCATCCCGACTACGAAACCCGCCTTGCAATGCTCAAGGCCCGCGCTTTCAGGGAAGGCATGACCATCGGTGAAGACGTCCTGCAGTATCTCGCATCGAACATCCAGACCAACTTCCGTGAGCTCGAAGGAGCCCTTATCTCCGTTGCGGCATATTCCGCCATGGCAAGGGAAGAGAATTCCATCGACCTCGCATCCAGGGTCACGAAGAAGATCGTAGGCGAAGACACCAGTAATATCACCATCGACAAGGTGCAGAAAGCGGTCTGCGACTATTTCAACATCACCAGGGACTCCCTGCTTTCGATGTCGCGCAAGCGCCAGATAGTACAGGCCCGCCAGATATCGATGTACCTCTGCAGGAACCTCATAGCCAACTGCTCTCTGTCCACCATAGGAGCCGAGAGCGGAGGGAAAGACCATGCAACCGTCCTGCACGCCTGCGCCACGGTCACGGACCTGATGGCCACGGATAAATTCTTCAAGAAATATGTAAGCGATCTGGAGAAAATCTTACACGTATGACATCCGAATCGGTTTTAGACATTTTCAAACGGATTACCCGCATCCCGCGCGAATCCGGCAAAGAAGCTCCCATGACGGAGTTTCTTTGCGCTTGGGCCGAAGAGCACGCCTTCGAGTACAAGAAGGACGCCATCGGCAACGTGCTGATCATCAAACCCGCATCTCCCGGAAAGGAGGACGTTCCAACCATCGTCCTTCAGGCACACCAGGACATGGTCTGCGAGAAGAACGCCGGATTCCAATTCGATTTTGGCAAGGATCCCATTCCTTATGAGATTGAGGATGGCTGGATGATAGCCAAGAACACCACGCTCGGCGCAGACGACGGCATAGGCATCGCCGCATGCCTAGCCCTGATGGAGAGCGATACACCGGCCGGACGCATCGAAAGCCTCTTCACCATCTCGGAAGAAACCGGAATGGACGGCGCGAATGCCCTCGAGGAAGGATTCTTCACCGGTAAGACGCTCATCAACCTCGATTCCGAAGACGAAGGCCAGCTTTTCATCGGCTGTGCCGGCGGAGAGCATACCGATGCATATTTCAAATTTACTCCCGAAAGGATCAAACTGGGAATCAAGTCCATCGAGCTCACGGTCGACGGCGGAATAGGTGGGCACAGCGGAGACGACATCAACAAGCATCGTGCGAACACCGTCAAGATTCTCTCCGACTTCCTCGCCGGAGAACTGCCTGCCGGGTTCCAGCTCATCAGTCTGGTCGGGGGAGGCAAGTCCAACGCGATCGCACGTGAGTGCAAGGCAGTCATCGCAACACAGGATATCGTAGGTATCTCGGGCCGTTTCGGTGCTTATGGAAACAAGTTCAAGGAGGAATACTCCGAAACCGAACCTGGTCTGAGCTTCTCCGTGAAAGAGGTCAGGGCCGGCCGCAGGGCGATAGACGGCAAAACCGCCGGATTGCTCCTGAACGCACTTGCCAAATGCCCTCACGGCATGATCAGGATGAGCCCGGACATCGAAGGCCTGGTTCAGACCTCGACCAATCTGGCTGCCGTCAGCATGCCCGAAAAAGGCGTCATAAAGGTGGCCACGAGCCAGCGGAGCAGCGTAGTTGCCGAACTGGACGAACTGGTGGAGAAGGTCGCGGACATTTTCCGTGAAGCCGGAGCAGAGGTCGAATGCTACAGCAAGTATCCGGGATGGAATCCTAACCTCAAGTCCCATATCCTGGAGCAAAGCGTCAAATCCTACCGCAAGCTTTTCGGCCAGAAGCCCCTGGTACTGGCCATACATGCTGGTCTGGAATGCGGCCTCTTCCTCGAGAAATTCCCCGATCTGGACATGATCTCTTTCGGCCCCACTCTCCGCGGCGTGCATGCCCCGGGAGAAAAGCTGGAACTTGCTTCGATGGACAAATTCGTTAAACTTCTGGACGACGTGGTATGCAACTTCAAATAGCCCCTTCGATCCTCTCCGCGGATTTCTCCGCGCTGGGGAAAGACATAGAAATGCTTAACGGCTGCGCCGATCTCATCCATCTGGATATAATGGACGGCTCCTTCGTGCCCAATATCTCCTTTGGATTCCCTGTAGTGGAGGCCGTTGCCAAATACGCCAGGATCCCCATGGATGCACACCTGATGGTAGTGCATCCGGAAAGGTGGGTAGGCCGTTGCGCCGAACTGGGCGTGAGCATGATGAGTTTCCATCAGGAAGCGGCTGGCGATGATACCGCGGCCATCCTGGCCGATATACGCGCCCACGGTATGAAGGCCGGTCTGGTAATCAATCCTGACATTCCCGTAGAGACTCTCTTCCCGTACATCGGGCAGGCGGATTATTTCCTGATCATGTCCGTTTTCGCCGGCTTCGGCGGGCAGAAGTTCATTCCTGAGAGCCTGGACAAGATCAAGGCGCTCAAGAAAGAAATGGACCGCAGGGGACTAGATGCGCCCATAGAAGTGGACGGGGGAGTGAATGCAGAGAACGCACAGTTGCTGAAGAAGGCCGGTGCAGGCATCCTGGTGGCCGGCAGTTCGGTTTTCAACGCTGCTGATCCCGCAGAGGCGATTGCTCAGCTTCGAGGTGGAACACATGCCTGTTGAATTCCATTTCCAACTCGTTATAGCCGTCGGGAGCGCCCAGTTGGGCAACCCGGCGGCAAATTGTTTCATATAGTCTCTGCAACGTGGCCGGCAGGTCATACTTGCGCCCGGTAAGCATGTAGAGCGATACCGGATTGGGCAGGGATGCATCGAAACTCTCCTGGTTCAGGTTGATCCCGATACCCACTATGCTGCAGCCCACGTTCGGTCCGTCAAGGATATTCTCGATGAGCATCCCGCATATCTTGCGGTCGCCCACCCAAATGTCGTTGGGCCATTTGATGCGGGATTCCACACCTTCTTCTGCAAGGAAATCATGTATGGAAAGGGTGGCAATATAAGATATGCGCACGGCATCGGCAACAGGAAGGATCGGAATGCCGTCTACACCGAATCGGATAAGGATGCTGAAAGTAAGGTTTTCGTCCTTGGGGGAGAGCCAGGTGTGAGTGCCCTGGCCCCGGCCGGCGGTCTGGAAACGCGCGGCGATCACTGACAAATTGGCAAGGCCGTCCAGGCCCCTCCTGATATCGGAATTGGTTGAATCAGTGGTGTCCAGCCACCGTATTGGAAAAGAATCGTATGATTTCTTCGTTTTTGTCATTATATTTGTATGATTGAGCACAAAGTTACAATTATTATAATAAATGGCAGACAAAAAAAATAAGAAGAAAGTAATCCGCCTCAATCTGTCGTGGTTTTACTTTATACTCATACTCGGAATCGGTTTTCTCCTTTTCAGGAACAGCGGCCCGGGGCCCCAGAAGATCGAATGGGCCGGCCTGAAACAGATGATCCTCGAAGGAGACGTGAAGGAGATTCACTTCGTGCGTAATGATTACAAGGGTAACGTAACCATCAAGCCGGAGGCTCTGGGCAAGTACACGGAACTGTTCCCCGGAGGACAGCTTCCCGCCAAATCGCCGCATTTCACCTTCCTCGTATCCGACAAATTCGATGCTGAAGCCGAATTCGAGAACCTGAATTCCGAACTGCAGATCGCGAAACCCGATGCCGCACCGGTTAAGATCGTCATGGAGAATGATTCCAAGATGTGGCGCAACATGCTGGACTGGCTGCTCTGGCCCATACTCCTGATCGTCATGTGGTTCTGGATGTTCCGCGGAATGGGTAACGCCATGGGCGGAAAAGGCCAGGGAGGCGTCGGTGGCGGAGGCATATTCAATGTTGGACGCTCTACCGGCAAACTTGCCGACAAGAATACGGTAAACGTGACTTTCAAGGACGTCGCGGGTCTTTACGGAGCGAAGGAAGAAGTCATGGAAATAGTGGATTTCCTGAAGAATCCCCAGAAATATACCGCCCTGGGCGGAAAGATCCCGAAGGGAGCCCTGCTCGTAGGGCCTCCCGGAACGGGAAAAACCCTGCTGGCAAAAGCCGTGGCCGGTGAAGCGAACGTGCCGTTCTTCTCCATCAGCGGCTCGGATTTCGTGGAAATGTTCGTAGGCGTGGGTGCAAGCCGCGTACGTGACCTTTTCGCACAGGCCAAGGAGAAGGCCCCCTGCATAGTGTTCATCGACGAAATAGATGCCGTAGGACGCGCCAGGGGCAAGAACGTGGGCTGGTCTTCCAACGACGAGAGGGAGAATACCCTTAACCAGCTCCTCACGGAGATGGACGGCTTCGGCACCAACAGCGGCGTCATAGTGCTGGCTGCGACCAACCGTGCCGATATCCTGGACAAGGCGCTGATGCGCGCCGGCCGTTTCGACCGCCAGATACACGTCGAGCTTCCCGAACTCAAAGAGCGTCAGGAGATATTCCAGGTGCATCTCCGCGGCCTTAAGCTTGCCGACGACTTCGACATGGAATTCATGGCCAAGCACACTCCGGGTTTCTCCGGAGCAGATATTGCAAACGTGTGCAACGAGGCGGCCCTGACTGCGGCCAGGCGCAACAAGAAGGCCATCGAAAAACAGGACTTCCTGGACGCGGTAGACAGGATAGTAGGAGGCCTGGAGCGCAAGAATTCCACCATCATGACCCCTGCCGAGAAACGTACCACGGCCTACCATGAGGCAGGTCACGCGGTCGTTGGATGGCTCCTTCCGTATGCCGATCCCATATTCAAGGTGAGCCTTATCCCGAGAGGGCAGGCACTCGGCCTCACCTGGAGCCTTCCCAGCGAGAGGAAGATACTGCCCAAGTCCTGGATGATGGACGAGATGTGCACCCTGATCGGCGGACGCGTCGCCGAGGAGATAGTCAACGGAGAGCCCGCATCAGGTGCACTTAACGACCTTGAAAGGCTGACGAACATAGCCTACAGCATGGTCCAGTTCTACGGGATGAGCGACAAGGTTGGCCAACTCTCGTTCTACGATTCCACCGGTGCCCGCGGATACGAGATGATCAAGCCCTACTCCGAGAAGACCGCCGAGCTTATGGACAGCGAGGTCAAAGACCTTGTCGGAGAGGTTCACAAACGCACTCTAAAGATACTCACGGACCATCGCGAGGCTTTCGAAAAAGTGGCTCAGATGCTTCTGGACAAGGAAGTGATCTTCGCGGAAGACATCGAAGCCATCCTCGGTCCAAAGGTTAAAGCGGAAGAAGCATGATGAAGCCTTTTGCCGTCAGAACCATTTCAGGAGCAGTCTTCGTAGCCATCATGTTTACTGGGCTGCTGGTGAATGCACGCCTGTTCGGCATACTCACTACAATGATGGCATTCGGTATGCTTTATGAGTATTCTACCTTACCCCGGAAAACCGGTAAGAAGGTTTCCGGATGGAATGCGGTGGCATATCATTCTTGCGGCATAGTCTACATATTGAGCGCAATGGGCCTGCTTTGCTTCCTGGGCTTTATCAAGGGCTCCTTTTCCGGCATCCTGCCGCTTTGTTTCTTCCTGCTGATATGGAGTTCCGACGTGGGCGCCTACTGCGTAGGCAGCACACTTGGAAAGCGCTTCTGCAGCCGCAAGATGGCACCGACGATATCTCCCAACAAGACATGGACCGGATTCTGGGGAGGTCTTGCTTTCTGCATCGCCGCCTCCGCCATCATGAAAGCATGCGGTCTGCTGGAATTCCCTCTGGTCCATTGCCTTGCCTTTGCAGTTACCGTAAATTGCTTCGGGGTCCTCGGAGATCTTCTTGAGTCCGCATGGAAGCGTTTCTTCGGAGTAAAGGATTCCGGTAACCTGATTCCCGGGCACGGAGGCATGCTCGACCGTTTCGACAGTTCCCTTGCCGCTATTCCGGCCGGAACGCTTTATCTCTTGGCTTTTAATCTGATATGAGCATACCGAAGATAGACAGGAACTCATTCGGCACCCTTGCGGTCGTTTTCGTCATAGCGGCCTTGTTCATCTTCGTGACGTACAGGTTCGTGAACGTTGCATGGGTGAAATGGCTCCTGATAGTCTTCGCGTGGGTTTTCTGCATCTGGCAGCTTTTCTTTTTCCGTGTTCCCGAAAGGGCGGCGGCGGGTAGCGATACCCTGGTAAGTTCTGCGGCCGACGGAAAAGTCGTCATAATCGATGAAGTCTTCGAAGACGAGTACATCAAGCGCCAATGCAAAAGAGTATGCGTCTATATGGATTTCTTCGACGTGCATGCCAATTTCTGGCCGGTGACGGGCGAGGTTACTTATTACAAGTATAATCCCGGAAAGCATTTCCTCGCATTCAAGCCGAAGGCCTCCGAAGAGAACGAGCACACGAGCACGTGCATACGCACAGCTTCAGGCTCGGAAGTGCTTTTCAAGCAACACGCAGGCACTTTTGCCCGCAGAATTGTCAATTACGCCAAGCCCGGCCTCAAGGTAAAGGCCGGGGAGCAGTGCGGTATAATCAAATTCGGATCCAGGATGGACATATTCCTTCCTATGGACGCTGAGATTAAAGTATGCCTGGGAGACCACACCAGGGCGTGCGAGACGGTTATAGCTCAGATTCGATAAGTTCCAGCAATTTGTCCGGAGCTTCATCTTCAGGAACGTGCCTCAGTACCGGTACGTTCTTTTTATATATGCTTACCTTGCCGTTTCCTTCACCCACGTAACCCCAGTCGGCATCGGCCATCTCTCCAGGGCCGTTTACTATGCACCCCATGACGGCGATTACCATCCCCTTGAGATGGGACGTGCGGGCCTTCACCTTCTCGAAGGCATCCTGAAGATTATACATGGTGCGTCCGCAGCCCGGGCAGGCAATGTATTCCGGCTTGTAGAAACGGCGTCTGGATGCCTGAAGTATTTCATCGGCAAGATATGCGTCGAACTCAGCGCCCAGACCGGTATCGAGCTTCAGGTCATCGATCCTGTGCATGAGCAGGGACGGACCGTAATCGCAGGCGGCGTCCAGGATGATGCGTTCGCGGCCATGTGGCATGCTGACGGGCTTGCCTCCGTATCTCTCGGCAAGATACTTCGCCACAGGTATTTCTTCGACAGGGTCTTCTGTCAGGGAAACGCGCACGGTGTTTCCTATGCCTTGCTCAAGCAGTGTGGCTATTCCGACGCACGATTTGATGCGCCCGCTGTCCCCGTTGCCGGCCTCGGTAACGCCAAGGTGCATGGGGAAGACCACCCCGGATTCCTGCATCATCTTATGCAGAAGCTGGTAGGCCTCCACCATCACTATGGTGTTGCTGGACTTCAGCGATACTACGACCTGGAAGAAATCGTTTTCCACGCACATCTGCAGCCATTCCATCGCGGCCTTGGCCATTGCAAGGGGAGTGTTGCCGTAAAGGTCCGTTATGTACTTGCCCAGAGATCCGTGGTTGAGTCCTACGCGGATTGCCGTGCCGTATCCCTTGCAAACTCCCAGAAGCTCTGCAAAACGCGCCCTGGCGGTCTCATGGTCGGGATGGAAATTGCCCGGGTTGATCCGAACCTTTTCCACCACTTTGGCAACCGCGACGGCGGTTTCCGAAGAGAAGTGGATGTCTGCGACAAGAGGTGTCATGACACCATTGGAACGCAGTATCCGCGTTATCTCGGCGATGCAGGGCACGTCTTTCATCCCCGGAACGGTGATGCGTATGAGTTCCGCGCCGGCCCTGCTCATGCGCATGCACTGGTCTACGGTGGCTTCGATGTCGTACGTATGGGTGTTGCACATCGTCTGGACGACGATATGCCCGGGTTCACCTATCACCAGGTCCTTACCTATCCTTACTTTCAGTGTTTCCATGGTCAAGTTCCCAGCCATTGATTACGATATCCTTCGCCTGGCGCTTCAGGTCTTTAGACGTACGGCCCGTACGCTTCGTAAGCTGATAGTATACACCGAACATTACGTTGACGTCCAGTGGATAAGCGAAACGGTAATAATACTTGTTATAGATACTGGGCGAAGAATCGGGAGTATAGATGCTGGACCACGAATAACGGACCAGGGCATTGAAATGGAATTCCCAGGGGCTGAATATGAAACCGATGCCGGCCCCGCCCTGAAGACCGTAGTCCGGCTGGCGGTCAGTGTCTTTGAACGCATTTTCGAGGCCGGCCGTAACCCTGGGGCCGCGACGGGTAATGGTCCGCCTGTATCCACCGTAAAGGCCCGCATTCGCCATGATCTTGAAATGCAGGGCATCGAAATGGAAATGGGCGAGGAAAGGAACTTCGATCACGTCCATCACCGCTTCGGTCGCCCCTTCGATGGTATAAATGGAGCCCGTTTCCTTGTTCTCCTTGAATTTGTAACCCTCCTTGCCGTAAGCGATACCAATCTGATATCCGAAGAACGGCATGTAGTCGAACATCTTCAGATAATGGGTATAGTTCAGCGATACGTAGAAAGGATTGACGATCCAATCCTGCTTTACGGGAGGATTGAACTGCATCTGGGACCAGGTCATTCCGTAGTTGATGCCGAGAAGGTCGTAATCGTTGATGTCGGCATATGTCTCTACGGTCACGGTAGTATCCTGGATATAACGCACGTTCCCTGAACTGAACTGAGGCCCTTCCACGGCAAAAGTCCCGGCTTCCTGGGCTTGAAGGGCCAGGAACGGGAAAACAACGGCGATTATTACCAGGACTTTCTTCATTCTTTCTTGAACAGTTCGGAAAGGTCTATCTTCTGGTCAAGCTCAGCGGATTTCATTATCTCAAGATATTCGCTGTCACCGAACTTGACAAAGTGGACCGGCTCCGGCTGGCGGTGCTGAAGCAGGTCGCCGGTATCGACTATGGAGTTGTTGTTGCCATCGTCCGCAATGCGGATGGAGTACCTTCCGGCCTTGAGGTAGGGGAAAGACAGCACGCAGTCTTTCTCGATGATATATGAACGGATCACCTTCGTGCGCTTCTCGTCAAGCAGGTCGACTATATACTTCCTGTCAACGCCGGTGATATTCGCGTTCAGCAGACTCAGCGATTCATCGGTAGGCAGGGCCACCTTGACCTCGGTGCTGTCACACCAGTAGCCGTAGATATCCTTGAAAGAACGGTGCGGAACCTTCAGGAAATACTCGAAACCAGGTTGGAATTTGACCCTGGGACGGATGACATAACGCCTGAGATTCAGGGAATCCTGCTCTATGGACACCTCTCCCTTGAACTCTTTCTGCTTGGGATTGACATAACGGAAACGCAGGGAATCGAAATTCTCGTAGATGATGGGATACTTGAATTCCATCACGAAACCCTCCTTTTCCACGTTCTCCGGCTCCGCCTTTAGAGAATAAACGCATATGGTATCCTCGTGCTTCACGTTACGGCGGCGGCTCTTTGAATAATTCTTCTTGACCTCCGGATCCATTACCAGCTTGACATGTTCAAGCTCGGGCCTCATGACTCCTGTCGAATCCGTCTTCCTGTAATTGACGAAAAGATGAAGGGTATCCGGGGCCGGACGCCTGTCGTTCAGCCACAGTTCGAGACTGTCCTGCTGGATATTGAACTGGGAGATCACCCTGTCGGCAGGATATCCTCCGAACCACAGCGAATCGATCCAGGCATCGGGAGCCATGAAGGTAATGTAAGCGGATCGGGGCGACGTGCGCACCTTGTTTACTATGTACTGCTTGCTAGGATGCTCGCGGAAGAGTTTAAGCTCGTGCTGGCTGCGGCGTTCCTGACAGCCGATAGTATCTGTCATGTCGTATTTAAGCAGCTCCGGGATAGAATCCGCGACTTTCCAGTCGGGCCTTATCAGGGAATCGATGAAAGCGACCCTGTCGACGTCGGGACTGTATATGTTGTCGCCTCCTGCATCCTTGATGGCATATATCCTGTATAAAGTGTCCTGGATGAAAGGCAGCACGAAATAACCCCAGTCGTCGGTCATTCCTGCAGCATAGGGGCGCTGGAGGAAAACCGCAGAATCGGAATGATCCTTATAGAGCATGACCGTGGCGCCTTTCACAGGGGAAAGCGTGTTGCAGTCCAGCACGGTTCCGGTGATGAACATCGAGTCGATCCGTTCTCCCGTTGAGAAAACATAGGTGAAACCGGGGAACCTGTTGCCTTCGTTGTTGTCGGCAATGGCGCCGTTCAGGTTCAAGGTATAAGTGGTATTCGGCTCCAGGGTTCCCTCAAAAGTGATTTCAAGTTTCTTTCCAACGATTCTGGACTTGGGCCTCTTCTCAAGCGGGGGAGAGAGGAATATGTCCGTAGCCGTCTTGATGGTGACGTATTCATCGAAATAGAAAACGATCTTTCCCTTCTCCAGCGGGAAGCCTATTGCACCCGGGAGGGGCTTTATATCGATGATATAAGGCGGGATGGTGTCTTTCTTGCCACCGGACGGGGCCTGGGTCGTATTGGCGCACGACGGCATGAACACCGGTGCGAACAGTGCCAGCAGGACGATTATGAGGGGAACGTACTTCTTCATCATATATCCGTACGGACGACATCCTGGACGCCGTCGATTTTTCGGAGGCCCTTTATCATGGCTTCCAGGTTGTTCTTGTCGTGAACGAGCATTTCGATATATCCGTCCATGAGACCGTCCTTGCCGCTCAGGTGTATCTCCCGGATATTGATTTCCATGGTCAGGGATACGAACTGGCTGATTTTGTTAAGGAGCCCCATCTTGTCGATGCCGCGCAGCGACAGGCGGACGGGGAAATCCGCAAATCCGGAATCGAATCCATCTACAACCACGAAACGGGAACTGCCGTACTCCAGTGCGAGTTTCTCCACTTCGGGACACGACTTCTTGTGTACAATCACCGTGCCGTCCTCCGCCCTGAATCCGATTACGGGATCACCGGGAATAGGATTGCAGCAGGTGGACAGCAGGTAACCTCCATGTCCGGACGGAGTGCGGGAACCGGTAAAGGTGTCCCGGAAGACTTCGGGGCCCAGCAGGCCGAGCGCGACACGGAAATAGAGTTCGGAGGCATCGTTCAGCATGGTATGCCGGAGCATCTTCTTGAGATTCTCCTTGTTCCGTTCGATACCCATGACCGTCAGCCTTTCGGAATAGATATCCTTTCCCTTCTCTATGAGGGGACGACGGTTCTTACGGAAGTATTCGATGACAAGGTTGCGGGCATGCCTGGTCTGGAGGAACTGAAGCCATTCGATCTTAGGATGTGCGCTCTCGGCCGTGATGATCTCCACCTGGTCGCCGGCCTTCAGCACCTGCGACAGGGGAGCGAGTTTCATGTTTACCTTGGCCGCAATAGCCTGGTTGCCTATGTGGGTGTGGATATTGTATGCGAAATCCAGCACCGTCGCCCCATATTGTATGGTACGCTGTTCCCCCTTAGGGGTGAAGACGACTATATCGGTGGTTATCAGGTCTTTATGGATGATGTCCAGCAGCTCGAGCGCATTCACGTCGGAGCTGACGAGGATTTCCTGGACCTTCTCCAGCCACTTGTCCATCTCGCTGTCCATCTCCGAAATGTAGCCGTTCTTCTTGTAGGACCAGTGCGCGGCAATTCCCTTTTCGGCGATGTCGTCCATCCTCCTGGAACGGATCTGCACTTCGATCCAGAACCCTGAACGGCTCATGAGCGTGCAGTGCAGGGCCTCGTAACCATTACTCTTCGGGGATGTTATCCAATCCCTGAAACGGCTCTGTTGTGATGTATACAGGCCGATGAGGATGGAATAAATGAGGTATGCCTGCCGGCGCTCGGCCTCCGGATCTGGGGACTGGTCGAAGATGATTCGCACGGCATAAAGGTCGTATATCTGCTCGAAAGGAACGTTCTTCGTCCGCATTTTGAACCAGATGGAATACGGGGTCTTGATGCGTTTCTTGATGTGGACCGAAAGATCCGCCTGCTTGAGTGCGGTCTCTATGGGTTTGATGAAATTGTCGATTTCCGCATCCCGGTCCGCCACGTTCTGGCTGATGCGTTCGGAAATCTCCCTGTATGCATCCGGTTCCTTGAACCTGAGCCAGATGTTTTCCATCTCCGACTTGACCCCGTACAGACCCAGCCTGTGGGCGAGAGGGATGAAGATGAACATCGTCTCGCTGAGGATCTTGTCCCGCTTGTGCTCGGGCATGAATTCTATGGTCCGGCAGTTGTGAAGGCGGTCGGCAAGCTTGATGAGCACCACCCGCACGTCGTCGTTCAGCGTAAGCAGGATGCGCTTGAGGTTCTCTGCCTGTATGCTTTCGGTGGAGGTCATGGGCCCGCGCTTGCGGTCTTCGTTGTCCAGCACGGTCTTGATCTTTGTAAGCCCGTCCACCAGCAGGGCTATGTTGTCTCCGAAAAGGTTCCGGATATCGTCTATGGTATAGCTCGTATCTTCCACGACATCGTGGAGCAGGGCGGCGGAGATGGACTTGTAGCCAAGGCCTATCTCGTCTATCACTATCTCCGCGACCTGGATGGGATGCAGGATGTAGGGTTCCCCGGAACGACGCCTGACGTTCCTGTGGGCCTGGTTTGCAAAGTCGAAGGCCTTCTTGACGATGGTCAGCTCCTCCTCATCGCGGCAGCGCTCCGATGCCGCGGCATAGAGCTTCTCCCATTCCTTGCGGATGAGATTGTAGTCCTTGATGGTGAATTTGGAAACGCTGCTCATCTCTTGATCAGTTTATACTCATCGAGTTTATAGTCATCGACATGCTGAAGGGCATAGGTGAACTGGGCACCGTACATTACGATCTGGAAACTGTAGTTCAGCCAGATGAGGAACAGCGGTATGGCCGCGATTACACCGTATACGGCATTCAGGCGGCTGACGAACATCTGGGTTTCGAGATACAGGTATTGGAACGCGCAGAAAACGGCCGAGATGAAAATGGACGAAATCAGCGCATACCTGTACTTGACTTCGCATGCGGGGATGTACTTGAATGCCGCGGACAGCGTGAAAACGACTACCGCATAGAACAGCAGCCACCCCACAAAGCGTGAAAGGTTCTCCGCATTCAGGCCGATCAGCGACACCGCATTGGAATAAAGGGCGATTCCATAGCAGAAGATTATCACGACAAACGGTATCAGGAGCAGCA